>NZ_RPDH01000003.1:303677-607354 GCF_003813775.1 Chitinophaga lutea | reverse complement strand
AGCAACACTTTCGGCACCCCCATGGTGCTGCCGGCCGTTCTGGTGAAATGGACGCCCGCCGGCAAATTCAACGTACAGGTAGCCATCCCTGAAGGCATCAGCGCCTCCTATCGCGTGAACGGCTTCCTTGAAACAGGGTTGGGCCTGCGGCTCAACGGTAATTCGTACGACGTGGAAAGCCGCGTGTCGTCCAAACGCCTGATGGGCTACCGGGAAATGACACTGGGGCTCGAAAATACCTTTCACCTCACCAAACATGTCAGCTTCAGCCTCTCGGGCGGTTACGCCCTGCTGCGAAGCGCCGACTACCGCCACAAACGCCTTTCAGAAATGTTCTCCACGCAGCCCGAGCACCGCCTCGCAGCCAATTGGTTCGCCAGCGCAGGATTCCGCGTGAACTTCAAACCTTAACATTTTTTATCATCATTATTTACTGACTTTTGCCCGATAAATGTTGCACATGCAGGAAGAAAAAACGTTGAAATGGTGGCCTTTGCAGGTATTCGTGTGGACGCTGCTGACCCTGAGCCTCTTTATGCAGGTCATGATCCAGTCGCCGATGGGGTTCTACCGTTCGGTGCTGTACACCTCGCTGATCATCGGCACCGCCATCCCGTTCACACTGCTGCTAAGCGACGTGTTGTTGCCGGTGTTCATCAGGCGCCGCCAGCTGGCGCGCTTCGTGGGCATCGGGCTGTTGGCCTGTAGTGTGATGGGCCTGCTCTTCGCCCTGATCGACCGTTATTTTGACCCGGAAGAGATGTCGTTGATCGCCCGGTGGTTTTCCATGCTCACCAGCGCCCTGCTGATCACCGGCAGCATATGCGGCATCCGGTTCTACCGGGAGCATGCCACCATCGACAAAAAACACCGTACCCTGCAAAATGCGCATCTCGAAGCGGAATTGCAACTGCTGCGCGACCAGGTGAACCCGCATTTCCTTTTCAACGTCATGAACAGCATCCATGTGCTGATGAAAAAAGACGTACAGCAGGCATCGTCCGTGCTGCTGAAATTCTCGGACATGCTGCGCCACCAGTTGTATGACAGCGGCAAAGCGTACATCCCGCTGAATGACGAGATCGGCTATCTGAAAAATTACGTGAATGTGGAAATGACGCGCTGGGGCAGCGACGTCACAGCGGAATGCCGGTGGCCGGAAGCGCCGGGCAACCGGTTGATTGCTCCCTTCCTGCTGTCCCCCTTCATCGAGAACGCATTCAAGTTCGTTTCGCGCGACCGTTATGACGGCAACTTCGTAAAGATCGACTCCGCGCTGCACGGGCAACTGCTGACGATGGAAGTGACCAACACCTTCGACCATCAGCAACAGACGCCCGGGCTTCCGACATCCGGCGGCATCGGGCTCAGGAACGTGCAAAAAAGGCTCTCACTGCTCTACCCCGGCCGCCACAACCTGAAAATCTCGCAGCAAGAACATCTGTTTTCCATCAAATTATCTATCCAACTCGGCGACATATGAAAAAGATGAAATGCATCATTGTAGACGACGAAGCCCTCGCCCGTGAAGGCATGGAGCAACTGGCCGCCGACATGGATTTTCTCGAAGTGACCGGCAGCTATAAAAACGCCATCTTCGCACAGAATGCGCTGATGCAGCAACAGGTGGACCTCATGTTCCTCGACATCAATATGCCGCGCCTCTCGGGTCTCTCCTTTCTCGAAGCGCTGCCCAATCCCCCGACCACCATCATCACCACTGCCTATCCGGACTATGCGCTGGAAGGTTTCCGGTTGAGCGTGCTTGACTACCTGCTTAAACCCATATCCCCGGAGCGCTTCATCAAAGCCGTCCATAAGGCACGCGATTACTTTTTGCTGCAACAGGTGCCCGCGCCGGATTACATCTTCCTGAAACAGAACCAGGTGTATGAAAAAGTGATGCTATCAGACATCCTGTACCTCGAAGGCATGCAGAACTATGTGATCGTGCACACCGCCGTCAAAAAGATCATCATCCACATTACGTTCAGAGCCGTGGAAGAAAGCCTGCCAGCCCACACGTTCATCCGGGTACACAAATCTTTCATCGTCAACATGAATTGCATCCAGGCCATCGAAGGCAACATCATCCGCCTACATAGCCGCGAAGTCCCCCTGGGCCGCACGCTGCGCGATGAAGTGATGGAGAAGGTGGTGAACCGGGTGCTGCTGTCGAAAGATGGAAGAAGACCGCAGCATTAGTCTGCCCGTTTCCTTTCTTCGTCGTTGCCGCCGCTTCGCTTCCGGATATCGAGGTTACTGTTCCCGAACTGGTAGGTGAGCGACAAACGGAAATACCGGCTGCTGTTGTTCTGGCTGTATTCCTGCCGGATGGAGTTGACGACGGAATTATAATCTTTCAGGTAAGCGGTATTGAAAACATCGTTTACAAACGCGGCCAGCTGCAGGCGGTTGTTCAGCATGCTGTGTTTAATGCCGATATTGAACCTCATCCGGTAGCCGATCTCGTACAGCCCTTTTTTGAACGGCGAACTGTACAGGAAGTCGACCTGCAGTTTGGTAGCACGGCTGAGGGAAAAGGCGTTGACGGTATTGAAATACAGCTGCTCGCCGTTCAGCGGCACGGCATCAATCCCGTGGAACCACGTCCTGGAGCTCAGCAGATACAGGTCGTTGCTGCTTTCCCACCAGGGCGTGATATTGCCGGTATAGTTCTCCCCTATCCCGAACGCGTATTCCTTGTAATAATTCTCCCGAATAACGGTTTGGGTATTGGTGGCGCGGTCGGCCTTGAATATCACCCCGAAGCCGTTGCTGGTGATATGCAGGAATGCATTCGTCCGGAATTTTCCCTTGTATGTGTAGGCCACCTCAAGATTGTCGTTGAGCGCCGGTTGCAGGAACGGGTTGCCCTCGGAATAGCTTTTACTGTTCAGGTAAGAGCGGTACGGGTTCAGGTCGCGGAAACCCGGCCGGGTGATACGGCGGCCATAGTTCAGCACCCACCCGTGATCGTCGTTCATTTTATAGGAGAAGGATAAGGACGGGAACAGTTTGAGGTAACTGTTAACGTACCAGCCGGGCTTGGGTGGCGAATGCCCTTCCGTTGTTGTGTGCTCAAGCCGCAGGCCCAGCTGAAGGCTGATATGAGCATTGAATGTTTTGCTGCCGGAGGCGTATGCTGCCTGGTTATATTCCCGGTAATCGAACCGGTTGGAGCGCTCCTGCTCCCACACCGGCCGGCCGCTGATGGTGTTGTAATAGTCTCCGCCGGATTTGCTGGTTATAAAACTGAGCTTTGCCCCGTAGTTTAGCCGGAACGCCTTCATGGGGTAATCGAAATCCACCGTTGCGCTGGTGTTATAGATATGCTGTTCCGAAACATTGCGGGCCATTTGCCCCGTCAGCAGGAAAGCCATCTCCGAAGAATACGATGATGCCGCGAACTGGTTGTCGATGCCCGACCGGTACACGAAACGGTCGAGATCGAAGGAAAACCGCCGGCCCTGGGTATCCAGCTTCGCAATGAGATGCGCATTCAGCGTATGGCTGGTATTGCCGATATCGTTCTGCCCGCGGTTGATGAGGTAAGATGCCACGCTGCCTGCCTCATCGTGTATGGCAATCGTCGCCACATCCGACCGGTCCGGGTTGTTGTGCTGACCGGCGTACTGGACACCGGCGGATATGTTATCGGTAAAATCATAATCCACGGCAACGCTCCCGTTCAGGTTCTCCTGTTTTTCCTTCCCGTCAATCCCCAGTTGCCAGAGACCTTTCACGTAATAAGTCTTTAATTCCTCCCGGGTTTTCAGGTACCCGGTTTTTCCCCCGATGGAGGCGGCCAGCCGGAGTTTATTCCGCTGGTAGAGGAAACTGTTCCGCAGCGAATAAAAAGCATAGGCGTTCTGGTCGTAACTCAGCACCGTGGTGTTTTTCCAGGCGTTGGCGGCGCCTTTTTTCAGGTTGATATTGATAAGCCCGCCTGCCCCGGCCGCATCGTACCGTGCGGGTGGATTGGTGATGATCTCGATGTTTTTGATATCGGCGGCGCTGATGGACGACAGGTAGGCGGCGAGGTCTTCCCCCGTCAGCTCGATCATCCGGCCGTTGATCATCACCCGGCTGGCGCCTTTGCCCAGCATGGAAATCACGTTGTGCTGCACCAGCACGCCCGGCGCAGCGCCGAGTGCGTTGAGGGCGTTCCCCCCCACGGCGGCGATACTGTTTTCGACATTAAAGATGAGGCGGTCGGGTTGCTGCTCCACCAGCTTTCTTCCACCGGTGATCACCACCTCCCTCAGCCGGCCCTCCTGTTCTTTCAGCGTCACGATGCCCAGTGAAGTGTCTTTTTCCAATTGCAGGGTGCGCTCCCAGGGCGCCAGGCCCACATAACTTATCCTGACGGTATACCGGCCGCTTTTCACCGCCAACCGGAAGCTGCCGTTCTCCTGCGTCAGCGCCCCCTGTTCCACCTTCCCGGCGGTATTGAGGAGCACCACATTCGCAAAAGCAGCGGGAGCGGCATTGTGCTGCACCATGCCGGAAAGGTTCACCTGTGCATGCGCCCAACACGGGAACGTACACATCCAAAAAATTACAAATCTGCCCATAATTCGATGTTATGGGCACAAAGGTGCGATACCCCCTCCGGGGAGGCGGACGACTTCATAAAATCGAACCGTTTTGATGCCGGTAATTGGGTACGACTTTCCGAAAAAAGCGTTCGACTTTTCTCAATTACCTGATAACGAGCTGTTTCGGTATTGCGTCGGTGTGGTATTCGTATGCTTTTTAAAAGCCGTATTGAACGACGATTTGGAGTTAAAACCTACTTCATATAAGATTTCCTGTACATTCAGCGCCTGCTTCGTGGAGCTGCTCAGCAGTTTTTTGGCCTTCTCGATCCGGTACCCGTTGATAAAATCGAAGAAGTGCTGGTTGAGGTGATGGTTGATGAGCAACGACAATTCCCGCATGGGCATGTTCATCCGCGCGGCCAGTTCCTGTATGGTGAGGTCCGGTTCAAGATAAGGTTCCGCCTGCTCCATATAGGCCTTCAGCATGGCGATTTTCTCTTCCGTCCCGGATGGTTTTACGCTTTCCGGTTCCGGCAACATTTCCCTGACCAGCGGCAGCGTGGAATCCACGCCCCTGAAAAGCTCGGGCTGGTAAAGAGCTTTCAGCACAAACCAGCACATCACGATCAGGGCCGTGATGGCGCCGAACAGCAGTGCCCAGGTAATGGCATTTTCATCATCGGTCGTCCACTGGAAAAGCATCCGCAAAAAAACGATCACATGCACTACCGTGGTTATCACCACCAGCTGGAACAGCCATTTGTAAGACACGATCGACGGGCCGGTATAGTTTTCAAGAAAGATATTCCTCGATTTTTTCAGCGTCAGGAAGATCGCCGTGATGTAAAACACGGACTGCAGTTCGAGCACCACCCGCTTCACCTGTACCTGTGGCATGCTGCCATAGTGCTCGAAATAATACGTTTTGGCCGCCTGCCCGGCCAGGTAATACTCCTGTACCACCGCAAGGTTGCTGATCACAAAAGGCAACAGGTGCAGCAGGTGAACGGGCCGCAGCCTGAAATCCGAATAACAGACAGACAGCACGTACAGGTAAAACAGCGGCATGGAAAGCAGGGAGGTCTGGGTGCGGAGCATCTCCCAGTTGTTGTACGCATCGAGGAAGCGGTAGATAAAAAATCCGCTGAAGTCGAGGCCGGCCACGAAGATATACAGGGCAAACAGCACATTGCTCAGTTTATGCTTCGTTTTGACGGTGAGCAGGAAGAGCCCCATCAAAAAGCAGATAAAAACCGTCACAAAACCAATGATGCCGATTAAACTGAGCCTGTCCATGCAGCTGGTGAATTTTTGCGCTAAAATAGAGCATCCCGGCTAAAATCTCAGTTTCCTGTCGCCAGCCGTGTGATTTCTTTGGCGAGGGTTTTCTTTCCGGAGGCGGATTTGGTAAGCTGGATGGCTTTGCGGTAATGGGCGACGGCTTTTGCAACGTCCGTATCCGCATACAGGTACCCGAGCAGGGCGTGATAGTCGCCCGTGCCTTCGAGCTGCAATTTTTCCGCTTCCGCGATAGCCGGCCCGTTGCCGTACACTTTGGCAAAGGCGAATGTGCGGTTGAGGGCGGTCATAGGCGAATAGGCCATCACGATCAGTTCGTTGTACAACCCCAGGATGTGCTCCCATTTTTTATCAGACGAAGGCGTGGTATGCCAGTAGGCGATACCTGCCTCGAGGTGGTACTTCGACACTTCGTGGCCGGAACAGGCATTCACCAGGTAGTGATTGCCTTTATCAATCAGTTCGCGGCTCCAGCGCTCCTTATCCTGCTGCTCGAACAATATCGCTTCACCCGCCTCATCTTCCCGCGCGTCGAGCCGGGAGCTCTGGTAACACATCAGTGCCAGCAGTGCATTGGCCTGCGGCGTGCAGGTGAGGGGGTTTTCTGTGAGCACCAGCGTCAGCCGCATAGCTTCCGAGCACAGATCTTTCCGGATGGCGCGGTTGCCGGATTTTGAAAAATATCCTTCGTTGAATAAAAGATAAAGCGTTTGCAGTACCGCGTCGAGGCGGGCGGTAATCGCCGCTTCCCGTAAAGGCCCCGTATGGAACTGTATATCGCGCAACACGGCCCTGGCCCGCAGCAGCCGCTTTTTGATGGTTTCGGTTTTGGCAAGGAAGGCATCGGCAATCTCCTCCACACTGAAACCGCAGAGCACCTGCAATGCCAGGCAGATCTGGGATTCGGTGGAATTGGCCGCGTCACATACGGCAAAGATCATGGCCAGCTGGCCGTCCGCGATCGTTTGGGTGTCAAATTCAAAGGCGGGAGCTTCTTCAGCGGCCTCGGGCCTGATAGCGCCTTTTACCTGCGTTTCGAAAACGGATAGCCGTTTCAGGTAGTCTTTCGTTTTATTTTTGGCGACGGTATATAGCCAGGCCGTCGGGTTTTCGGGAATACCTTTTTCAGTCCATACTTCGGTGGCTTTGAGGAAGGTTTCGCTGACGATGTCCTCCGCGGTTTCCATATGCTGCAGCCCAAAATGACGGCATAAAACGGCCGTCATCTTGGTATACTCCAATCTGAATAAATGCGGGATCAGCCCGCTCGTAGCTTCCCCCTCGCCCATACTTACACGTGTTTATCGTCCGGCGTCAGCACGGCACGCACTTCAATGCTGCCTCCCGTTTTGAAAGTCGGGTTCTGCCTGGCGATTTCCACCGCTTCCTCGATGCTGGCAGCTTTAATGATCAGATAGCCGCTGATGAATTCCTTGATCTCGGTGTATGGTCCGTCGGTCACCACATTACCGGGTTTCACGGTTTTTGCCTGGCTGGCGGACAAACGGTTCCCTTTATCCACGAGCTTCTGCTGCGCGGCCACGCCAGCCATCCAGCTCATCCTTTCCTGCATCGTTTCGGGAGAAGGATTCTCGTGCGGATTGGTGCTGTTCCTGAAAATTAATACGAACTCTTTCATGATAACAAATTTATGGTTTCATCAGCATAACGACCGAAAGTATTGCATGGGGACAAAAACGGCGATTTTTTCACTAACTTTCCTGCAATATCATTGACTGTATGCCCTGGTTCGACCGCTGGATTGCCATTTTCACCCTCATCGCGCTCCGTTACTTCATTATCGCGGGCGTTGCGTTCCTGCTGTGTTATGTATTCCTCCGCAGGCGTATTCTGCTCAGGAAAATCCAGCAGCGTTTTCCGAAAAACAGCGATTATGCCCGGGAAATACTATTCTCCTTCCTCACCATCCTGCTTTTTTCACTGGGCGTTATGGTGGTGCTCCGTAAGCCGGTAGTGGATTATACTTTTTATTACCGCAACATCGCCGATTATGGCATGGTATGGTTCATCGCCGCCTTCCCCATTATGTTTTTCATACACGACACCTACTTTTACTGGATGCACCGCTTCATGCACTGGAAACCTGTTTTCCCTGCGGTGCATAAAGTCCACCATCTCTCTACCAACCCCTCGCCCTGGGCCGCCTTTGCCTTTCACCCGCTGGAAGCCGTCATCGAAATCGGCATTTTGCCCGTGCTGGTATTTACCATGCCCCTCACCTATCCGCACCTCATTTCATTATTTGTGGTACAAATGGTCTACAATGTGTATGGCCACCTCGGCTGGGAACTGTACCCGCGCTGGTTCGCACGAAACCGCATCGGCAAATGGATCAATACATCGTTTAACCATAATCAGCATCACCAGTTTTTTAAGGGAAACTACGGGCTGTACTTCCTGTGGTGGGACCGGTGGATGGGCACCATCCGGAAAGACTATGAAGAAAAATATGAAACCGTGGCGCATCGCTGATCAAAACGCCTTGAATGCTTATGAGATTTGTTTACCTGCTGCTGCCGGCATGCCTGCTGGCCGTTTTTACCAACCTGCGCGCGCAGGACGCCAACTATTGGTCGGCCGGCTACGGACCGGCGGGTTATTTTATGCCGGGCTCCGTAATTGCCCAGAACCGCGATAGCGGTGTGCTGTTTTATAACCCCGCCCTGCTCGTGAACACAGCCGGAAGCACCTCCTCCCTAAGCGGCACCATTTACCAGTGGCAATCGATATTTATGAAAGACGGGCTCGGCACGGGGCTGCATCTCCGTTCGCAGGGCACGAGCATCGTGCCGATGGTGGCTTCCCACGCGGTACCGTTCATTAAAAAGAAGCTGCCCTTCACGTTGGCCTATGCCATCGTACATACACCGGTGATCGACTATGGCGTATCGCAGCAAAAAGATGTGGTGCAGGATGTGCTGAACAATAGCTACAGTCCGGGAGCGGAAACCTTTATCGGTCAGTACAAATCCGCCAACAGGGTAGATCATACCTCCTTTCAGCTGGCGGACGGTATGCGGTTGAACAAACGCATTTCGGTGGGCCTCACTGCCGAAGCCTTCGTTCGCAAACAAAGTACCACGGTCGATTACGTCGGGCGGGCCATTATGAACCCTGCCGGCCCCGATACGGTGCTGGCGCCCATCACCACCGTGTCTGAAAACTACACCGCGTCTTATCACCAGGCCGGTTTCCGGGTACGCGCCGGGTTGGCCTGGGAACTGTCGCCCAGTCACCATGTCGGTTTCCTGGTGACTACGCCCACCTGGAAAGTCAACGGGAAAGGCACGATCATATCGAATGTGGAAATCAGCAACCTGATGGTCACTCCCGCGCAGGCCATCAATATACTGGCCAGCACACGGCAGAGCAGCCTGAAGACCAACTGGAAAAACCCGCTGAGTATCGCCGCCGGCTATACGTATATGCACCAGCGAGGGCAGCTTTACATCTGCGCCGAATACTTCGCCCCGGTAAAAGCTTACCAGGTGCTAAAACCCAAACCCGCAGCTTTCATCCGGCCGGATACCGGCAGCAGTAATGCGGCCGCCTCCATGCTGCAGCTCAACGACGAAAGGCGCGGTGTGCTGAATGTGGGAATAGGCGCTAGTTACAGGATAATGGGCTCCACGCTCATTTTCGCGAGCCTGCGTACGGATTTCACGTATGACAAGGGTATCAATGGTGACGTCCGCACCGTTACCGAGGGCTATAAAGTCAACACCACCGACTGGGACATGTATCATGCACAGGTGGGTGTAAGCATGCGTAAGAAGCGGTACCACGTGCGGGCAGGATTGCTGCTTTCCTACGGCAGCACCGGCCGGTACGACCAGACCATCAACCTCGATCACCCGGACGAAGACAATTTCCTGCTCGGGGACCCGCAGCCGGTTAACGCCCGTACGATTCAAGCCGGGGCGCTCATATCATATATCCATAATTTTTAACGGCAGCGAATTTCCGCCATACTATACATCCATCGCAATGACGATGGCGGGTCATCACCAATCAGTTCAGCTGATCATGGACGGCCAGGCGGTCATCGCAGGGAAACACCGTAGCTGAGGCAACACCTCTTTCTTAACCCGATGAAATCAAAATCCCGTTGCCGGCAAACGGTACTGTCGCTGGTATTTGCGGTATTGTTTGCGAAACGTCATCGCTCAGGCATCCCCCTTTCTTAACCCGATGAAATCAAAATCCCGTCGCCGTTGCCGGCAAACGGTACTGTTGCTGATATTTGCGGTATTGTTTGCGGTAAGCACGATTGCGCTTCAAACCCACGGCCGTCATCACCCCACGTTTCTGCACGTTGATCCAGTAGTTGAAGATAAAACGCTCCTGGTCGCGGGGGTAAAAGATCAGGGAAGGTTTCGTGACGCGAGAAGGAATCAGCAGGTTTACCAGCCAGGTTTCCAGGGCCGGCACCAGCCGCCATTTGCCGGGGTGGCGCCTGCTCCCGATTTTCACGCGGAGGTTGCTGTAATAAAAGTGCATCTGCCCGAAAGCGGCATAGGTATTGCCTTCCCAGGTGCTGTAAACCGTATCTATCTGTCCGCTCACAACCTTTACATTCCCGTGCGGCATTGCACTGCCGGCCAGTTCCGGCAAGCTGGCGGGCGCCACACCGAGGCTGGCGGCGAACCCCGCAAGACTGTCGCCGTACGATTCCACATAAGTCAGGTGCCGCACGTTGCCGCTGAATACGTTGGCCGATGCGTTTACATACAATGAATCATTACCGTCAAATCGGTTCCCCAGGCGAAGAATGGTACCCGACAGGTTTGTTAACGGTATTTCGCTCCAGCCTTTCGATTTGGGCGTACGTTCCGCATATGTGACTTTACTGCCTGCAATCTGAATGGTATCTACCCGGAAGGGAAACCTGATGTTGCGCACCAGCGTGGTGGGCATGAATTTTTCCACCCCGTGCTGAAAAGGCAGCAGCTTGTCTCTCGACACATGCAGGTCCGCGCTATCCAGCTCCACCCTGCCGATGTGCACCATCGAATCGCTGATGGCGGTAGGAAACAGGGTGACCGTTCCACCGTTCAATGTCATATAATTGCCCTGCCATTTTTCTTTTTGGAACGTCGCTTCCCTGTCCAGCACCGGCAGCATGAACATATCTTTCAACCGCAGCGCGTTGCCTGTCCACTCAAATGAACCTGCTCCTGCATTGAGTTTGTCGTTACCGTAATGGAGCTTGCGGCCCGATGCGGCAAGATGCGCTGCCACTTGCTGCCAGTTGATGGCCTCACCCTCCCGAAACGTCATCAGCATCCGCGGAACGCTGCCAGACAATGCTTCGGCACTTACCTGTGCGCCCCCTTTGCTGAAATGAAAGACCCCATCACGCCAGTCCAGCACCGCATGCGCGGAGAAAGCGCCCTGCTGCATCGCACCTTCCCGCAGTTCCAGCCGGGCAAAGGGCAGCTGCAATTGTACCCCGGTTTGCTGCAGCCGGGTGTCAGACAGCGAAGCAGCGGCGGAGTGGAACGTAATGCGATGTGCTGCCGAGTGCGCGTCTTTGATGCGCAGTTGCAAGGTTGTATTAAGATGAACGGAGTCCTTTTCCTTGATACCGGTGTAGCTGATGTGCGTATGGTTGATTTGAATATCACCGGCGTGAATGTCCGGCGTCGGATGTGCGGCCGCCGTCTTTGGTTGCCGGCCATTTTCCACATCGAGATCCGTTGGTTGCATGGTACGAGCGCTCGTTACGGCTACGGAGGTGCGGGTTGATTGCGGATTTACCGGTTCCCCCCCTGCAGGCTGCGGCTTTGGGGCACCTACGGTTTGCCCGTATGTGGTATTGGCCGGTTGCAGGCCTTTATTGCCCATCCCTGCCATGGCTGCACCATCCGTCCGTTTCCGCGCAATCACGTCCACCGTTGCGCTGTCTGCGTAGAGATACGGGATGTTTAATGATGAGATGGCGGATGAGTGAAGCGGGAGTTTAAACCGGAGCAAAGGCAAATGCACTTTCACATCGTCTTTTTCAAACCGGATCCCGTGCAGCACATTCTCCCGGTTGCTGTGCAGCGTTCCGGCACCCGCGGTGAGCAGCCAGGCCGGGCGTTTCACCGCGAGTTCCGACAACTGTACGGACGCATTGCTCCAGGCAAAATGATCGCTGGCGCTTTGCAGCTGCTGTAATACCAGCGCCTTCCCGTTTATCCGTGTGCTGCCCTGCTCCGAAGCCTGCGTCAGCGAAAACTGGTTGGCCTGCACGTTGGCGATGCGGATGACGGGCAGCGGACGAGCGGGCTTTTTTGCAGCGCCCTGCCGGATGTTCGCCACGATGCTGCCGGCGCGCAGCTGCGCTACCTGGATGTCGCCGGTTTGCTGGAGCACATCCCAGTCGAACACTTCCCAGAAAATATCTTTTATCGCGATATGCGAACCATTGGGCAGGTGCGCATCGATGGATTCGCCCCAGTTCCGCCGCGTCACGCCGTCGAAGCGGTAATTACGGGCAGATATCCGCGCGCCTTTTGATTGCAGTTCCATATGCCCCACGCGAAGGTCGGGGATGGCGTGCTTTACGTCCACGAGCGAATCGCTGTGAAAAAGCCGGTTCAGCAGAACGTGCGCATTGATGTCATGCACCTGTAACGCCGCTCCCTGCTCTCCTCCCGCCTTGAAGCCCAGTTCACCGTTGCGCAGCCGGAAATGCTCCACATGTACCATCTCGCTGATGCCATGCAGCGTCTGGTAAAAGATGTCCATCTTTTTTTGATCGCCCGCAACAGGCGCTTTTTTCGGCGCACGGGCATGTTGCTGATGTACGGTAATAACGGGACTGACCAGTTCCGCCTCGTCGGCGTGAAGATGTTTCCGGAGCAGGGACTCGAAATTCACGTTCTTCAGCCGCAACGCCGGCGCTGTGGCCGTCACCGTTTTGGCGGCGCGGTTCTTGTCCGTGGGCGAATAGTGCACCCCGGAAAATAAAATCCCGTCCCGCTCCACGGTAAACTCGTCGATGCGCATCTGGTATAAACTGTCGCGCGAATAAAAAACGAGCTGCTTCAAATCCATCCGGATACTGTCCAGCTGCAGCGGGTCCTGTGCGCCCGGTGTCACCCGCAGGTTGTAGATGCGCAGGTTACTGTTGCGGCTGGCCGCCTGGCGGCCCGTGAGATGCACATCTGCATCCACGACGTTGATAAAACCGATCTGCACATACCGGAACGGCATGCGGCTGGCCGCCATCGCGGTATCCTTCGGCGCGCCGTGGCGGCCGTGCGGCACCGTTAGCACCGGGCGCACGCAGGTGAGGGTATCGATCAGCAAACGGTTGTGCTGGTATAGCGCCGGCAGGTGCCGTGAATTAAAAAACAAACGGTCGGCCTGCAACTGCAGCCCTCCTTTACCCGAAGTGTCCTGTTCCTGGTAATCCACACTGTCTATTTCCAGGCGCTGGCCTTTACTGTCGAAGCGCAGGGAACTGAAACGCACTTCCTGCCTTCGTTTCGGCAATACCCAATGCTGGCGCCCAAGGAAAAACACCACCCGGTCAGAACCGAAAAAGCGGCTATCGTCATTGTTCACTTCCCTGAAATTCTGCACATACAGGTTGATATCGTTAACGCGCAGCGCGGGCGCATTGTCCGGGAGGTATTCGCACACCGCGCCCTTCATGGTGAAAGAGCGGGCGTTGAAATGCATGAGTGTTTTTTCGAGGATATCCAGGATGTCCGTTCCTTTAAATTCCTTTCTCCGCGCGGCTCTCCGCCGCACGTTCATTTTGACGTGCGGCGCGATGAAGGCAATGCTGTCTGCGATCACTTTTTTGTTCACCAGCACGTCTGTCCACGACGCCAGCGAAAAATACATTTCCGGGATATGGATGTCGTAAGCCGCCGCATCATCCCGCGGATCGAGGCAGCGTACGGACGACTTCCGCAGGGTGATGGCCATTTTCCGGAACGACACTTCCGCGCTGCCCGCATCAAAGGCATACCGCCCTTTGGTTTGCATTTTGACGGCGTAGCGCAGGCTTTCCTTGAAACGGTACGTGAGAACGTAGTAGAACAGCGCGATGCAGACCGCCACCACTGCCACCACAAAAACCGATATACGTTTGAGCGCTCTTTTCAAAACGGTGATTTATATGAATTCTCCGGCCCCGGCGGTTTCCGTAGTGCCGGGTTTGTCTGCCTTCCGTTCCAGCCAGGAGGTAAAAATTGTATAGAATACGGCCATGATGATGGCGCCTTTGAACATGCCGGTAAATCCCCATGCCGCGAGCCCACCCACCACGCCAATGAACAGCACCAGGAAAGGCAGCCTGCCGCCGCTTTTGGCGATCAGGATGGGTTTGAGCACCGCGTCCACCACCAGCACCAGCGCGCCGTATACCGCCGCAAATACCGCCGTACCCGTATGCCCGTTGATGGCCAGTAAAATGACGGCCGGCAGCCATACCAGCAAAGGCCCTACCTGTATCAGCACAAGGAAGAACACAATGGCCGCCAGCAAAATCGGGAACTGGAGATGGGCGATCAGGAAACCGATCCACGAAATGAACGCGGCAATGAACGCCGTGCCCATCACGCCGATAGACACGCCCCTGATGGCGTTATTGGTCGCATCGAGCAGCGCCATCCCGTCGCGCGTGCCCAGCAGGTGCCCCAGCGCCACTTTCAGCGGCCGGATCACTTTCTCCCCGCCGGCCAGCAGGATTGCGGATATGATGATGCCTACAATGAATTGCAGCGCCGTGCCCAGCACGCCCGCGCCCCCGGTGAGAATGCGGTGAAGGGCGGCCCTGATCTGATGTTCGTATCCCATCAGCGCTTCCTGCGGGTTTTCGCGGAGATGTTGCCAGAAGGTCGTTGCGGAATCCCCGATCACCGGCAGCTGTGTTACCTGCGGCGGTAACGGCGGCAGGCCATGCGTTTTGATCTCCGTATAAAAATTCAGCACATCTTTCATGTGTTTGCCCAGCGCACCCACCATGTACACTACCGGTATGGCAATGAGGAGGATCAATACAAGGGCATAGATCGTGGCGGCCAGCTTCCGGCGTTTGCCCAGCGCTTTGGCGAGGCGTTCATACGGCGAGGCGAAGGATACAGAGAAAATAAGCGCGAAGGTAAACACCCCGAAAAAGACCCTGAGCACATCATACACCGCAAAGATGAGGGCCAGGAGCAATAGCAGCACCAGGATGGTTTCGATGATGCTTCGGGAGTTATTGGGCAGGGTAAAACGCATATGGATCCGGTAATTGTAAATAAAAATAACAAATTTTGGCTGTGATGTGGTTAATTATCAATGATCTGAAGGTTTTGCCGGATATCATACTCAACACATAGGTGGTGGATGACTTTACTTTCCCAGTCCACTTTTTACTATACTTGCAATCGGATGCCAACCTCAGCGCCGCGATCTGTAATTCCTGACTATGAAAAAACAAATTATCAAAACGAACTACCTTGAAACAATTGATTGGTTCCAGGGTAGTATTGTGGACTGGAGAAGTGCCGGACAGCAATATAAGCCGGATGGTACCCGCAACGATCTCCTGGCATACACTTACTCCACCTTTGACGGTGTCATTGCATCTGAAAACGGAACCTACGTGTTCTTATATAAAAGACTGGGCACCAAAGGGCTCTTGCTGAAAAACGGCATCCTGTTGCGCGAAATCAACCGCAGTTACTATTTTTCGGATTCTTACGAATACCCGGCGGCCTTTATTACATTCGAAAACCGGACTTACCTGGCCCATTGCCCGTTGAAATATTGCCGGCTGGATTTTGAAGATGTTGAAACGGGTGAACTCGTCACCGATAGCCCCGATCGCCATCCTGGCGATACTTTCCACTCGAGGTTGCTGATTAGCCCGGATAAAAAGTTCCTGATGGTACGCGGCTGGGAATGGCATCCGGTCAACACCATTGCTCTATACAACATCGAAGCATGTTTTAATAACCCTGCATTACTGGATAACCGTCTGGTCGAGCCGGCTGTCGGGATAGATGTAAACGTAGCGGCATTTTTGGATGGTGAGAATATACTGATTGGCTCCACCGAAAGCGAGCCTTTTGATGATGAAGCCGTACCCATTTTACCGGAAAATCATATCGCCATATGGAACCATCTGGAGAACACGATTTCTCCGGCGGTGAAAGTACAGGGGCCATTCGGAAATGTATTCCCGATCAACAGCACAAAAGCATGGGACTTGTTTCGATATCCCAAGATCATCGACATCGAAACCGGGGAAGTATTACATACAATGGAAGATATCGACTCCGGCAAACAAAATTCTTCCTTCATATCACAGGAAAATGCGACCAACCCGCAAATTTGTTTTGACAGCGCCACCTCAAAAATAGCTATCCGGCAGAATGGCGAAACCATCATTGTGCTGGCGCCGGAAGAATGACGCCTTAAACAAATAACAAAAAACAATCATCCATGCATTCTAAACAGCTTTACCCTCCCCGTAATCCCACTTTCGCCATCTTCTGCCCAAAATTCCTCCCCACACCCCAACTTTTCCCCATCTTTCTTATTAATATTTATAATTTTGCCGGTGCTTAACGAATAGTCCATGTTGAAACAGTCCGGCAACCAGAAAGATATATACACCCGTGAAGTGATCACGCGCTTTGAGTTGTATAACAGTTTATTTTTAACCCTGCCGTTTTACCAGGTAAAAGATACCGGCATTTTACTGCCGTTTTTCACCTCCCATTGCGAAAAAGGCGTCGCCAAACTGAAGTCGCCGGCCGAGATCATCGAAACCTTCTTCAAAGAAAGGGCCCCGGAAATCGACGAAAGGGAGCAGATCAACCGCCTCTTCCGCTTTATCCAGTACATCGAAAGGCAGGTGGTGCTCTTCGACGCCATTGAAGACTCTTCGTTCAGCAAACTGAGCCGTACCGACGGCAACGGCACCCTCCAGGGCCTCGTGCAGCAGATCGCGCAGGACGACGAGGTGCGGGACAAGATCAGCGAAAAACTGCGGAATTTCTCCCTCCGCCTCGTGCTCACAGCCCACCCCACCCAGTTTTACCCCGGCACGGTGCTCACCATCATGACGGACCTCATCGAGGCCCTGAAAATCAACGACATCAACGCCATCAACTTATTACTGCAGCAGCTGGGCAAAACGCCCTTCTTCAATAAAACCTCGCCCACGCCCGTGGATGAGGCCCTGAGCCTGATGTGGTTCGTGGAACACGTGTTCTACAACGCGCTGGCCGATATCCAGACCCGCCTCAACGAAGAATTCGACCTCGGCGACGTGCTGGCCGGCATTTTCGAACTGGGCTTCTGGCCCGGCGGCGACCGTGACGGCAACCCGAACGTTAATACGGACACCACCCGCACGGTAGCCGCGGCACTGCGCCAAACGGTGTTCCGATGCTATTACCGCGACTACCGGGCACTGAAACGCCGCATCACCTTCCGCGGCATCGAAGAGCCGATGAACGCCCTCGGCCGCATCATGTACGACAATGCCTTCAATCCCCGGCCCAACGCGCCGGACCTCCAGGAGGAAATGGCAGGATTGCTGCAAAATATCAAAGACACCCTCGTCAAAGACCACGACGGCCTGTTCGTGAACCTCGTAGACGACCTGTCACTGAAAATCCGCCTCTTCGGCTGCTATTTCGCCCGGCTCGACATCCGGCAAGACAGCCGGGTGCTGCGCAACGTGTTCCGCTTCGGCCTCAACCAGCCCGAACTGAACAATGGCCTGCCCGCGGAAGAATATGCCGGTTTGTCCGAAGAAGAAAAACTGCGGCTCATCAGTTTCAATGAAGTGGACTTCCCCTGCGCCGAAGCACCCGTTCCCGGCGTAGATCCCATGATCAACGATACCCTCTGCACCATCCGCCTGATGCGCAGCATCCAGCAGCAGAACGGGGAAATGGCCAGCCACCGCTTTATTATCAGCAACTGCCAGCAGGCTTCGGACATTCTGCAGCTGATGAACCTGTTTTTATGGTGCGGCTGGACGAAAGACGACCTCACCGTCGACTTCCTACCGCTTTTCGAAACCATCAACGACCTGAAACATGCGGCCGGCGTAATGGAGCAGCTCTACACCCACCCTGTGTACAAAGAGCACCTCAGGCGCCGCGGCAACCGCCAGATGATCATGCTCGGCTTTTCAGACAGCACCAAAGACGGCGGTTACCTGATGGCGAATTGGTCTATTTACCAGGCCAAGGTGGAACTGACGGCCATCACCCGCAAATACGACATCGACCTCACTTTCTTCGACGGCCGCGGCGGCCCTCCCTCGCGCGGCGGCGGCAAAACCCACCGCTTCTATGCGGCGATGGGAGAAGAAGTGGCCAACGACCATATACAGCTCACCATCCAGGGCCAGACCGTGAGCTCGCTCTACGGTTCGGTGGAAACCGCCAAGTTCAACATCGAACAGCTGGTAAACGCCGGCGTGGCGGCCGTACTGCACCCGGACCAGCGCGATGTGCTCGACTATAAAGAAAAAGAGCTGATCACCACCATGGCCGAAGAAAGTTTCGGCCGGTTCGTGGCGCTTCGCGAGCACCCGCTGTTTACCGAATACCTCGAGAACCTCAGCCCGCTGAAACTGTTGTCCAACATCAACATCAGCAGCCGGCCCACCAAACGCAACGCCGGCGCGGCGCTCAAGCTGGAAGACCTTCGGGCCATCAGTTTCGTGACCGCCTGGAGCCAGCTCAAACAAAGCGTGCCCGCATTCTACGGCGTAGGCTCTGCCCTGCGCGCGGTGAAAGAAGGCGGCAAATGGTCTTGCGCGGCGGAACTGTACAAAACGTCCGGTTTCTTCAAAACCATGATCGATAACTGCATCATGTCCATGTCCAAATCGGACTTCCGCATCACGGCGCACCTGCAGCACGATGAGCACTACGGCGCCTTCTGGACCCTGCTGAAAAATGAGTACGACCTCACCAAGGCCATGCTGCTCGAGCTCACCGGCAATAAGGAACTGATGCAGGAATTCCCCGTGGAGAAAAACTCCATCGCGCTGCGCGAGCGCATCATGCTCCCGCTCGTGGTGCTGCAGCATTACGCCTTGCAGCGTTCCAAATCCACCAGCGACGCGGAACTGAAAAGCGTATATGAAAAACTGGTGATACGGACGGTGTATGGCATCGTGAACGCAGGCAGGAATCTTGTGTAAAAGGCAAATAAGCCTTATCTTGTTGATTCAGCTTCAATTAACCAGTTATTATGTATAGAAAACTTATTGTGTGCGGCCTCAGTTGTTTATTGCTGTCGGCTTCCGCTGTAGTTGCATCAGACAACGACAAATTACCGCTTCATACACAAACCATGCAGGATCAGAAAGCACTGATTGGCCGTTGGGACATCACGGTGGATGAAAACGGCAAAAGCAGCCCTTCGTGGCTGGAAGTAAAACTCTCCGGCTACCGTACGCTGGTGGGCTATTTTGTAGGTTCTTCCGGCAGCGCCCGCCCCGTGGCGAAAGTCAATTTCAATAACGGCAAGTTCAGCTTCACCCTTCCCCCGCAGTGGGAAAGCGGCGACAAAGACTTCGTGATCGAAGGCGAACTGGCGGGTGAAGGCATCCAGGGGACCATTACCACCAGCGAAGGCAAAAAATACAACTGGAAAGGCATAAAAGCGCCTTACCTGAAACGTACGGCGGCACCGGTCTGGGGCAAACCCATCAACCTGTTCAACGGCAAAGACCTCAACGGCTGGAAAGCAGTTGGCGCGGCCAACCAGTGGGAAGTCAAAAACGGCATCCTCACCAGCCCGAAATCCGGCGCCAACCTGATTTCAGAGCAGGAGTTCACCGACTTCAAACTGCAGGTGGAATTCCGTTACAAAAAAGGCAGCAACAGCGGCGTGTATTTAAGAGGACGGTATGAAGTGCAGATCGAAGACAGCCCGAAAGACGCGCACCCCTCCAGCGTACTGTACAGCGGTGTGTATGGCTTCCTCGCTCCTTCAGAGATCAACGCTCTCGGCCCCGATCAGTGGCAGCGCTATGAAATCACGCTGGTAGGCCGTATGGTGACCGTTGTAGCCAACGGCAAAACGGTGATCAGTAACCAGGAAATCCCCGGCATCACCGGCGGCGCCCTCAACAGCAACGAAGGCGACCCGGGCCCCATCTATATCCAGGGCGACCATGGTCCGATAGAGTTCAGGAAAATCGTGATCACCCCGGCGAAATAAAATTCAAAAAATATTACGCATAACAAAAGGGCCAGACGAGTGTCTGGCCCTTTTTATTTTTAGTTTCAATGTGTATCGTACGTTGAAGGGAGGTCGAATTCGCACAATGCCTGTAGCGGATACGCTTGCCTAAAATCCTGATAAACAATAGCCGCACCATATATTGTCGCTTACAAAAGCACGATCCCTCTCACCGAAAAAACGCTCCATGCTGCAATGCTGCAATATCCTTCGGGTTGCAAAGACGTCTTTTCCCTTTATCGAAAACGTTCTAAAATATCCTGCAGCTTGAAGGCGCAATCCCTATCACCGAAAAAACGCTCCATGCTGCAATGTCCTTCGGGGTGTAAAGCATCTTCTCCCTCTATCGAAAACGTTCTAAAATATTCTACCGGCTTGTAAAGACGCAATCCCTCTCACCGAAAAAACGCTCCATGCTGCAATGTCCTTCGGGGTGTAAATGCGCCTTCTCCTGCTATCGAAAACCTTCTCAATAAAATATCCTGCCGCTTTGCAAAGACGCAATTACCCCTGCTTGCGCAGATATTTAGTGAGGATGACGATTGTCTGTCCTTCGATTTTCCCTTCGATCTGTTCCGTGTTGTCCGGCACAAGGCGGATGTTCTTCACCACGGTGCCCAGTTTGGCGTTGAGGGTGGAACCTTTTACATCGAGCGATTTGGTGAGCACCACGGTATCGCCGTTTTGCAGTACGGTGCCGTTGCTGTCTTTATGCAGATCTACCGAGCCGTCGCTTTCGTGATCGCCGGTGGATTTGGCCCAGGCGAGGTTTTCGTCGGTGAGGTACATCATATCCAGGCTGTCCGCCGCCCAGCTTTCATTACGCAGGCGGTTGAGCATGCGCCAGGCTACTACCTGCACACCCGGCACTTCGCTCCACATGGCTTCCGTGAGGCAGCTCCAGTGCGCGTTGTCGAGTTCTTCTTTTTTATTGATCTGTGCGGTACATTTGTCGCAGATGTAGATGTTGCGCTCCGCATAGCTGCCGGCTTCGGGCGGCACCTCGTACACTTTCAATGTACCGGTGGCCTTGCATAATTCACATTGGTTGCCGCTTCGCTGCAGCAGTTGCTCTTCCAGTTTCATAAATCGCGTTTAAACGGCGGCAAAGATAAGCTTTCCCTGCGCTTTTCCCGAAATCCCCCATTCTCACACGTAGAAACTATCAACGGATATCACCGCCATCCCGCTTCATTTTCCCCGAAATCCCCCATCCCACACGCAGAAACTGTTGGCAGATATCACCTCTATCCCACTTACTTTCCCGAAATCCCCCATCCACACACGCATAAACTGTTGGCAGATATTACCTCCACCCCGCTTCACTTTCCCCCGAAATCCAACATAGCATGCACTGCCACTACCCGGAGATATTACATGATACGCACAACCGGATTTGCTTATAGCGGGCATCAGGCGAAATAACTATTCAAGAGTGATGACATGCCTGCCACCTCCCATCCGGTACTAAAACTTCCGGATGATAGCCTATCCCAGGTAACGCGCCGGGTCCTCCCCTTCCGGGTTTCGCAATCCCACCGCTTCCAGGTGCTGCTGCAACCATTTCCCGCCTAATACACGGTCTTCTTCCGACGCCTGGCCGGTTACGAGGGTGAGCCCCACCCGTCTGCCGCTCCATTCAAAAAGGGTCTTTTCCTCGCCAATACGCCACACCGCGATACGCCCGGTGCGGATAAGCAGCCGCGAATCCCAGGTCACATAATAAGGCTGGTCGTAGATGTGATCTCCCGGAATGGCCACCGGCTCCGGAACGGGCGGTTTTTCGTTATCCCTGTCCTTCTCTTTGACGGCCCCTGCCACCAGCGTCAGGTGCTCGCCGAACAACGTGAACCAGAGCCGCTGCACCTCGTGGATATATTCCAGGGCACCCACTTTCGGCACCCCTTCAAATTGCACCAGCCAGCGGTTCAGTGTGCCGGGCTTCAGGTACAGGGTGATGCCCTGCCATGATTTATAACTCGCACCGGTGGTAATGTTCCGGGAAAAACCCAGCTTCCACAACCGGATACCATCAATCGGAATGGGATCGATCTCCCGCGCAAATGCGGCCATCTGCAGAAAATGTTCCTCCCGCACCTGCGTTACCTTCCCCTTCCGGTAAAACAGCCCTCCCAGGGCTATCTGTTCCAATTCCACTGCCATTGTAAGGTAATTTACAATCGCAAAATACTAAATTTTTTAGCAATTTACCAAACATTTGTACCGGCGGCTACCTGTAAAAAAAAACGGCCCCGCATCACTGCGGAGCCGCTATCAGTCAGTTTTTATCCCAGCCTGGAGGCAGCCATTTGTTGCCACCCGGGCCATCACCGCCCTCGCCATCGTCACCCTCTTCCCGCTCTCCCGGCGGCAGATCGCTGATCTCTTCCCGGATGAGGTCGAGGTACTCCGGCGGCTGGTCTTCGAAAATATCTTCGCCGTCCAGCATGTAGGCGCGCATAAAATGTTCCTTGGCTTCGTCGAGCTGCTTCCATTCAAAATACACCTGCCCGATGCTGAACCAGATGTACGGGTTCGCAATACCGTCGGGCGCTTTAAGGGCCTGCTGGTATGCATTCATCGCATTCGGAAGGTCTTCCCGGTTAAAATGCGCATCGCCCATGGCAGTATACAGCCACGTCGCGGCTTCCCAATCCAGCTTGGGCTCGGGCAGCAGGTCGATGGCCTGCTGGTATTGGTTCAATGCGGCACTGAACTGCTCGTTCTCCGCAAAGTCATCGCCCTTTTCGGAGAGCTCCATAATGCGGTCATATATTTCTTCCGTCAGTTCCATCTTATTTGTTGCCGGTGTATTTAGCCGGATTTTTAAAGAAAGTGATATATTTTTTATCCTGCTCTTCGAAGCAGCGGCCTTTCGTTTTATCGTTGGCGATACGGAAGTTTTCCAGCGCTTTTTCGGGCTCCCCTGCTTCGTAGTACACCTTGCCTTTGAGGAATTCCCAGTCGCCCATGATATCTTTGTTCTTCAGGTAATTCCCCAGGTCTTCCACCCATTTTTTCGCATTCGGGTAATCCTGGATCTTCAGGTAGTTTTCCACCATCCATTCTATTACGCTCGACGCATCGCCATAATCTTTTTTCGGTTCGGGAATCATGGCGAGGCAGCGTTCATACTTTTCGAAGGAGGATTTGTATTTCTTCTTGACAAAATCTTCATACGCTTCGTCGCTCAGGGCATCAAATTCATCATAAACGGAATCCGGGAGGTCAAGATACTTTTCAATTGCCATAGTGATGTTTTTTTCCGGGTGTTTTTCAATGTTACCGTCGGAACGGCGGTAAATAGGTTTTTCCTAACGAAGCACCGTCACTGCGGTTATAACTTCTGTGTTCAAGATAATAATTTTTTGAATCGAGCATCCACTCGCGCACTTCTTTTCCTTTGGGTTTGTAGCCTTTTTTGCGGGCCACCTTGTTCCACCAGTCCACCGCATCCCGTTTGTGCGCCATGTCCGCTTTGTCGAGGTCGTACCATTTGCCGTCCTTTTTGGACTTGAACTGCTTTTTGCCGTTCTTGATCCTCGCGGTGGGCGGCCGGGTCTTCTTCATCCGCTCAAACACTTCGCGGCCCGTTTTACTGCCTTTGCCGGGTGTACGGCCCAGGTAGCGGAGGCGGGCGCTCACTTTCTTCACCACGGCCCTTACACAAACGCCGCCGGCGTTATGCACCAGTATTTCCTGGTCGCCCACAAAATAGGTGTGCGCACCGGTTACTTCAAAGTTATAGACTTTCCAGCTGTTTTCGTTCGCTTCGTCCGCACTGCCGATGTCTTCCAGCTGATGGCCGGCGCCGGTCTGCAACAGCGATGCGGGCGCGTTCTCCCTGTTGTAATGGAACTCTACCGCCATTACCACCACCTGCTTGCCATCCCGGCGCTGCAGGGTATTGCCGGGCTCCAGCAGGCCGGCCTCTTTCCAGGCGCCGTCCGCATAAAACGGATGGTCCGCAGTAGTGGTGATCTTTTCCGTGCCGGCATGGATGGTGACGAGCATATGCACGTTCCTTTCCCAAACGTAGCTGATGGCGTGCAGAGAGGTTTCCCCGGTTGTTTCGTTGTAGGCCCACACTTCGTCGCCCGCGCGGAGATCTTCGATGTTTTTATGCCCGTTCCGCACAGCCACCGGTGTACCGGCAGGGAAACACGCGAACACGCAGAGCCGCCCTTTGGAGAGGCTGCGCATAGACAGTTTGCTGATCATTTCAGCCGCCTGTTTGGCGCCGGCCTCCAGCGCTTCTTTGCCCGCTTTTTTGGCGAGTTGTTTCGCTCCCGCCTTGATGGCCTGCCGGGCGCCGATCTTCAGCGCGGTACTACCCGCCAGTGAAGCGCCGCCGGTAAACGGAGCGCCCACCACGCCCACCACATCCAGGGCCAGGAAACCGACGTCGAGCAGGGCCATGCCCCAATTGCCCTCGCTGATATTCTTGGCCATGCTTACAATGGGCCCTACTACCGGCACACAGTCAACGATGAACTCCCCGGCTTTTTTCCACCAGGGTTTATTTTTCTCCTCCTGTTCCTTGTCGTATGCTTTTTTCACATCATCCCGCATGCCGTTGAGCTGTTCCTCTTCTTCAGGCGAAAGGGGCACCTGGCCGCTGGTCTGGAATTTGATCTTGCCGCCCACGCTGCATTTGATGCAGCTTTTGCCGATGAGCGTCTGTTGCCCTTTCACCTTTACGGGATAAGTATCTTCCCAGGTGGTGGGTACCGGCACACAGGGTTTCTGTGTTTTTTTACAGACAACGAAGTTGGGGATATTGGTGAGGGGTATTTTGTCCAGGGCGGTAGATACCTTACAGCTGTTGATCTTCACCGTCTGGTTATACGTAGGCGTGAAGAGGCCCGGGGCGCTGCCTTCTTCGCACTCTATCATGGCTTTATACGTGATATACTCGCGTGGTTCCATCCTGGCTGCTGGTTTAAATGATATCTGTATCCGGTGATCCCACCCTGATGGTGCCGCCGCCGTTTACCGTTACGTCCGCTCCGAACATCGAAGCCAGGGTGCTGCCGATGATATTGGCCGCGGCGGTAACGCTTTCCACCGTAACGTCGGTGTTGCCGCTGATCAGGATGCCTTTCGCCGTGGCGGTGAAATTGATGTCTTCCGTATCGGCCGTTCCTGAAATGCTTTTCTTGGCACTGATGGTAACGGTACCTTCGCCGCCGCCGCCTTCGCCGGGCTGGGCGTTGATGGCAACGGTATTGCCGGCGTTCAGCACAAAGTCTTTGGTGTTGATCGTGAAAGACACAGGAGCATTGAGGGTCACCGATCCGTCGCCGTGCATGGTCAGCACACCGCCGCTGGGATCCTTCACCACCACGCTGCCGTCGCCATCGTTGAGGGTAACGGAGCTGCCGCTGCGGGTAGAAAGGCTTTTGACGTTATTGGACGCACCGCCGCCGGTGCCCGTTTTACCATGAAACACACTGCCGATCACGATCGGCCGGGCGATGTTGCCTTCTTCAAAAGCCACCACCACCTGGTCGCCCTTTTCCGGCACAAACCTGAAGCCCCTGTTGGTGCTCACTTTCTCGGAACTGCCGGCATTGGGTGATACCACGCGCAGCCATTCGGAGGCATCGTTGCAGTTACATTCCCATTTGAATTTCACTTTCACGCGGCCCTGCCCTTTCGGGTCTTCGTTGTCTTCCACCATCGCCAGCTGCATATCCGCGAGCGGCTTATCGTACTGGCGGACGGGAATGCGTTCGGCATCGGCTACGATGCCCTCGAACGTATTGTGATAGTGCCCTACCCCGTCTACATGATGATACACAGCGGTGACGAGGAAGCGGCCGAGCTGCTGCACGTTGAAGCTCATCGACTCTTTCACGCTCATGCTGATGTCGGCTATTTTTCCCAGGCCCACCTGCGGGTTGTCGCCGCTGGCGGTAATCTGGAGGAGATCTGCGATGTTGGATTTTTCTTCGTTGGCCACGAAGGTTTCGATTTCCTGGCGGGTATCCACCCGCACCTGGAGCGGCTGCGAATAGACTTTGCTGTACAGCTCGTTGGAGGCATTCACGGCATGCGCCAGGTCCGGCTGGCCGGAAGGCGCGGCTTTGGCTTCGGCTTTGAAGAGCTCGTCTTCTTTCGGGCTGTAAAAGAATTTGCGGCTCTTGAGCGGCGCCACCTGCATGGCGTATTGCAGGGCGTGCACGTCGCGGCCGTAGACGAGTTTCACTTCTTCCTGTTTATCGGGTTTGCCGAACTGCAATTTCACGCCGTCGTAAAAAAACCATTCGTGATATTCGGCGGAAAGGCGGTTCAGGAACTCGTAATCGCTTTCGCGGTATTGGATCAGGTAATCGATGGGCTCTTTGCGGGCGGGGTTCAGCTGCAGGTTGAGATCGTTGGCCGGCGCGTCTTCCGTGGCTTTGCGGATGATGGCAGACAGGTCCTTGTTCAGGTACGAGCCCAGGTCGGGGCCGCGGTCGATGAGGATGCTGGGGCTATACCCGCTCACGATAAGCGTGCCGTGGTAACCATGGCTTTGCGACAGTTCCACCTTGGTGACTTTACCGGTGAATTGCTGCTCACCCGCCGCCAGTTTGCCGAACTGTACGGAAATGTTTTTGCCCATGTAGTTCCTGCCTTTCTCCAGCGAGATGAGGCCGGGCTCGCCCATCTCATCGTGATTGAAGCGCAGCTCAAAATAGTGGTGGGCGTTAAACCGCTGCTCCAGCGTAAAGGATGAAAAATGAAGGATGGGCGTGCCTTCAATGTTGATATTGACAATCAGTTTACCTTCCATGGATTGATCACTTTTTGCATCATTGTAAAAAATCAGCCTTTTACGGGCCACTTGGCGTAATAGCTGAGCGCTTTATATTGTCCTTTCACTTTGCCGAACACAAATGCGAAATAACTTTCTGTTGACCGGCCTTCTTCCGCATACTGCAGGTACACTTCATACATCCTGGTACCGGCGTCGGTATGGCGTTTGAGGCGGAGATAATAATCGTCTTTGGTATCGCCAGCTATTTCCGCGATTGCTTCCCCTTCCGCACGGGGCAGCAGGCGCACAACGTCCGGGTGGAATATCTGGTCTGCATACTCGCCGTATTCTTTTTCCGCTACCTGGTTGAAACGCTCGTTCGTCGCAGGGTCCTTCATATGCGCGATGTCATCGTTCCGCCAGATGTTGCCTGTCTGGAAAGGAAAAAACAGCATGCCTTCCAGTTTCTTTTTATCCTTTTGTTTCACCGCTTCACTGAACGCATCGAAAAAGGCGTCGAATTGTTCTTCATCTCCGGCGGCAGGCGGCTGTTGCGCTATCTGCGCTGCCGTGAGCGGCCGGGCAGTGTCCTGCGCGGTGCCGACGGAGCTTTTTGATTTACAGGCGACGCCCCATATGAGGCACAGCAGTAAAAAATATCTGTATGGTCCTTTCATCAAAATCTTGGTAAATAAATCAGTCCTCTTTGTTCCATTCTTTTCAGCAGTACCGCCGCCCCGATCTGGGCGGAAACGGCATTCGAGTCGTATTTGAAGTCTCTCACATACTTACCTTTCGTATAGTGGTTAGAGTAACTCCAGAGGTATGGCGTATTGCCTTTTTTGTTTTTGTGATACCCGAAGCCGTTGTAGGCTTCCAGTGTGTACAGCACCTCCGGCAGCGTCCAGTTTTGCTTTTTGTCGAATTGTTTGAGCCTCATCGCGTCTACTGCGCTCACTTCCCAGGTAAATGGCGGTTTACCGGCATTTTTGGGCCGGTTGGGCGGATGCTTCACGGTGTAGCCCGTGAGGGGATCGCCATTGTGCAGGTGTTTCGAAAAATCCGAGCTGCACTCCAGGTAGTGTATCACCGCGATCATGGCCCAGGGCACGCGCCCCGACCCGGCGTTGAAGAAATCCGGGTTCGTGCGGAAGCCGATATTGAAGGGGTTCCGGAAATCGAACACATTGGTGTTGGGTGAACGGTTGAACAGGTCCTGGAAGAAGAACCCGGACGGTTGCTGCACCTGCGGCTGTGGACTGTAAAAATCCCGCGGCTGGAAAAAGGAAATGCCGCCCAATGCCGGGGTACGGGACAGGCCGAAGAGCTGCCTTCCCTGCAGGGTGGCCACTACGGTTTCATAGCGCGCACGGTTGGCGAGGATCTTGTCATCGATCACCTTATCGATCTCTCCCAGCTTTTCTTTTTTTAACTCGCAGGTATCAAACAGCTGGATGTATTCCGCGTTGGTGGGACCGGGCCTGGGGGCCGGGCCACCCGGCTTTGTGCGCGTTTTTCCCTTGGGCTTGCGTTTGGGCTTGTCCTTCGGTTGCACGGTGGCGCCGGTATGTGTTTGCATTGTCATTTACTGCTGTATCCGGATACAATGATAGGTGTGCCGCCTTGGTGAAGGCAGCACACCGGTGTTGAGTATATTGGCCGTCATCGGTTTATTTAGGCCAGTCGTTATGATGTTCTGCGTTCCCCATTTTGAGGGTCTGGGCAGAGATCACGAAACTGAGCGTCATGGGATGGTTGCCCACCACATTGATGCCTTCGTTGTATTGAATGATAAAGCCGTTGCTGAAGGTCAGTTCTTTCATCTTCGCGTCTTCATCCGTTTTTTTGATGATGATTTTACCTGCAAAGGGTTTGAACTGGCTGTTCACCATGGATTCGATCACGGACGTATCTTCCGTCGATTCGATTTCCACGTGAATGGTGCCGCCGTACACACCTGATGAAGGGCGGCCTTTTGCGTCCACATCCCGGTTGAGGGAAAAACTGCATTGCAGTACATCATACTCCTTGCTGCCTAACTGCAGCTTTGCTTGAAATGCCATAGTGGTCTGAATTTAGATCGTCAGAAAGTGTTTTCCGGGGCGGCATGCAGAAAGTTTCGCATACGCGGATGCAAAGCCTGTGCGGCCGGCCGGGGAAAAATGCAATAATAATCGGGACTAGGCTTTGGCGTCCGGCCAGTCGTTCACATGCTCTGCATTGCCCAGTTTCATTTTGCGCGCAGAGATGGTGAAGCGGAGCTTCATGGGGTCGGATCCGATAACATTGAGGCCTTCAGAGTATTTAACAATGAAAGCGCCCTCAAATGCCACTTCTTTCATTTTGGCGTCCTCATCGGTTTTTTTGATGAGCACCGTGCCGGAGAAAGGTTTGAACTGGCTGTTTACCATCGCTTCAATAATGGAAGTATCCTCCGTGGATTCTACCTCTACATCGATGGTGCCGCCGTAAACGCCTGAGGAGGGGCGGCCTTTGTGATCAACATCCCTGTTCAGGGTGTAGCTGCAGCTCAGTACGTCGTACTGCTTTCCTGCCATGTTTAGTTTTGCATTGAATGCCATGTGAATTAATATTTATAGGTCAACGAAAAAAAAGACGGGTATATGGTTACTTTACCTGAGATGGTTTCCTTACTGGCAGTGATTGAGCTGTTGATCTGTAGGTTCTTCTTTACCGGGTGTATTCTTCCAAACAATTATCAGGAGCTAAAATAAATCAAATTCTGTCATCGCATGTTTTCAGCTTGTTAAATTTTACATGAATTTTTCCCCAAAGGCCTGCATCTTCGCTATCCATTTTTTTGCGTAATCATTTTCCGGCGAATGCACGTATCCGATCGTACAGGTACGCACCGGGCTGATCCTGCAACGTTCCAGCACGCTGCGTTTGATGGCATGGTACGTAGGCTTCTTGGTCAGCTGCCATTCCTTCCAGCTTTCTTCATCGAGTACCGACACAATTCGTGCCGATTTTCCGGGATACACGCCCAGGCCTTTCGCCTGTTTATCCGCCATGCCCTGCAAGGGCGGCAGGAAAAGCCGGTCGAAGAAACCGGACAGCCGGGCGGGGATGGAGCTGTGGTTCACCGTGCAGAACAGCACGATGTGGCTGGCCCACTGCACCCGTTCGAGCGCCATCAGCAAATCTGGCTCCAGCGGCGTGATCTGGTTGGAGAACTGTTTGTTGGAATTGAACTTCAGATCCATGATGTACAATTCCTTCACGGCAGCTCCTACCGATTCCGCTCCCTGGCGGTATGCCTTCGCAAACTCGTGGTTAATGCCTGCCTTTTCCGCGTCGCCGTGTAATATTAACAGATGCTTCATGTTATACTTGCCTTGTACAAATATAACATTCGGCGGTTCAAATCAAAACAGGCCTATTTCTGGGCGGCGTATTCGGTGTTCCAGGTGGTATGCTCATCTTCGCCCTTGTACCCGTCGAGTTTCACCACGAAGCTCTTGGCGGGGAAATAAGGGGTGATGTGGATATCCAGGTGGATGCGGTCTTTCTGCACCTCATCCCTTTCGAAACGCATGATCTTGAACCGTTCGATGAGGCGGTCGGGCCCCTGGATACTGTCGAGGAACTTCACGATCTGCTCGCGCAGGTCTTTTTCGGTTTTGGTATTCCAGTTTTCGAACGCCCGCCTGTTGAGGAAGTCGAACAGCACTTTGGTCACGTAATCGAACACCCTCACCACCGAATACGTCTGCAGGCCGATATTATCGCCGTTGAACAGGGTTTTGGCGGAAAAGGCCATCACCTTGCCGTATTCGTTCACCATGGGTACGAGGCCCAGCCTTTCGAGCTGGGAGATCTCGCTCTTTTTGAGACCGAAACGCACGCCGTCGGCCTCGTTCATGGCGCCGTGTTTTTTACCGGCGGTCACCTGGCTCATAAGGGTGTAATACATTTTACCGGCCAGCGCGGCGGATCCGGGCACATACAGGTCGTCTTCCTCCCCGGCGTCTTCCACTTTCCCGCGGCCCACGAGCCAGTTACAGGTCATGATCACGTTGGAACGGTACGCGTCTGCGCTGGTGAGATTGGCGGCGGTGAACAGGTCGATCACATCGTCCGGCTGGTCGAGGTTCAGGAAGTCCGTCACCAGCATGGTTTTATTGTTGTGCGCGATTTTCGCCCAGCGCTCCACCACCTTGTTGGATCCCAGGTAACCGGGAATCACCAGCAGGGAGTAGTTATCGCGCAGGTCGAGGCGGTCGTAATTACGTTTGAATTCTTCGGCTACGTGCTCGATGAACCGGGGGTTATCGAGGTCGGTGAGCTGTTCCATCGAGGCATTCAGAATGGCCACGTTGGTCAGCTTGTCGCTTTCCGTGTTTTTGAAAAACAGGTGCACGGTGCGGTAAGCCTGCTCCAGGTCGCGCGTGGCGTCGAGGGCAACACCGATATTCTTTTTCAGCAAGGCTTCGCTTTCATCGGCCTTCTGCTGGCATTCGTCTTTCAGTTCGCTGAGGCTGCCGCCTTTTTTGAGCAGTTCCTGCCAGAGCTGGATCTTCTTGAGCAGTTCTTTCCTTTCGGCGGTTTTATCCTGGTCTGTCAGGAAGATCTTCTTCCTTGCTTTCCGCTCCGGGTTGAGGTTCTGCAGGCCGTCCACGATGGCTTCGAGGAAATCGAATCCGCCGACTTTTACAAGCCGCTGCAGGTTTTCTTCCAATGGTTGCAGGGAGGTTTCCGCGGGGGCGTTATGTTGCAGACCGGGCTCGTGTTGCCGGGCATCCTGCAGTTTTTCATTTTGTGCTGACATGAAGTACGGTTTATAGCTATTCAGCAGCGAACAGCGGTATTAATAGTATATGGTCAATAGATCAACAAAATCAACTGGCGTATCAGATATGCTGCTGTAATTCTTTCGCAAGGTTCTCCAACGCGGCTGCAAATGCCTGGCGGGTTTCGGGGTTCTCCAGGGTTGCTTTCAGCGTTTTATTCGTTTTGAGCTGGCGGATGATGTTGAGATATACATCGTTTTCCAGCTTCAGGGTTCCGAGAGTGGCGCTCTGCTGCACCATGCTCTTCACCGAAAAGTCGCCCAGGTGCTGGAACTGCAGCGTTTCATCCTTCGATGATCCGTCTTCGTTCTCGAAGCTGACGCCTACGTTCGGTTTAAAATGGCGGAATACGTCATCCACTGTTTTAAGGCCTTCCACGATTTCCGGTTTGACAGGTTCCGAGTCGGTTAACTGCTGAACAAACAAAGTCTTGTTGGGTGATATATCGGTGATGGCTTCTGAAACATCCACCTTCCGCTCGTTTCCGCCGATTTCATAATTAAACATATCTGAGACTTTTTATGAGATGATAGATTAACAACTGTTCGGGTATTATAAAAATAAGGCTTTTACGCCAATTCAATATTAAATTTTTCAATCCGGTCCGATGTGCCAGCTCAGCTCTCCGGAGCCCTCGCCGAGGCTTACGGAGATGGTCTGCCCCGCCCCCAGTTCCCCGGCGATGATGTGCCGCGAAATGGGCCTTCGCAGTTTGTTCCGTATCACGCCGGTGATCTGCCGCGCGCCATACCGGGGCGTAAACCCGCTCAGGGCCAGGGCCCGACGCGCCTCACCGGATATCTCCAGCGTGATGTGCTGCCGCGCCAATGCCTCCAGCAGGCTCTTCAGCTGGATGTCGAAGATCTTCACCACATTGTCTTCCGTAATAGGGCCAAACGGCACGATCTCGGATAAACGGGCGAGGAACTCGGGCCGGAAGTGCCGCGTCATCAGCTCCATCAGCTGCGCCGGCTCCGGCATCCGCCCCTGGCCAAACTGCTCGGAGATCCACTCGCTGCCGATGTTGGAGGTGAACAGGATGAGCGCGTTGGAAAAATCGCCCTCCTTCCCCAGCCTGTCGTGGATGATGCCTTCGTCCATGATCTGCAGGAAAATATCGAATACGGAGGGATGGGCCTTTTCGATCTCGTCAAACAACAGTACGGCGTACGGCTGTTGCCGTATCTTGTTCACCAGCAGGCCGCCTTCCTCGTACCCCACATAGCCCGGCGGCGCGCCATACAGCAACGCGGCGGAATGCTCTTCCTTGAACTCGCTCATATCGAACCGGATCATCGCCTTTTCGTCGTTGAACAAAAATTCGGCGATCGATTTGGCCAGCTCCGTTTTGCCGGTACCGGTAGGCCCCAGCAGGAAGAACGACCCGATGGGCTGCCCCTTCTTCCCCAGCCCGCTCCGCGATTCGAGAATGGCGGCGGAAAGGGCTTTCAGGGCATGGTCCTGCCCCACCACGCGTTGTTTGAGGTGGGCTTCCATGTTCATCAGTTTCTCCTTCTCGCCGGCCTGTATCTTGCCGATGGGGATGCCGGTTTTGAAAGAGATCACCGCGGCCGCATCCTGCCGCCCGGCTTCTTCGATCGTGACGGCGGCCAATGCCCGCAGCTGCTCCAGCGTTTCTTCGAGGTAGGCTTTGGTGATATCGCCGTCCGGGGGCGGCGCATCGAGGCGGCCCAGCAACACCGGGCTCAGGCGCCGCCGGAAATTATCGTGCACGCGTTCGAGGTCGCTTTCCTCCTCCACCTGCCGGCGCAGCTCTTCGAGCTCACGCACGGAAGTGTCGTTCATCATCTTGATGGCGGCCATGGTCCGGTCGAGCAAATCGAACGCGGCATCTGGCAGCCGCCGGTCTTTCATGTACCGCCTCGCCAGGCGCACACATTCTTCCACCGTGCCTTCCTGTACCTTGAGCTGGTGGTGCCGCTCGTACAGCGCCAGCTGGCAGTGCAGCATCCGCGCAGCCGTAGCGTCGTCGGGCTCGGGCACCTGCACCACCTCGAAGCGGCGGCTGAAGGCTTTTTCTGGCTCTATGAGCTTGCGGTATTCTTCGATGGTGGTGGCGCCGATCACGGTGATGTCGCCACGCGCCAGCTCGGGTTTGAGCAGGTTGCCCGCCCCGCTGCCGATGGAGCCCTTGGGGTCGAGCAGACTGTGAATTTCATCAATAAAGAGTATCACCTTGCCGGATCGTTTGATGTCGGCGATAATGCTTTTAAGGCGGTCTTCGATTTCTCCTTTATAGGAAGCGCCTGCGATGAGGCTGCCGGTGTCGAGCTCCATGATGGCGGCATCTTTGAGCACGGCCGGCGCGTCGCCGTTCACGATCTGCTGCGCCAGCCCGTCTACCAGCGCGGTTTTGCCCACGCCGGCATCGCCGGTGATGATCACATTCGGCTTGGAACGGCGGCAGAGCACCTCCATCACCATGCGCAGCTCCATATCCCGGCCGATGATGGGATCCTGCTGGCCGTTGCGGGCTTCGGCCGTTCTGTCGATGCAGTACTTCGCCAGCGCCCCGGCGCCGCGCGTTTCTTCGGCGGGCTCCTTCGCGTGGCCATTGGTATGCAGCGGCGGCGGTTCGCTGAGGTAAGCGCTGATGAGCTCGCGCTCCTTCAGGGGGAAAGACTTCATCTGGTCGGCCGGGAAACCGATGTTGGGCTTGCTGAGCGCAGTGAGCACGCATACGGGCGTGATCAGGTCCAGCCCCATCTTCAGCCGTACGTCGTCGGCTTCTTCCAGCACATCGGTCACTTCAGGGGTGCCGTTCACGTCGGCCGACAGGGCATGCACATTGGGATATTCATCGAGCCTTACTTCGGCCCACTCCTGCAGGTAGCCGGCATCTTTGTCGATAGCCTGCAGGAAAGGGCGCAACCCGGTTTCTTTATGCAGCAGCCCGGCCAGCAGGTGCGGCGGGCCATAACTGGCGTGCCTGCGTTCGCGGGCCAGCGACTGCGCCACGTGCATGGCATGTTTTACGGATTCACTGAGGTTCAGAAAGTTCATGGTCATTCGTTTTCTTTTGCGGCGGCCACCGTGGGTACGGGTTGATTGCCACCATACTTCCAGTCGTTCTGAACGATATAGAAATACGGCCTTCCGTTGGAAATAAAATAGTCGCCGGTCTGCAGCTGCACTTTCAGCACCTGGTTGCAGCGGCGGAGGTACGCCACCAGCTCTTCAAACTCCCCCTGCTGCATGCCGTTGCGGATGCCCTTCACGGTTTGCCCGTTCAGCGGGCCCAGGTCTACCGGCATACCGGTAGCGCTTTCCAGGTATTGGGGCAGCTTCATGTTTTTGATGGTGGCTTTGGTATGGGCGCCTTTCCATTGGGTAGCGCCGTAAGCCACGTAACTTTTAAACAACAGTTTGCGGAAATTTTTCCCATCCTGTTGCAGATTATCGCCAGCGAGGCGCGATAAGAGATCAGTGAGCTGCAGCATTTCATCATGGCTGAGCATAATGGCGAACTGCACGGGCGCGCCGTTATCGGTGATGCCCTCCTTCACGTTCACGTCGAAATAATATTTGAAGGCGTTATGGGGCAGGTGCTCGCCGAAGTCGCGCGGGATGCTGACGCCGGGCTGGTTGATGCTGTTCATCACGGGCTCGGTGATCTTTTCGCGCAGGCGGCCGGAGGTCATGAACACACTGTCGAGCGAGGTGATGATCTGCCGGTTGTCTGTATACACTTCCTGCAGGAAGCGGTTGAGGGCCACCATCATTTCGCGGTTGGTTTTCACCGCGCCCCTGCCGGGGAACACGATGGCACCGGGAATGAGGCTGCCTTCGGGGTAGTTGAGATAATATGAAACGGAATCGGTGTAAGCCGTGTTGAACTGCTGCGTCACGGCGAGGCCCTCGCCTTTCACCATCCGCAGCTTCTTGCTTTCGGCCTGCTGCTGCGCGGCTTTCTCGAGCAGCTCGCGCGATTCGAGCACGAAGTTATTGAAAGCAGGATCGAACTTGTTATACACCTGGAACACCAGCATGCGCGCATCTGTTTCCACCAGCCCGCGGATGAGCTGGGGCTCGGCCGTAAGCGACGTGCCCTTGATATTGCCCGTGCTGCCGGCCACGATGATGATATTGGTTTGCATGGGGTATTTCTTCAGCACGTTGATGGCGGCCTGCAAACCTTCGTAATATGGCTGGTCGGTGACGGTACCGGCGCACTGCTGCGTAATGGCGGCCTGCTTGTTGATGAAATCCACGATGCGGCTGTAGTTACCGGTCGGCTCGAAGGTGTTCATCCCCTTGTTCTGGTAACACCCGTCGGCGCCGCGGTACACCACCGCCCCGAAGCGGTATTCGTAACCGGCAAAAGATTTTTTGCCGAACACGTCGGCGAAATTCTGGATGGTATTGGTAATGCCGGGCAGGTAATTTTTCATGGGACTGCCCCCATCCACCACAAACATCACGTTCACACGGTTGCCGAAGCGGCGCAGGCGCAGGTAGTTGTTGTAGTCGATGCGGGTGCCTTTGATATTGATGACGGTGTTGGACGATTTGTCGAACACATTATTGGCCACGGAAGAAAAGAACGGATGCGTTTTGACGCCCAGCCCTTTGTGCTGCATCACGGGAATGGCGCGGAATACGGGGTTGCCCACGGGCAGCAGCGGGTCGTATTCGAAATTGCCGCCGGTGGTTTTCTGGGGCGTGAGTTTGCCGCTGAGATACCGCGCCGCGGCGGAGTCTTCATCGTGCCCGGATACGCGGCTGGTGCCCACATACAGCCGGCTGCCCCAGAGGTGCACGGCATCGGCCGATACCCAGCCCGCCATCACGGCGGCGGCGCTGTCTGCCGTCAGCTGGCTGGCATGGCCTACCAGGGCTTTGCGGCCGTCTTCGGAAAATTTATAAATGTACACGAGGTCGTGCAGCTTCAATTTTTCCCTGGAAGGCACCTGCAGTTCGGGAGAATTGAACACCACCACGGAATCGTGGCTGAAGTAAAATTCAGGCCGCGCGATAGGGTCGCCGCCGTTGATGATGGTAACGGCTTTGATGGGGAAGTTGGTCCGTTCGTCGGTAAGCGCCTTCTGCCACATGAGCACCTTGTTGCGCGCCACCCAGCCATAACTCACGGCCTTGCGCTTGTCCTGCACCTTGGTGCCTTTGAGGATGGAGGGATCGTATTTCACCAGGCGCAGATATCCTTCTTTTTCATCGCTGACAAAAAAGGGCTGCATGAAGTTCAGCTTTTTGAATACCAGCGAGCCGCCAGGCGTGGTAGTGGTATAACTGTCTTCCCGGTCGGAGAATACGATCCAGGCGGTCGATTCGTTTTTGCCGGAGGGGTCTTTGGTCTGCGGGGTCGGGTACCGGAAGTTGGACGGCATTTTGGCTATGCGCTTGCCGGCATAGAACTGTGCCTTCAGGGGAAGGCTGCATACTACGGATAACAAAATGAATACTCCTCTCATCGCTTATAGGCTGTTTAGATGTTAAGACCGGCGGTGCTGCTTTACCTGCACCAGGCTTACGCATTTGGAAGGCGAAAGGGTGAGGCTCACTTCATCGATCACCACGTTTTTACTGAACGTGAGGCCGATGCAGTAGGAATAAAAATCGGTGTTCTTCCTTCCTGTTTCATCTTCCGCCTGGGCTGTCGTTTTTTCCCCGTTACAGAGGTATTTCCTGACGAGGTAATAATAATGCGTATTAAAATTCGCGCCGTTGGCGATGGCCTGCAGGCGTGTTTTAAAATCGTCCATCAGCGCCTGCCCGCCTGCATTGGGGTCTACCAGCCCGATGTCGGTCAGCGGTTCGGTGATGTTGAGCACGTAATACACGGGCACGGTGCTTTTGTCTGTGCGCAGCGTAACGGTGTAACGCCCGGGCATGCGGTAGGTGTAATAGGCGTTGCGGCCTTTTACGTCCACGCGGCCGGTTTCACCGAAGGCCCATTCGAAAATATTGGCGTCGCCTTCTGCCTCGAGGCGCAGCTGCATGCCGGTAACGCCGGCGGTGGGCCCGGAAATCCGGATGCTGTCGGCCAGCACCAGTGGCACCGTATCTTTCACCACTACCGCGAACTGCTGCTGCATATCGCCGTCTACCGTGAGGCGCACGAGGTAGGTGCCGGCTTCCCTGAACCGGTAATACCCGCTCTGTTCTTTCGATTTGTTGCCGTCGCCGAACTCCCAGCTCCATTTGCTGGCCCCGGGCGTATTATCCGTATATACCAGGTTTTCGTTGAGGAAAATCTCGTTCTTCAGCAGGTGGGCATTGATCTGCGGGTTGCTGAAGAAAAGTTTGATCAGCAGAAATACCACGGCCAGCAAAAGCACGGCCAGTGCGATATAAAGATAAACCCGGTTGCGGTTGTCCGAGCGGATGGCGTTATTCCTGGTGGTTCCTTCCATTGATAGAATATGTTCGTCTTTAGGTGCTTAGTTGGGCTGATTCCGGTTGCGGTTCAGGATCGCTTCCTGGATGCCGCGCTGCGACAGTTTACACTGGTCCAGGTCGTCCTGCAGCTTTTTGATGTTGCGGTAATTGCCGCGCAGTTCCTTTTTATCGTAAAACAGTATTTCGAGTAATTGCGCTTCCTGGTTGAAGGTTTTGTATTTCAGGTCGTGCGCCCTTCGCTGGTAAGCCGCTTTCACGCTGCCGATGGCGTTGAGGATGTCGGACTCCAGGAACAGCGCGGTAACGCCGGGGTCAAATTCCATGATTCTTTTGTAGGTAGAATCCACTACGGGTTGCACTTCGTCTACTACGCGGGCGAACTGTTGTTCTTCCTGCATTCTTTGTGCCAGTTTTTCCTTGATGGCGCCGGTGCGTAAATCGCGCGTGCCGAAGAGCAGCCAGCTGAGAAGGCTGACGGCAACGAGGGTGAGCACCAGCAGGAACAGGAATTGTTCCTGTCTTTCCTTAATACTTAAATGGGCCATATGGTATCGCTATCGGGCTTAAAATCGGTTGAGGTTGTTCACGGCTTTACGGGTGGCCTTGCTGCATGCATCGAGCTGCTGGCGGAGGCTTTCGGAGCTGAAGCGGGTTTGCGAAAGGGAGTCTTTCAAACCGGCCAGCACCACCACGTGGCGCGTCATTTTCTGATACAGTTCACTGCCGGGCGCCGCCCCGTCGCCGGCGTTCTCCTCCAGCAGGCCGCGCACGCGGTTATTTTCGGATTGTACGCCGTTGATCAGCAGCGCCTGGTTGCTCAGCACCTGCGCGTCGGCGTTCACATACTGGCTGAATGCCCGCAGCTTGAACAGCATCTGGTCGAAGCGCGCAGCCACCTCCTCCCGCTGGTACGCCAGCTGGTCGTAACGCCGCACTTCTTCCGCCAGCAGCTTCAGTTCATGACGGTTGGCCGAAAAAAAACAGGCCACACACACCACCACGAGCAATATCAGCGCAACGAAATAAGCAATGAAATTAAAATACCCCTTGTTCAGTTCATGCTGATTGATCGGCTTCATACGGATCCATGGTTTCAGGCTTTAGATACGGTCACATATTTTGGGTAACCGGGTTATACTACAACGTTTATGTATTAATAAAATAATGGTTCTTCTCTGGTTACTAACAATTCTTCTGTTTACGCCGGGGCTCTTCTGCAAAGGTTTACCACATATTATTTCGAGGATATATGTGAAAACCCGTCGAGCGAATATACAAACAAATATTATGCTGGAAAATGAATTTATCGCGAATTTATTTAGTTTTGATAGTGACGTTAACCGGCAGCCATGAGTACCTCGTTCTATAAAAAACCTTTCAACTTCTCCCGTTTGTTTTCCAACCAGCCCCTGGAAACCTGCGATGCGGGCATCTCCATCAGTCAGCATATCGAGTTGATCATTTTTTCCCGCTTCGGCGAGCACCGCTTCAATCCGGCGTTCGGTTGCGAGGTGTGGGAGCTCGACTTCGAGCTGATCGTGAACCAGGCGATGTGGGAAGACAAAATGAGCCAGTCGGTGAAACGCGCCGTGCGGGACCAGGAGAAGCGGCTGTACGAAGTGGACGCATTCATCAACGTGTCCGACGTGGAGAAGGTGTTCCCCCTGCGGCGGATGACGGAGATCAAAAAGAAGGTCGATATTACGGTGACAGGCCGGCTCACGGCCACCGGCGAAAATTATGTATTTGCAACGGCTTTGTTCCTGAGCCCGTTATCATCTGAATAAAGGTTATGCAATACCCGGTACATTACACTTCGAAGGAAGACATCAAGGCGCGGCTGCTGCAAAGCGCGGCCGACTTCTGGGGCATCCGTTCCGCCGCGGAGCTGGATCCCATGGTGCGGCTGCTGATAGAGGCGTTGAGCGGCGAGCTGTACAATCTCGCCAACGACCTGCGCAATACGGAAAACCGCCTGCTCAACAAACTGGCGGCCCTGCTCACGCCGGACCTGCTCACCACGCCCCTGCCCGCCCATGCGCTTATGCAGGCCTACCCGGCGGATGCAACGGAGCTTTTATCCGATCAGAAACATTTTATCTATAGCCCGCGCAAACAGGCGGCAGGCAATACACCCGGACAGGAAGTGTTCTTCACGCCCGCCGTGCCCGTGCAGGCGCACGATGCGGCAGTGCTTTACATGGCTACCGGCAACCGCCTCTATCACTATGATCCACAGCGCGGAAAAATATTACAGGCGGCCGCAGCGGGCGGCGCTTACCTGCCGCCGCAAACACTGTGGCTCGGCATCCGCATCCATCCGGGCATTACGGCGCTGGAACAGTTCCCTTTGTATTTCAACTGGCCGCACTTTGCGTTCGATCATGAATGGTATAAACTGCTGGCGCTCTGCGATGCCGCCATCAACGGGCACAGCATCCCGCTCACCGGCGGTTTCCCTTACGATGCCGACGCGCTGCAACCGGCCCAGGGCACGCTGAACAAAACGCTGGCATTCGATATCATGCCCGTGCTGGTGCGCGATGTGATGGAATACTACCAGGACCATTTCCTCACCCTGTCCATCCGCCCGCATGAGCACGAAAAACTGCGTTATCCCGCGCCGTTCGAAAAAGTGTTCGGCGCGCAGGACCTCGGCCGGCTGCAGGATCCGGTGCTGTGGCTACAGCTCACATTCCCGGCGGCCATCCAGCAACCGCTGCTCGACAATATGGAAGTGTACACCAACGCCTTCCCCGTCGTGAACCGCCGCCTCCACAAAATCAAACACCGCTTTAAAGGCATCGGCAACATCATCCCCGTCAAACCCGAGCCGCACGAATTTTTCCTGAGTGTGCAGCAGCTGACCGACAGCCGGGGCAAACATTACCATCCCGTTTCGTACAACGAAAGCGAAACGCAGGGCCAGGATGCTTATTCCGTGCGGCACGGCGGCGCAGAGCGGTTCGACAGCCGCAACGCCCGCGAAATGATCACGTACCTGTTCGAACTGTTGCGCGACGAAAGCGCGGCGTTCTCCGCATACGGTTACGACTTCCTGACGGACGTGCTGCAGAGCCTCCAGCAGAACATCGCGCTGGTGGAACAGAAAGCCCGGCACAGTTTGACGGACATGACGGAATCCACCCGCTACGTGATCGTGAAACCGCAGCACCCCACCGAAGTGATGTACCTCGATTACTGGACCACGCAAAGCGAAGCCGCCCACCAGCTCCGCAGCGGCCTGCCCCTGGTGCAGTTCGAAGGCGCGGGCGTGCGCGCGGAATCGTTACTGCTGCTGACCCGGCCCTTCGGCGCACGGAAAGCAGCCGACCAGGGTAACCTGCTGCAGGCGTACAAATACGCCCTCATGACGCGCGACCGCATCGTGACCGAAGACGACATTAAAAATTTCTGTAAATACGAACTGGGGCAAAGAGCCGCGGAGATTCAGGTGAAACGCGGCGTAATGGCCTCCCCTCACCCGAAGGAAGGCCTCAAAAAAACGACGGACATCCACATCCGGCAGGCCCTCAATCATGCATACACCACCGAAGAATGGGAATTGACGAGCCGGCAGCTGCTGCATAAACTGAAAACACGCAGCAGCATCCTCACACATTACCGGCTGATCCTGCAATAAGGGTATGCGCCTAATAGAGGATGCACCGCAAATGACCGGTTAAACCTGCCATAGCGAAACCATGCGCGGTATGCGCCTAATCGAAGATGCCTGATAAACTACCGGCCGATCCTGCCATAGCGAAACCATACGCTAATCAAGGATGCTCCACGAATTGCGGACTTTGATCTGCTCCACCATTTTTTCTTCCGCCACCACGATGTTGCCTTTAGGCTGGCCGATGAATTCGAGGCTGCTGAGTTTGTTGAGCAGCGCCGCCAGCACCTGCATGCATTCGCTCACCTGCTCCATGGAGCGGTGGATGTTGTAATGATCGTACACCACATCGATGGTGCGCAGCAACAGGTCCTCGAAGTTGCCGGGCGTCACGTCCTTCCACTCGTAAAAATATTTGAGCATCTCTTCTTTTTCTTTCGCGCCGGAATAGTGCAGCGTGGAATAAAAGAGGTGCGCCATGTTGGAAAAACAGCTTACCAGCATCACCGGCGGCTGCTGGTGCATCATGTTGCGGTAACTGAAGAAGATCTGCGCGATATAGTCGAGCAGGCGCTCGCAGAGCATTTTGATATTGAGGGCAAGGGTAAGTTTATTGTCGCGCGCCGCCACCTTTTCGATGATGCGCAGGCTGCTGATCTGTATTTCATTGAGCAGGGCGCTGAAGCGCTCGTAATAACGTATCAGCCCGGGATGGCTCACGATCGCCGCGGAGGGCGGGATGTACTGGCCGTTGACGGACACGCGCCCGTTTTCGCGGGTGATCTGCCCGATCACGAGGTGGTTCAGCCCCATTTCGCCGGCTTCCACCTGGCTGGCCGGCAGTATCGAAAGGTCGTATTGTACGCCGGCGTAAGGATGGCGCGGCGGCGTTTCCCCGGCGTCTGGCGTGCCCGCGGGCACCCGCTCGTAAGGGTTCGCGCCCAGCACGATGCTGTAATGCTGCGCCTGGTTGTCTTTTTCCTCTTCTCCTGTAAAAGCGAACTGTTTCACCAGCTGATCGTCATACCCGTCCGGCACGAAATGAATGCGCACGCCGCCCGCGGTGATGGCGCTGCACTGGCGCAGCCGCACTTCCACCTGGCCGATGCGCTCGCTGATCTCGAAGTCGCACGACAGCCGCTGGCCGCGGAACGGTGGCAACAGGCCGAAATCGTAGTTACGGAGGAACAGGGAGGCCGTATCGCGCAGGGAATCGGTGAAATGATTGTCGGTATCGATAAACTGGCGGCGGGAAATCTTCATACCGTCTACCCAATTCACAGCGGGGTGCTTTACAGGAAATAACATAACAATACTTTTTCAGTGTGTACAAATGGGCGGCGCGCTTAAAGGATCACCACCCTGTCTTCCCCGCCGGCAGCCTGCTCCAGGCGGGTCACTCTACGGGCAAAAATAGTATACCTTTCTTTTACCTGGTTCTTGTCCACCGTCAGCGCCGGGTCGATGAACCGTTTTCTTTTGAAGAACGAAGGCTTCAGGTAGAATATCCAGCCGAAAGGCTCCCCTTCAGGTGATTGATAATGAATACCGTTGCGGGGGAACTTCAGGTTATAATCGTCGATGAATTTTTTGAACCATACGCCGAAGCTCATGTCCGGCGGCGCTTTCACCTTCACTTTCAGCGGTGAGGGGTCGCTGGCCCCTTTAAACAGCTGTACCTCCAGCACTTTCAATTTATCGAGATCCACATCGTAGAGGTCGAGCCGCGGCTCATGTTCCGGGTAATACCATACGGTATAGATTTCGGAGGGGATGCTGATGAGCGACATATAAGCCCACCAGAACACGGGCGGCACAAAGAACGCCAGTACCGAGGTGGCGGCCAGCCAGCCGTAGCGGAGGCCGTTGAGCCAGTTGAAGGCCAGCTGGTAGAGATATACGCCCAGCAGGGCCGTGATCAGGCCCATGAGCAGCAGCATGCCTTTGCGGTGCTCGAGGGCTTCGGGCAGGTGCCTGGACAGCAGGAAAACGCCCAGAACGCCCATTAACAGGTATGCCAGCTGCCCGAAGAGGTAGCCCCAGGGCATGAATTCCAGTTTTAAAGCGCCCAGCAGCCCGGGCAGGCCAAGCGCGAGCCCTGTCAATAAGAGCACCACCACGAGGCGGCGGTTACCCATGATGCGGTTCTTCTTATTCAATACCACCATCACGGCGGCGAGTATCGCAGCTACCAGCGGGAATAAAATGTAACTGACGAAGGTAGATTTTACATCCATAGAAATATATGGTCACAACAATTAACAGGAAAAATATGTAATTATTCCAAACATTATACCAGTAAAGGGTTAAATTTCCGGTACATTCAAATTTAAGCGAATTATCAGATTATGGAGGAAATGGGCGCATTTAATCTCAATAATTTTGACACCGACTACAAAGCCGCCGTGCTGGCGGCCGAACTGGTGGAGTCCGGGTTCGACATCAACAACCTCTTCATCTGGCCGGCGGGCAACAGCCGGCGCAACTTCTCCCGCGACGTGCAGTCGGTGGAGTGGCATCACCTCGAACATGCCCATAAATCGCTCCTCTGCATCAAAACCAGCCGGGAAGGACTGTACGATATGCTGCCCGAAGGGCTTTTCCATCAGCCGGTGCCCTACTCTTCCACCCGCAGCACCGAAGAGATCATCGACCAGATCAAACGGTACAAGGAAGAAGAGAAACAGGCCCGCAGGTTTTTCCTGCCGCTCGAAGCGGAGCTGAACCTCTTCCGCGTGCTCATCGAACTGCGCGAGAATAAAATCGACAAAAAGAATATTTACGACGACCTCATCCGGATCTTCCACCCGGGCTGGGAAATATTTTCGCTGCTCGACCAGCAGCAGGCCAACATCTTCCTGCACATGCTGCCGTTCCTGCACGAAGCCAAAAGCGACCTCACCAAACTGGAGCACCTGCTCTCACTGCTGTTGCAGATGCCTGCGCGCATCGCCTTCGAACCGGCCGGCCCGCTGAAGGCGGAAACAGCCGCCCGCATGGGTGAAGCCGCCCTGGGCGTCGACACCATTTGCGGTGAATATTTCGACGAGGGCGATGAAGCCATGATCATCCACATCGGCCCCGTAAGCCCGCACATGGCCCTGCAGCTCTTCCCCGGCGAACGCCTCGAAAAGATCGTGCGCTGGCTCGTGGCCTACTTCGTGCCCGCGGAAACCACCGTACACCTGCAAACGGACATTCTCCCCGAACAGCGCGCGCTCGTGCTCGATGAAGCGGCGGTGCTCGGATATACCGCGTTTATTTAAGGCATTCCAAAATCCATACACATGAGCAAATTGTACGCACTCGTAATTTTATCCCTGATCAGTTTTACCGCGGCCGCGCAAAAACCGGCATACGACAAAGCGCTGGCGGACTCACTGGGCGCAGACGACTACGGCATGAAAATGTACGTGCTCGTCATCCTGAAATCAGGCTCCAACACCACTACCGACAAGAAGGTCACCGACAGCCTTTTCCGCGGGCACATGAACAACATCGGCCGCCTCGCGGCGGAAGGCAAGCTGGTGGTAGCCGGGCCGATGAAGAAAAACGACAAATCCTATCGCGGCATCTTCATCCTGAACGCGAAAACGGTGGAAGAAGGCCGGGCTTTGCTTGAAACGGATCCCGCCGTGCAGGCGAAGATCTTCGATACGGAAATCTATGAATGGTACGGCTCCGCGGCGTTGCCGACCTATCTGCCGAATCACGACAGGGTCTCGAAAAAATCGCATTAAAACAAAAAAGCTGGTCGGATTGACCAGCTTTTTTGTTTATCACGGGTGTGTGCATTCATGGAAACTGTCGCCCGCCGGGTAGCTGAAGGTATTGACCAGCCGCCAGCGCGCTTTATACAAACCGAGCGCGGTATTCTTGTACACGAGCGCCCCGTTGATGTCGATGATCTGGTCCGTGCGCCAGGTTTCCCCGCCTGCGCCGGTAGCCCTTGCCAGGATGGTGGGATAACCCGTAGGCCCGGATGAAACCGACTTCACGGCGCTCAACGTTTTGGCCAGCGTAAACGCGCCGGTGGTCACATTGAATTTGTAAATGTAACTGGAGTTCGTCAGCCAGAGGTCGGTGGTGCTGCCGTGTACGGGGAACAGGTCGTGCGCATTGCCCTGCGGCATGGTGTACGTGGATTTGAGGGTGAGCCTCGGCGTGGCGCAGCTGTTGTTGTAGGTAAACACTTTCAGCTGGTTTTTACCGGCGGCGTACAACACTTTACGCGTGTTGTCCCACACCACGTTGTGCACGTCTTCGAACAGAACTTTACCGCCCTGTGCGGATTCGTCGTTGATATACGAATCGACGGTGAAAATGAGCAGGTAGCCGCCGGTAGTGGAAGCGGTCACCACGTTGCCATTGGGCAGCAGTTCGGCGGAGTGGGTATTCCCGCCCGCGTAATCGTACCAGATGGCTTTTTTCGACGATACGCTGATGAGCGCCACGCCGCCACCGGAAGCGGTAGCGAGGATGTAGGCGCCGTTATACACCAGCTTGGCGTCGCTGAGGTTGGAGAACCAGCCCTGCGCGCCCGTGCGGATCATGGCGTACGAAGCAGTGGCTTTCCATTCCCAGGTGATGGCATTGCCATTGGCCACGTCGACCATAATAATGCGGGCATTTTTCTGATCGCAGATGATCATTTCGCGGGGCGTGGCGGCGGCTGTTTCCACAGCGGCTTTTGTATCAGGAACGGGTACGCCGGCATTGGCCGGATCGGTGGTGTCGCGCTTGCAGGCCATGGCAAGCAATAATGAGGCGGCAACAAATAGTGATTTCATGTGTGGACGTTTTGTGGATGTTTGATTTATAGGGTGGATGATTCTGGATGCAAATTAGACATACTGCCACATCGACGGGAACGTACCCAATTTAATCATTAAAAATTAATATTTCAATTTTTTTACAAGCCTCTTTTCCCTTCCACCCAGTACGGCTGGGTGAGGATGCGCCCGTTGTCCACCCCCCTTTCCCGCAGCAGCTTCCGGCAGGCCTGTATGGAGCGCGCATTGCCGGTGAGGTAATACATGCTTTCCCCAGCCACGGCGCCCTTAGCGAAATGTGTATCCAGCGCAGCGGCCATGGCCGCAGGGTTTTCTTTGGCGATATACGGCAGCTGCAGCATGGCGGCGGCGTCCCGGTTGTCTCCATCCAGCTCGAGCAGGCCGGCGAACGCCTGCTGCCGTATGCCGGCTTCCTGACGGATGGCCTGGAACAGGCCGAGCGACGTTTCATCACCGAATACAAAATGCGCCGCGGCGGGCCGGAACATCTTCCGGCCGCGGGGCATCAGCATCCTGATGGCCTGCCCTACTTCAAGGCGGCTTGCAAACAGGCTGCCGGGGCCTTTGCCGTGCAGGTGAAACACGATATCGAATGTATCATCGTCCACCATCACGGGCGTATAGTTCCGGTAATCCAGCGCGTTCACCCGGAAGGCGACGGCATACCCGATGTAATAATGCATGGCCTCACAATATCCTTCGAACCGTACTTTCTTCACGGCGGGCGCGGGATATGATATCGCCACCACTTTCACTTCCAGGAATTTCGACGCCAGCAGGGTCTCCACCGCGTCGTTCATCCATTTTGGCAATCTTGGCATATACTGATGTTTTTTGACTGCAAAACAACACCATATCCAAAGGCGTAACAATGGCGTATCGGAAGGAAAGATTGGACTATTTGCGGTATGCTTTCCGGTAAGCCAGGGGCGGCATGCCGGCGGTTCTGGTAAAACTCCTTGAAAAATAGGTATGATCGTCGAACCCCAGGTCGTCCGATATCTGTTTGACGGTATGATCGGTGTAGTGCAGCAGGCGGCGCGCTTCCGTCATCACTTCTTCCTGTATCCAGTAGCTGACCGGCATGCCGGTGACGGCTTTGACGGCTTCGTTGAGGTATGAGGGGGAAATATTCAATGCGGCGGCATATGCGGCGGGCTTTTTCATCTGCCGGAAACTCGCAGCCAGCAATGTTTTGAACTGACGGGTGATAATACCGGTGCGCGACGTTGTGTCGTCCGCCAGGCGGTTCTCTTCCGAAAAAATGCCGGCGAACAGACCGATGTACGCGTCGATCAGCGAGCGCAGCACGGCATGCTGAAAGCGGTCCTCTCCCAACACCTGGTGCAGGTCGTGTACCAGCTGTATGCACGACCGCAGCCGGTGCGCCGCCGCATCGTCGATGGCGACCAGTTGCTGGCGCCCTTCAAAGGCGGGCCTGAACTGTTCGCCGACCAGCGCGTTATCCAACGCAAGGAACCAAACAACGGCACTTTCCACCACCACGCCGTAGTGCACCTGCCCCGGCAGGATGCAGAAGATACCGCGCCCCTGCACGTGCACTTCCTTGAAATCGACTACCATCGTGCCTTCGCCGCTTTCCTGGAATATAAAAATATAATGATCGTCGCGGTGCGCGGTGTTGAAGGGGATTTCCTCCGTTCCCAGCTCCGTGAGGCGTTTGATCTCGATGCCGGCTTTGGCGCCGGCATCGAGCGAATAGAAAGGAATATCGGTCTTTTTTTTCGCCATGGCGACGAAGTTACGGATACATTCTCAATCGTAATGTCCCATGGCTTTGTACACCTTGCCTTCTTCGTTGAGGGTAAAAAACTCCGCCGCTTTTTTACCGGCGATGCTGGTGTAATAAATGATGATGGTGTTCACGCAGGAAAATGTTTCGATCAGCCCGAAATGAAGATCGGGATATTTCACCATGGCCTTGCGCCAGTAGTCCCCTACTTTGTCTTTCCCCTTCAAGGTGCCGGACGGCTCGATGCCCATGGCTACGATGAACGGGCTGCTCATTTCAAAATCGTCTGTGTAGTGGCTGAGCACCCTGTCGAGGTCGTGGGCATTCCAGGCGCTCACCCATTCGTGTGCAAAATCTAAAGCCTGCTGGCGCGTAATCATAGTCAGTTTTTTATGCGAAGATAGTGGCGGGTGCAATGCAGGAGTAGGACAAAAAGCTCAATCTGAAAACGCCGCGCCCGGCGTTACGCCAAAGCGCTGCCTGTACCGGCGGATGAAATACGACACATCCTGGAACCCGCTGGCAAAGCAGGCTTCCGCCACCGGCCGGTGTTTATGCTGTAACAGGTACCGCGCCCTTTCGAGCCGCCTGTCGATCATCCATTGCAGCGGGCTGGCGCCGGTATGCCGGTGGAACCAGCGTTTGAAGGTGCTCAGGCTCATGTACTGCTCCGCGGCCAGTTCCTTCAGCGGCAGGTTGTCCGTTACCCTGCAGGCCAGCGGCGCCAGGGGGCTCTCCTCTTCCCTGTTATGCAGCGTCATGTTCACGCTGATGAACGCTTCTTTCCTGACGGGGATATCGGAATAGATGATGGCGTTTTTCGGGATGTACAAGGCATCGCCGGCCCGCATTTCGTGTTTGTAACCGTTGAGGAACACCACCTTCCGGCCCTGCTTCACGCAGGTGATGGCCGCGTGCGGCATGAAAAATTCGTCTTCCGAAGGTTTGTCGTACCGGCAATGCGCGATGTGCACGCCTTCCTGCGCGTACAACAAATTCACATGGGCCTTTTTACGGTTGAAGTTTTCGAACTGCACGATCATAGGGACTATTGTTTCAGGAATTGAAAAGAGCCCGCGTCCATCACGAGGCGGTTACCGTTCAGGGAGGCTTTCAGTATGGCCGTTCTGCGCGGCCCTACTTTCGTCAGCGAATAATGCGTGTGGAACACATACTGCAGCCCGCCGTTGTTGTCCCTGAAAAAATCGCCATGGCCGGTGCCATGCTGGCTGATCATGTTTTTATGCAGGACGGGATTGCCGCTGTATTTCTCCCAGGGGCCGAGCGGGCTTTTGCTGGTGGCGTATCCCACGGCGTAGTCCGGGTGCCGGAAATCATTGGCGGTATATACAAGGTAATACAGCCCGTTATGTTTGAATACGGAAGGGCCTTCCGTAACGGGCCATTTCGTGTTGGCGGTGTTTTCCCACTGATCCGTGGCGATGATGCTTTCCCGGAGCGTTTCCGGCCTGATGGCCGCGAGGTCGTCCGTCATCTCCGCCACAAAAATCTTGTTGCCGCCTGTGAGGCGCACATGGTAGAGGTATATCTTCCCTTCATCCATGAACACAAAGGGATCGATCTGCCTCACCGGCGCGGCCAGCGGTTCTTTGACCCGCTGCGTGAAAGGCCCCAGCGGATCGGTGGCCACCGCCACGGCGATGCTTTCATTGGCCACATACGCCATGTAAAACGAATCGCGGTATTGAAACACCTGCGGCGCCCAGAAACCTGCGGTGCCGAAAGCATCCCCTTTCTTCAGGGCGTATCCGCCGTTTTTGGCGGAGAGCGTCCATTGCGCCAGGCCGGTGGACGTGTAAACCTGAAACCCCTCTCCCGCGCGCCCCTCCACGGTCCCGTACAGGTAATACATGCCGTTATGCAGGAAAATGGCGGGGTCGGCGAGGTGAACGGCGCCGGAGTCCTGCGCCTTGGCCAGCATGGTGCATATGCAGAGCAGTGATAGGAAGATGTGTTTCATGATGTATTCGAAAAGTACTCATTATCCCCGAAAATAAAAAGGCGCTGTCCGTAAACAGCGCCCCGGTTATACGGATTGGTTAATTACCAGCCTTTGATGGCGCCTCCCCTGAATGCGTCGGCGGCCGCTTTTTCCACCTCGGCGCTCTGGTACGCCTGCACGAACTTCTTCACTTTTTCTTCGTTTTTGTTGTTTTCCCTGGCCACTACCACGTTCACGTAAGGCGACTCCTTATCTTCCACGAACAGCCCGTCGCGGCCCGGCACCAGGTTGGCCTGCGCGGCGAAGGTGTTGTTGATGATGGCGATGGTCACATCGTCGTCGTCGAGCGCGCGGGGCAATTGCGGCGCTTCGAGTTCGAGGATTTTCAATGCTTTGGGGTTATCGGTGATGTCGGTCACTTTCGGTAAAAGACCGGTGCCTTCTTTCAGCGTGAGCAGACCGTTCCTTTGCAGCAGCAGCAACGAGCGCCCGCCGTTGGTGGGGTCGTTGGGTATCACGATGGTGCTGCCGGGCTGCAGATCCGCCAGCGATCTGATCTTTTTGGAATACCCGGCGATGGGATACACGAAGGTATTGCCCACCACGGCGAGTTGATAACCGCGCTGGCGGCTTTGTTCCTGGAGATAAGGTTTGTGCTGGTACACGTTGATGTCGATGTCTCCCTGGTTCAGCGCCTCATTGGGGATCACGTAATCGTTGAACGCCACCAGCTCCACTTCCAGCCCGTATTTTTCTTTGGCTACCTTTTGCGCCACCTGGGCCACCTGGAATTCGGGGCCGGACGATACGCCGACTTTCACGAAGTTCGGGTCGTTCTTTTTTGCGCCGCCGCAGCTCCACAACGCCGTGAGGACCAGCAGCAGGAACGGTAATCTTGTTGTGTGTGTCATATGTTGGTTTTTGAAAGCCTTAACGATGGTTCACGCGGCGGGCGATGGCGTCGCCGGTAAACTGGATGAGGAATACGAGCAGCACGAGCAGCACCAGCACGATGTTCATGATCACGGCATCGTACCCGATATACCCGTACTGGTAGCCGATCTGCCCGAGCCCGCCCGCTCCTACCGCGCCGCCCATGGCGGAATATCCCACGAGCATAATGAGCGTGATGGCCGCGCAGTTCACCAGCGACGGCAATGCTTCGGGCAGCAATACCTTGTACACGATCTGGAACGGCGAGGCGCCCATGGCCCTTGCCGCCTCGATCAGGCCGTTGGGCACTTCGATCAGGCTGTTTTCCACCATGCGGGCAATGAAAGGCGCCGCCCCGATGCTTAAAGGCACCAGTGCCGCGCTCACGCCGATGGAGGTGCCCACGACGGCACGGGTGAAAGGAATCATCCATACGATGAGGATGATAAAAGGAATGGAACGGAACACGTTCACGATGACCGACAGCGTGCGGTTCACGGCGCGGTTTTCGAGCACCTGCCCCGTACGGGTCATGAACAGCATCACCCCGGCGGGCAGCCCCAGCAGGAAGCCGAAGAAGCCGGATACGAAGGTCATCACGATGGTTTCCCACGTGCCTTTGAGCAATAATAAAATAACGGGATCAGACATAACCTGCGATTTCTACCTGAATATGTTTGTCTTTGAAATACTGGATGGCATCGGCAAATGCGTCGCGGTTGCCGGTGAGTTTGACGAGCATCACGCCGTAGCTGATGCTGCCGGCATGGTCCATCTGCGCGCTGATGATGCTGGCGCCGATATTGAAGCGGCGGGCCGCGTCGGACAATACCGGCTCGTCTACCGTTTTGCCCGTGAGCGCCAGGCGCAGCAGCGGCTGACCATTGCCGGTATCGTGCGCCTGGAGGCGCTGCCGGTACACGGCGGGAATCTCCACGTGCAGCGACGAAGCGATGAACTGCCGGGCCAGTCCGGTTTTGGGATGCGCGAACACTTCCGCCACCGTGCCCTGTTCGATGAGCTGCCCTTCGCTGATCACCGCCACGTTATCACAAATCGATTTCACTACTTCCATTTCGTGGGTGATGAGCAGCATGGTGATGTGCAGCTCTTCGTTGATGCGTTTCAGCAACTGGAGGATAGACCGCGTGGTGCCGGGATCCAGTGCGCTGGTGGCCTCGTCGCAGAGCAGCACCTTCGGGTTGCCGGCCAGCGTGCGGGCGATGGCGACGCGCTGTTTCTGCCCGCCGGACAAACTGGCCGGGTAATCGTTCGCTTTCTCCGACAGCCCCACGAGCCCCAGCAGTTCGGTTACCCGCTGCTGCACCGCGGCGCGCGGCATATTGACGAGCTCCAGCGGGAACGCCACGTTCTGCGCCACCGTGCGGGACGAGAGCAGGTTAAAATGCTGGAAGATCATACCGATCTGCTTTCTTTCCTTCGCCAGTTCCGCGGCGGAAAGTAACGTCAGGTCGCGGCCATTCACGATCACCTGCCCCGCCGTAGGCCTCTCCAGCAGGTTGACGCAGCGGATCAGCGTGCTTTTGCCGGCGCCGGATGCGCCCACCACGCCGAATATTTTCCCCTGCGGCACCGTGAGGTCCACATCGCGCAGCGCGGTGATCTCGCGGTTTTGCTGGTAAAACTTTTTGGTAATGCCTTTTAATTCAATCATAGCTGATGTTGTAACAAAAAAAGCCTTTTCATGTTCCCATGGAAAGACTTCTACATACGCGGGCACAAAGATAGGGGCTTTTGTCTACAAAACCGCTAGACTTTTAAAATAACTGCCGGGAACGCTCACGACTATCAACCAATCATTTTACACTTCGACACACTCCAATGCCATCGGGAAAAGAATGCTGTCCCGGTTCCGAACGCCTCAAAACCGCAGTGCCCGGGGAATATCACAACCCACTCATTATCAACCCAAACGAGGCGCCCAATATCCGAAACAGGCAAAAATGCCTGAAAAAACCTGGGCTAAACATGCTACCACAAAGGATTTCATTCAAGGAACGATACCCTTACGCCACCTGTTCGCCATCTATAAGCCACCTATACGTTACCTCCTATAGGGGTAACGTATCCGTATCGGAAGGGTAGCGAAGACCTATAGAGCCGCAGGGAAAACGCTTTGGTGTAGCGGGAAAAGGGTATGGCACGGCGAATGTTTCATGCAGGTTACGGGGGATTCCCCTTCTTTTCGGGGAGCCTGTTTTCGTTTTCTTACAAGGCCGGCGGCGCACCGGGGAATAATTTTGGGGCATTAAAACAAACGAATATGACTACCACGAAACTACCGGCCATACTGGTTTCCGGCGCTACCGGCACCATCGGTTCCGCACTCGCGAAGCTGCTTGCAGAAAAAGGCACCCCCTTCCGCGCCCTCGTGCGCCCCACCGGTGCCACGCCGCACATCCCGGGTGCGGAGGTCGTCGAAGGCGATTTAAACGACCAAAAGAGCCTCAAAAACGCCCTATCGGGCATCGAGCGAGCCTTCCTCCTCACCAACTCAAGCCCGGAGGCGGAATCGCTTCAAATTGCGTTCGTCGATGCGGCGAAGGCGGCGGGTGTGCAGCACATTGTCAAACTTTCTCAATACGCTGCGCACAGGGATTCGCCGGTGCGTTTCCTCCGGTACCACGCGGCGGTGGAAGAAAAAATACTGGCTTCCGGCATGGCATACACGTTCCTGCGGCCCAATCTTTTCATGCAGGGATTGCTGGGTTTTCGCGAGCCCATCATGCAACAGGGAAAATTCTTCGCCACCATCGGCGAGGCGCCGGTGAGCCTCGTGGATATCCGCGACATTGCCGAAGTGGCCGCCGCTGCGCTCACCAATCCCGTACATGAAAACAGAATCTATACCCTCACCGGCCCGCAGGCCATCACGCACCGGCAGATCGCAGCCACCCTGTCTGCCGCACTGGGCCGCGATATCCAGTACATCGACGTACCGCCGGATGCAATGCACCAGGCGCTCATCGCGGCCGGCTTCCCTGAATGGCAGGCAGCAGGACTGATCGAAGACTACGCGCATTACGGGCGTGGCGAGGCGGCGGAAGTATCGGGCGATATCGAAGCGGTAACGGGCAGGGCTGCACGGGATTTCAACAGGTTCGTGGAAGACTATGCGGAAGCATTCCTGCCGGAGGTATTAACGAAGCGGTAAAAAATAACAAGCCACCCGGCACGCTCGCTTTCCGGGCGCGCCAGGTGGCCTGTTCAGCTTGATCCGTTTTTAGTCCGTCACAATGAACCTGACGTTCATGATCTGCCTGTCAGAACGGATGTTGCAGATATAGATGCCGGGCACCAAACCATCCGTCGGGATGTCGCCGCCGGATTCCATGCGCCCTGTCCATACCTGTTTCCCTTGCATGTTGAATACCCTCACGGCTATCTTTTCCGCTTTGCCGGATACCACGCGCACCGGTTGTCCTCTCCTGATCAGTGTGGGATACAGGGAAATTCCGTCCGCAAGTTTGCTCTCCGCCGGATTCTTCGTATACAGTTGCAGCGCTGTGGCGGGAGACAGCCTGCTGCCCGCGATCGGCCTTTCCATGGTTGCGTCCGGGAGCTGCCAGCCTACGGCCAGGTTATCGCCGCCACCGCCTTCTTTATGCACCGCTTCGATGTAGTACCGCTTGCCGGCTACTAATGGAACGGCGGCCGACTGCTGGGTGGAAAGTTTCGTCCATTCCCGCACGCCGGCGTAGTTATTGGCAATATAGGCGATGCGGGTTTTGTTGGCCGGGTTATCGTCCGTGCTGAGGTAGAGATCACTATCGTCGTCGCTGGCGATCCAGAACGTGTAATTACCGGTTTGCGGCGCGCAGATATATCCCCTGATACGGCTCACGTAACTGTCGCCCGCGTTGGTGGGGCCTTCGAAAATAGTCGGCTGACTGATGCTGTCCGGCGCCTGCGTGAAGTCGAATGAAGACAGCGTTACGTTACCGCGGTTACTCCAGCGTTCCCGCAGGATGTTGCCGGTAGCGGAACAAGCCGTAGCCAGCGGGCACCCCGTAAGGCCGATTTCAGCGGCGGACACATAAGGCGTGGCGTTGGAGGTCAGCACGCGGAAGCGTACGTAGCGGCCGTTTTTGGCGGTGAACGTCGCTGTTTTTTCCGCAGTGGTGGCGGCAAAGGTGCCGGTAGCCACGGCTGCGCCCCAGTTGGCGGGATCGTTGCTGACATATATTTCATAGTTCCTGGCAATGCCGTTGGTCCCGCCGTCCTGGCGCGGCAGGTATTGCAGGCTGCTCAACGCATAGGTCGTTCCGAGATCGATCTGTATCTCATGCGGCAACGGGTCGCTGCCACCGCTCCACTTCGTGTGCCAGAAAGTAGTGGTGTTGCCGTCTATGGCATGAATGGCGCGGCCGTTATTGGCGCCTTCCCCGGTTGTTTCCTGGCTGCTGAAGGAGTAGACGGTCCAGGCCGCTTTACTGATGGGAGCCGGCGTGGTGCAGGAAGCGGTTGCATCCCTGTAATACGCGCCCGCGGGGATGGCCTGCCTGGCGATGCCGGGGCCGGCATAGCTGACCGCCAGGCTTTCCGCACCGGTGGCTTCAAAGTATTTGATGGTGACCGCGTGTTTGCCAGCCTTCAGACCGATGGTGCCGGATTTTTCCGTGGCGCCGTGAAGCCCGTCGTGGTCCACCACCAGCGTGCTGCCGATGTATAACCGGCTGCCGTCGTCGGAGTTGAGGTAAAAGGTGTAGATGCCGTCTGTCGGCACATCCACATACCCCTTGAATTCAAAACCGAAATTATCGTTCCTGTTGCGGGGCGCCAGGTCCGGCTGGGTGACCGTTCCCGTTTCAGCAGCGGTGAGCGCGTTGAAATCCGGCAGCGCCGTCCAGGTGCCTTCAAAGTAGCGGTAGTTCAGGCCGGTTGCCGGGTTCAGCGGGTTCTCCGGCGTGCGCAGCAGGAAGCTGCAGTTGCCTGTAACGGTGATGAAATTCGTATAGGTCTGCGTGTTAGCCGCGCCGCCGGGATTGGTCACCGTGAGCGTTACATTGTAGTTGCCGGCGTTTTTGTAGGTCACCACAGGATTAACGGCGTTGGAAGTATCCGGTGTGCCGCCGGGAAACGACCAGGCAAACGTAGCGCCTGCCTTGTTGACGGAATAACTGGAGAACCGGAATTGCGGAATTTCCATGGCGCCGCAATTGGCGGTGCGTTTGTCCACCGTGATTTGTGCTTTCACGGCAGACGATTCATAAAAAGGCGTTTCCCAGATGCCGGTACCGTAGGAGGCTGCGCGCAGTTTCTCATCGCGGTAAAAAGGAATGGATTTCGTGAGGTCGAAAATGACCGGTATGCCGTTGCCATATGGCGTCCAGTCGCCAAGGGCATCGTTGCGATAGTGGATGCCCTTGTTTTTGGTGTAAAGGTAAACCCCGCCGTTCGTGCCCAGCTGGTGAACGATGCCACGCAGTTCATCATCCACGGCAGTGGTGGTGAGATTGGTCCAGCTGCCGCCGCCATTGGTGGTGCGGTATACCCGCTGCCCTGTTTTCCCGTAGCGGAACGCAATCCACAGTTCGTCGGCGCTGTTGCCGCTCAGGGTAAACGACATCCGCTGCTGATCTGTCAGCGGCAGCGTCACCTCCGCCCAGCTGACGCCGGCATTGGTGCTTTTCCAGAGTTTGCCGGCGGAGCCGACTTTCTGAAAAGCGAATATCACATCGGGATTGACGCGGGATATTTCGATCCACCGGATGGGATCGTTGGTGGCGGTGCCAAAGGTGTATAACACGTTGAACACGCTGCCACCATCCACGCTTTTGTAAATCTTGTTCTGGTAACCGGTGAATACGGTATTGTAACAACGCGGGTCAAAGGCCAGCGTGGAACTTTCCACCGCGCCGTAGCTTTCGTTGGGATCGATGTTCATTCCGAAGTTGCCGAGGGAGCCTTCCATGGTGGTGGGCAGGATGCGCCCGTTCACATCGGAAAAATACGTTTTCCGGTTTTCCGCCGGGTTGACGTATCCCGTTGGCGATTCCGCTCCTCCCAGCCGCAGGAACTTCCTGTCAGGATAGTCCTGGAAATACCCGCCGTTACCGGTGTGGTATTTACCGCCCACCATCACGTCTTCGTTCCATCCCTGCCCGAAACCCCAGAACTCACCCGCATAGATGCCGTAGTTGATCGCCACGTGGTTATTGGTGGTGAAGAAATCGGTGGAATAATTGATGCCGCCGTCTGTCGTCAGCCAGGTTTCTTCGCTGGAAGCGCCGGTGTTGTACACCTTGATGGTCTGCACGTCGGGGTGGATGCCGCTGATACTGCCGGCGTACCCGCCGACCGTTTTATATCCCGCGGCGCCATTGTCTGAACGGTAAAGACTGAGCCCTCCTATCAGCACCTTGTTGGAGTCCAGCGTTGAAGCGGCGATCCAGGTGTTGTAGAGGATCTGGTTGTACCCTCCGGCAGGCTCCCAGGGGAAGTTCATCAGGTTGGGACGTTTGCGGGTGCCGTCCGGGTTCTCGGTGTTATCGTAGGGCGCGCCCAGGTAGTTCTGCGGCAGCGTCCAGGTTTCGCCGGCGTCGCTGCTGACGTAGGTGCCGATAAATCCGTTGAACGCGCGGGTGGAGGGACTGGCGGCGCTGCCCACCAGCAGGGCGTACACCTTGTTAGGCGCGGCGGGCGTTACGGCCAGCCGTCCGCCAGGGTTGTCTTCACCGGCGCCGATGCTGAACCAGCCCGTGCTCTTGAGGGTGAAGGAGGCGCCGCTGTTGGTGGACTTGTAAAACTGCGTGAGCTTGGACGCGGCGTTATACACCAACGCGAAAATAACCGAAGAATCGTTCGCCTTGGCGGTTACGTTCCAGGAGCTGCCCGCCTGTACCAGCGAAAATGAATTGCCGTTGTCCGTAGAGCGGTAGATCCCGTTCTGCGCGGCTACCAGCATGTTCGACGAGGTGCCAACGAAATTGATGTCGCGCACTTCGCCCATGCCGGTGCCCACGGTACTGTAGGTGCTGCCGCCATCCGTGCTTTTGTACAGGTTGCCGTTGCCGCCAAAAAAGAATACATCCGGGTTGGCGGGATGCACCTTCACCGTTTTGGCGGTAGACATGTTGAGGTTGGGCGTAATGAAGGTCCAGGTCTGCCCTTTGTTGGTTGTTTTGTACATCCCGCCGCCTTCCGCGCCGCAATACGCGATCTGGGGGTTGGAGAGCGAACGGTCGAACGAATAGATGTTGGCGTGCCATGAAACGGGCTTGTTGGTGTTGGGCGCCCCGCCTTCATCTATGAAGTACGTTTCGTTGGGCCCGGCAAAAGTCCATGCCGATACGCCGGAAACCGCAGCGGCGGCGGCTACCCGGGCGTTTTCCTCCCTGGCCTGCCGCGACCGGAACAGCCGGGCTTTCTCTTCCAGCGCAGCGTTCGTAGGATAAACGGCGAACCCTTTTTCATTGACGAATTTGTCGACATACGCGCGCCAGTGTTTGTAATACTGGGTATGCGTGGTTTTGACGAAAGGATGTTCCCGGAAGTAAGCTTCATATGCCTTGTCCACCTCCCAGACGTTAGGGTCGTCCGCGTACATGAGTTTGGCCCAGTGCGGAAGCGAGGGATCGTTGACGTTCTGTTTAACACCGGGGAACTGGGCGTTAACAACAGGGCATGCGAATAGTACAAACAAAAACAGTAGCAATAGTTTTTTCATCGATTTAGGTTTGAGTGACAATGGAACGTGCAATATATCAGGTAGAAATTAAGCAGGGAAACAGCAGTTAGTATGTATGCGGGAGGGAAAATACAAAAGGCAGACAACCGCCGGTTACCGGGAAGATCAAATGTAAATTATTCGTAAAATGAATAAATGGTATTGTTTTTACTGATTTAATTGTTAGATTATTATTTGTGCAAAGGTTTGCCATGTGCTCAAACAAAAAACAGCGGCCCTGTTTCAGACCGCTGCTTCCTGCAACTAATATTGATGATGAAGTCGATAGCTCTCATTTACTTTTATCCATCGACGCCGCAATATTATCGGAGGAAAGAAAATCGACCATCTCTTTCTTTTAGGTTGGTGATCACTTCGATAGTTCCATTTACTTTATCCATAGCTGCCGCCGCATTATCAGAGAAAGAGAATGGACGTCTCTTTCTTTGAGTTTGGTGATCACTTCGATAGTTCCATTTACTTTATCCATCGCTGCCGCCGCATTATCAGAGAAAGAAGATGGGCCATCTCTTCTTTGAGATGGCCCATCTTCTTATTGTTTCGTGATCTGCCTGATAAAATCGACTTCCGTTTGCCGGTACGGTTCCCCGTTTTTCCGGAAAATATCATGGAACCAAAGCTCCGGCTCGGCGGTGTACTGTTTGGTCCAGGTATCCCAGGGATAATTGGTTTGCGACTTGCCTTCGATGAAGCCCCAGTTATAGGCCGCCACTTTATGTTTTTTAAAGATGGGCAGGATGCTTTCGAAAGTGCTGTTGCGCGGCCGCGCCATGTATTCGGTACAGATGAGCGGTTTCTGATAGCGTTTCAGCTGCGCGATGCGTTTTTCCACTTCCGTGCTGTCGTCGTACGTGTGGAACGAGATCACGTCAGATTCGGCGATCATTAACCGTTCGATGGGTTTCAGCGTGGAATCGGCTTCCCAGTTACCGGCCCATACCCCGCTGGTCAGCGGTTGTACCGGCGCTGCGGCGCGCGCCCAGGCGAATACCTTGCCCAGCAGCGGCAATACGTAATCCACTTTGTTTTTCAGTTCGACGGGACCGTATGCACTTACATTGGGATTATCCGGCTCGTTCCATACATCCCAGCACACCACGCGCGGATCGTTGGCGAATTTCTTCACCGTTTCCGTTACGTATTTTTCCAGGCGGGGATATTGGGTGCTATCCTGAAGCACTTTGATACCCGGGCTCTGCACCCAGCCGGAGTTGTGCACATGCGGTCTGGGATCGCGCTGTTTACCGGCTACGGGATTCGGGTCCCATACGGAATCGAACAGCACGAACATGATGCGGATTTTGTGTTTGTCAGCGATCTGCAGGAATTGCTCCATGCGTTTGAAGTACCCCTCCGGGTCCTGCTGGTGCAGCAGGTCGTGCAGGAACACGCGCATGGTATTCATACCGATGCCTGCGGCCAGGCCCAGTTCGCGGTCGACGGCGGCGGTATCGAAGGTTTCGGCCTGCCACATTTCCAGCTGGTTAATGGCCGAGCCGGTGATGTAGTTGGCCCCTACGAGCCATCCCTGTTTTGCGTACCATTCATTGGCTTTGGCGGCGTCCCAGACACCTGTTTGAGCGGTTTCCGTTTCTTTTGTTTGAGGCTGCCCGCAGCTGAAAAGAGCGGCTGCAGACAAGGCAACGAGGAATTGTTTATACATAATTTACGTTTAGGTGATTGCGTGGACGCATCCAATATAGAAACATATCCCTGCATATCCAAGTCAAAACAAAAGGAGCGTTCCCCCCGGAACGCTCCCCCTTTTTGACTCCTGTACCTTACTCAAAAAGTATTATAACGAAGCGCGGTAGCGCTGCAATGCCTCTGCGAAATAATAATCCGCATATACCAGGGGCACATCGATCTCGCTTTTATGCGGGATGCTGCCCACGCTGTGCATCAGCACGAAGTTACCGTTACCGCCGGCCGGCGCCCTGTAAGCGGGGCTCCCGAGCGTACGCAGCATCCGGATAGCCGCCTTGCGGTACTTCTGTTCTTTGCCTTTTACATAACCGCTCAGCTCGAACAACGCGGAAGCGGTGATGGCGGCGGCGGAAGCGTCGCGGTATCTGGTGGTCACTTTCAGGGCGTTGGAATTCACGCCGGGCTCGTACCCTTTTTCACCGGCATTAAAGTCCCAGTACGGCACTTTATCCGCCGGCAGGTTTTTATGATCGAGGAAAAAGTCTGCCATGCCCTCCGCCGTTTTGAGGAAGCGGGGATCTTTCGTTTCGCGGTACACCATGGTAAAACCATAGATGCCCCATGCCTGTCCCCTCGCCCAGGTGGAATTGTCCGCATACCCCTGCGCGGTTTCGCGGCCTTCCACTTTACCGGTCAGCGAATCGTAACACACCACATGATAAGAACTGTAATCTTTCCGGATCTGGTTCTTCATGGCCGTGGCCGCATGGGTCACCGCGATGTGGCGGAAGCTGGTGTCGCCGGTTTCGCGGGCCGCGAAAAACAGCAGCTCCAGGTTCATCATGTTGTCGATGATCACCGGGTAATAATACCGCTTGTCGCCGTGCCAGGATTTAAACTGGTTCCACGATTTGATGCTGCCGGTCACAGGGCTGAAACGCGTGCTCAGGGAGCGGGCGCTCTGGATCAGGATGTCGCGGTACGCTTTGTTGCCGGTGAGGCGGTAAGCGTTCCCGTAGCTGCAATACACCATAAAACCGAGGTCGTGGTGTTGGGTAAAATCCTTCAGCGGCTCCAGCTTCTCCGTCCAGGCCACGGCTTCCTGCTGCAGCGCAGGGTCTTTGCTGTACTCATACGCATACCAGAGGCTGCCGGGGAAAAAACCGGGCGTCCAGTCGTACATGTTCGTCGTGGTCATTTTGCCGGAGGCATCGGTGGTGCGCGGGAAAGCGAGCTTGTTCCGCGTTTCCGTTTCCTTCAGCATGAACTTCAGCTGCTGCTGCACGAAAGAAAAATTGCTGTTGACAAATCCCTCGTCTTTCCTGTCTGCCGTAAAAGCCAGCAGGCTAACCAGCACAATGGAATACAATACAGTTCTCATATTTATGGTATCACTTTAATGATTAATTCGTGCGTGGTGCTCTTTTCTTCATCGAGCGTGTGGTTAAAGGCCACAAAAGTAGCTTTATATACGCCGGGTGCGGCATACTTGTAGGCGTATTCCGTTTTTGCGGGTTCGTTGATGCTCTTGATGCCCACGCTCACATCGGGCGCCAGGCGGCCGGCGTACATGGGCTTGCTGATGATCCAGCTGGTGTTGGAAGGCGCGGTTGCCCCGCCACCCGTGATTTTAAGATCGCTTGCCGTGGCCGTCCAGCGGGCTGCTGCGGGCGTCCATACATTGCCGTAACGCGTCCAGTACGATGCGTCGTTGGCCAGCGAGGCGGCGGTGTAAGCCATTCCGTCTACCGTATTCCGCACGAAGAAGTTCGTGATCGTCCACGTACGCTGGGTGCTGCCCGTTACGCCGGTGTATTTGAAAGCGATGAAGAGCGAATCTTTTTCATTGGCCATCAGCCCGTTCAGGCTGATCGCCCCGGAAGACACCACGGTGGCGCTGGTGGCGAGTCTGGCTTTGGCCGTGATGTCGGTCCACGCGGCCCCCACCACCGACGCGGAATCGAAAGCCGTCAGTTTGTTGGTGGCCAGTACCTGTAAGGTGTTGGTCTGGGTGCCGAATTCTGCTTTGGAATCAAACGACAGTTCCAGCGTCCCCAGCGTCCACGATACCTGGCGGTTGGCGTACTTCTTCCCGTTTTCGCCGGAATAAAAGGCGATGTTGCCCGCATTCCCCGCAAAGAGGAAGCGGGTGGTATCGCCCAGTTTGTAGGTAAACGTATCTGCCACGAGTTTGGACCGGTCGAGGCTCACCGAAAAGGTGGGGTTGTCCACCTCCATGTTTTTGCTGCAGGATGCGGCCATCATGCCCAGGCCTGCCGTTATAATGATGATGTGTTTTTTCATGTGTGCTGTTTTAAGGGATGATTGAATGCTTGCACGATTACCATCCCGGGTTTTGCACCAGGTCGCGGTTAAGGTTCAGTTCATACGTCGGTTTGGGCAGCAGCACGTGCCTTGCGCTGATGTTCTGCAGGCCCTGCAAACCGTTGGCGTTGCCGCTGGCCAGCCCTGCGCCGTTGGCGGCGGCCCAGGCGGCGAACGTCTGCATGTCGCCCACAAAATTGCCCCAGCGGATAAGGTCCGCTTTGCGGAGCGCTTCAAAACACAGCTCCCGCATCCTTTCGTCGCGGATGGCCAGCTGGAAGGCTTCGCGGCTGAAGCCGGCCGGCAGGTCGGCTTCCGTACCGGTCGTGATAGCGGCGGTGGCCGTTGCAACTGTACCCGCGTAAGTAAATACCGCGCCGGTTACCGCCGCGCTGGAAGCGCCCGATGTATGCGTGGGCGGCGTGCTGGTAGCGGTACCTGCGGTAGTCACGGTATAAAGATTACCGCCGTTGGCGATCTGCTGGTTGGCCGTATAGGCGGTACCGGCAGACCATGCGGTGCCGATCACCACGGTGGGCGCGGAAGAATAATAAGAGCCGGCCGTGAGCGCGCCGGGGCTGCTCAGGTAGATGCCGGTCACTTTACCGCCGGCGATCACCGCGGTGGCAGTAGCGCCTGCGCCACCTCCTCCCGTAATCGTCACCACGGGCGCTACCGTATAACCGGTACCCTGGTTCACCACGGTAACGGACTTCACCACGTTGCCATTCTGGATACCGTATGCTCTTTTCCTCACCTGGTTGATATACGTATAGGCGTTACCGGGCCCGTTCACAAAATTCTCCGCTTCGGCACGCATCAGCAGCACATCGGAATAACGGATCACCGGCCAGTTGATGTTGTAAGTACCACCTACCCCGTTGGTATTTCGGATGGACTGCGGGCAATACTCCCGCCTGAACTTGCCGGCGCTCAGCTGCCATACGTTCACACGCGCCTGTTTGGCGCGCGGCGTGCCGCCATAGATAAAGTTGGCGCAGTTCCAGTCGCGGCGCACATCAGGCGACGACTTAAATGGTGTGGCGGTGTTGGACGCGTCGGCCTCGTAGGTTTCGAACAGTTTGCGCGTGGGCCATACCCAGGCGGCGGCGGAATAAGACGTAGGATCCGTAGCCACGAGGCCGGACTGGATACCCACGAAGTTGCCGATGTCGTTCCCGGATTTGTTGACCACACCCGCAGCTGCGCCGGCGGAGCCGATCTCCCAGATATTTTCTTTCACGTCGTACAGATCCTGGCTGAGGTTGATGAACACCTGCCGGTAATCGGGATGGAGGGCATGCAGGCCGGAATTGATCACCTTGTCGGTGTACGTGATCACGTCCGCATACTTCGTCATATCGTTTTGCGGATAACCGGCCCAGTAGAGGTACACTCTCGCCAGTACGGCCTGCACGGCGGTTTGCGTCACCACGTCGTTATACCCGAGTTTGCTGGAGGTATGCCCGGCCAGGAGCGTTTCCGCTTCTTTCATGTCTTTCACGATCTGCTCGTACACGCCTTTCTGCGGCGTGGCGGGCATGTTCACTTCGTTGATCGCCAGTGAGCGCAGCACCAGCGGCACATCGCCGTAGTTGCTGGTGAGCAGGAAATAAAAATAGCCGCGCAGGAACAGGGCCTGCCCTTTGATGATGTTGCGGCGGGCTTCGTCCACGCTGGCTTTGTCGATATTCTCCAGCAGCGAGTTGAGGTTGCCGATGCCTACGTAACAATAGCGCCAGATGCCGGCCACATGCACGAGGGATGCGTCGTAATTATACCGCAGGCCGCGGGCGTCGCCGTCGGCGCCACGGTTGGAGAGCAGCTCGTCGGTGCCGGACACAAAGTTGAAGCCCATCACCTGTGCATACAGCTCAGGCCGCATCAGGTCGCCATACACCCCGTTCAGGGCCTGCTGCAACTGTGCTTCGGTTTTATAATAAGCATCCGGGCTATAAAAATCGGTCTGTTTGGTGTCGAGGAATTTTTTACAGGAAGTCAGCCCTGCCATTGCCAAACACGCTATGATGCAAATTCGTTTCATTCCGGTAATGATTTTAATGTTCAATGTCGGACGGAACCCGGTGTGATACCCGGTTTACCGTCGTGGATGTTGCGTTGATCAGAAAGTTACATTCAGGCCCACTACATAACTCAGGGAGTGCGGGTACACGGCGTAGTCGAAACCGGGTGTGAGGTTGGTATGACGGCCGCTCACCTCGGGATCCTTGCCGGAGTAATTCGTCCAGGTATACAGGTTCTGCGCGGATGCATATACGCGCATGTTCTGTATCCTGGCGCGGCGCAGCAATTCCTTCGTTACGTTATACCCCAGCGATACCGTGCGCAGCTTCAGGTACGAGCCGTCTTCCACCACACGGGAAGAATACGCCGCATTACCCATCCCGCCTGCGCGGAACATGGAGTTGCTGGGATTGTCGGGCGTCCAGCGGTTGGCGTAGCTGGCGAACTGGTTCAGGTTCGGGTTGTTGACGATGCCGCCTTCGAACACATAACGGTTGGCATTGATGATGTCGTTGCCGTACGACCATTGCAATAATATATTCAGATCGAAATTGCGGTAGCGGAAATCGTTGCTGAAACCGCCGGTGTGTTTGGGCAGGCCGCTGCCGATGATGGTGTAGTCCTGGTTGTTCACCTGGAGGTCGCCGTTCAGGTCTTTGTATTTGATATCACCCGGGCGCACGGCGTTACGGGCGGAACCGTTCGTAGTAACGTCCGGCTTCAGCTGGTAGGTGCCGTTGGGCATCACGTCGAAGTCGGAGAACTGGTACACGCCGTCGAACACAAGGCCGTACATCTCACCCAACGGACGCCCGATCACGGAAATGTACGGGAACAGGCCGGAGTAAGTGGTGTTAAAGAAAGTGCCGGATCCGCTGAGAATGGAATTCTGCCCTTCTGTTAACGCCAGTATTTTATTGCGGTTGAAGCTGATGTTGAAGTTGCTGTTCCAGCTGAACTGCCGGTTATCGACGATCACGCCGGTAACGGTGAATTCCAGCCCCTTGTTTTCGAGCCTGCCTACGTTTTTCACGCCGGTGGAGCTTTCAACGCCCTGCATGTACGGCAGCGCGGCACTGAGCAGCAGGTCGCGCGTGGTACGCTGGTATGCATCCACCGTGAGGGTGAGGCGGTTCTTGAGGAAAGCCAGGTCGAGGCCGAGGTTGGTCTGATCGTTGGTTTCCCAGCGCAGGTTGTTGTTGCCGGAAGAAGTGATCACACCGCCCAGGGTGGTGGGCGCATTGCCGGCGGAATACCAGTAATGCAGGTTGGTAAACTGCAGCTGCGACATGTAGGCGAAGTCCCCCACCCGGTTATTGCCGGAAGAACCGTACCCTACGCGCAGTTTGGCGTCCGACACGAACTTCAGGTCTTTCATGAACTGCTCGCTGCTGAAACGCCAGGCTACTGACGCAGAGGGGAAATACCCCCATTTGTTGCCGGGCGCGAATTTGGAGGAGCCGTCCGCACGGATGGAAGCCGTCACCAGGTATTTACCCATGTAATCGTAATTCACGCGCGCCAGCAGGGAGGCCATCGTCCAGCGGCTGCTCCAGGAGGTAAGCGAAGTGTTCGCGGCCGGCGCCTGGTCTATCGCATCGAGGCCCAGTTCTTCGTTGGGGATCTGCGTGGCGGTGAGGCGGCGGTCGGCGTTTCTTGCCCCCTGCGCTTCAAACACGCCCAGCGCGGTGAAGTTGTGTTTTTTGGAAAACTGCTTCCGGTAGGTGAGCATGTTCTCGCTCCGCCAGATCGAAGAAGGCTGGTTCCAGATCGCGCCGTTCACGCCGCTGGAGCTCCATTTGCTGCCGGACTGGGTCCTGGAGTTGTTGAAAATATTGGTTTCGTTGCTCAGGGTGTTGATACCGCCGGATATGCGCAGCGACAACGATTTTGAAAGGGCGTACTCCGCATAGGCGTTAGCCAGCAGGGTATTCCTTTTATTAATGGTGATCTGGTTGCGGATGTTCTGCAACGGGTTCACGCGATAGTCCTGGTTGTTGGCCAGCTCGTTGGTGGGATCATAAAACTCGTCCACGAGGCTCACCGCGCTGTCGCGGCCTGACAGGCTGGTGGTAGGCCTGGCGCCCCATACGGAATACAGCGTGGTGGCGGAGGCGTAGAAGTTGGTGGCCGATACCGGGATGCCGTACGACTCGTTATACGCATAGTTTACGTTGATGCCCACCTTCAGTTTGCTGTTCACCGTCTGGTCGAGCGTAAAACGGCCCTGGTAGCGTTTGAAGCCACCGTTGATGATGATGCCTTTCTGGTTGTTGAAGTTGCCGGAGAGGGAGTACCGTGTTTTGTCGTTGCCGCCTCTCACGGAAATGTCGTGGTTCTGGTTCTGGCCGGTCTGGTAAATGTAGTCCTGGAAGTCCGTGCCCTGTACGTTTTTATAATCCTCCAGCTTGATGCCTTTGGCCAGGTAGATGGAATCGCGGATGCCGGGGTTGATTTCCCCTACGTACCGCACGAATTCATACGGGCTCATCAGTTCCACCTTTTCCGGCACCTGCTGCCAGCCGTAATACCCGTTGTAGGTGACCTGCGGCGGCCCTGTTTTGCCTTTTTTGGTGGTGATGAGGATAACCCCGTTGGAACCGCGGGCGCCGTAAATGGCGGTGGCGGAGGCGTCTTTCAGCACGTCGATGCTTTCGATGTCTGCCGGGCTGATGGCGTTGGCGTTGGAAGCTTCCGTGGGAAACCCGTCGATCACGTAAAGCGGCGAGTTATCCTGTGTAATGGAGCCCGCCCCGCGGATCACGATGTTGGCGATGGAGCCCGGCTGCCCGTCGTTGCTCGCTACGGCCACACCCGCCACACGGCCGGCCAGGGCTTCGTCGAACGACTTCACCGGCGCCTTCTCGAAGTCCTTCATGTTCACGCTGCCCACGGCGCCGGTCAGGTCTTTCCGTTTCTGGGTGGCGTAGCCTACCACCACCACGTCGCTGAGTTGGCCCGCTTTTTCTTTCAGCACCACGTTATATGCGGCGCGATCGTTCACGGTCGTCTCCACTCTTTCAAACCCGATGAAGGTAAATACGAGGATGGCGCCCGGGGTGGCCTGGAGGGAAAATTTGCCGGCGGCGTCGGTACTGGCGCCGGCCTTACCGTTTTTTACCGTCACGGTGACGCCCTGTAATGGTTGTCCGCTTTCGTCTTTGACGGTTCCCGTCACCGCTTTTTGCTGGGCCGAAAGCATTAAAGGAAAGAGTAGCACCCAAATTGTCCCCAAAAAATACTTTAAGGCATAACGGGAATTTTCAACATCAATTTTCAAACGCATAACAATGATTTTGGTGGAATAGGTGGAATTTCAAATCACATGTTCACAAATATTAGGATCGGGGGGAAGAACAGGGGGTGATAATTATAAATGATTGGGGTGAATTTTATAAACCACCGTTTAATAGACTGATTTTCAACATCATGGGAAAATAATAATTGGAAAATTCCCCCTCCTCCGCGCCGCACATTCTTATCTAATGCTTATATTGGGGCCATGTTTTTTCCACGGCGGGTGTTTATCTGGATATGCATGTTGCTGGCTTTTCAACGGGCCGGGGGGCAAAGCATTGCTTTTAACCACCTGACGATCGAAAACGGGCTGTCACATAACTCGGTGCTTTCGATTGCGCAGGATAAACGGGGGTTTATGTGGTTCGGCACGCGGTACGGGCTGAACCGGTACGACGGACAGCGATTCCGGATTTACCGCAACGAACGGAACGACAGCACCTCCATCCCCGAGCACCAGGTGCTTTATATTTTACCCGACAGCAAAGGCAACCTCTGGATCGGCAGTACCCGCGGGCTGGCCCGCTACCTGCCAGAAAAAGATGCTTTTGAACGGATCAGCCTGCGCCAGGCCAACGTACAGCCGGGCGTCACCTTTATATATGAAGACAGAAAAGGCCGCCTCTGGATAGGCACTTATTATGGGCTCTTCCTTAAAACCGGCAGCGGCTTCCGGCATTTCATGCGGGAGGCCGACAGCAGCACATTGGCCGGCAACAGTATCCGCTGCGTATTCGAAGACAGCCGGGGCGCCATCTGGGTGGGCACCACCACCGGCCTCAACCGCCTTACCGAACAAAACGGGCAGTTCAGTTTCGAAAGTTTCCGGCAGGGCGACGGCCTTACGTCCGGTTACATCACCGCCATCGCGGAAGACCGGCAGGGCCGCCTGTGGCTGGGCACACAAACCAACGGCATCAGCCTGTATGATCCCATCCGGCAAACCTTCAGCGCGCTTGCCGGCCCGAAACCCGTCAACCCCAACGTCCGCCGTATCATTACCGACAAGGCCGGCAAAATGTGGATCGGTACGCAGGAAGGCCTGAGCGTGATAGACCCGGCCAGCTTCAGCGGCGCCAACTACCAGCATAATCCCGGCAACAAAAAGAGCCTCAGCCAGAATTCCATCCACGCCCTTTTTCAAGACAACAACGGATCCGTCTGGATCGGCACCTATTTCGGCGGCGTGAACATGATACACTCTTCCGGCACCGCCTTCAGCACCATCCAGAGCCATCCGCCGCAGCCCGGCCTCAGCAACAACGTGGTGAGCGGGATGCTGGAAGACGAGCATCATAACCTGTGGATAGGCACCGAAGGCGGCGGCCTCAATTATTATAACCGCAGCACCAACACTTTCCGGGTATACCGGCATGAAGCAGGCAGGCCCGGCAGCATCGGTTCCAACCTGGTGAAAATGGTGTATGAAGACAAAGACCGCAACATATGGGCGGGCACGCACGGTGGCGGGCTGAACCTCCTGCAGCCGGGCGGCACCTTCAAACAGTTTTTCTTCAACCAGAACGACCCCGGCACACTGACGCTGGAGGTCACCAGCCTGCTGGAGGATTCCGGAAACCGCTTCTGGGTAGGCTGCAATTCCGGGCTTTTCGTGACGCGGCGGCAGGGCAACGAGCTCATCCCTATCCCGGATACGAACCTGAAGGCCTTGCCCCCTTACGTCCGGAGCCTGATGGAAGACAGCCGGCGGCGCATCCTCATCGGCACTTCCGAAGGCCTGTTCGTGTATGAAAACAACCAGCTCCGGCAGCTGCGGGGCGGTTATATCAATTCCGTGACGACGGACAGCCGCGGCAATTACTGGGTGGGGCTGTATTACGGCGGCATGGCCTGCTTCGACAAGAACCTGCAGCAAACGGCGCTATACACCGAAAAAGACGGGCTGCCCAACAGCAACGTCATCGGCATACTCGAAGACCGGCAGCAGCACCTCTGGATCAGTACCGATAACGGCCTGGTGAAGTTCGACCCCGCCACCAAAAAATTCCAGACTTACACCACCAGCGACGGCATCGCCGGCAACGACTTCAACTATAATGCGCTGCTGAAAGACAGCCGGGGAGAGTTTTTCTTCGGCGGATTCAACGGCATCACCAGTTTTTTCCCGGAAAAGATCGCCGCCAATACTTACTCCGCGCCCATGGTATTCACCGGCCTGCGCCTCTTCAACAAACCGGTGGGCATCGGCGGTGAGGAGCGGTTGCTGCGGCAGGATATCGGCTTCACGCCTTCACTCCGTTTCCGTCCCAACCAGGAAGTGTTCACGCTCGAGTTCGCTTTATTGAATTACATCCGGAGCAACAAAAACCGTTATGCCTATCAACTCGAAGGCGTCGACCGCGACTGGATAGAGACCACCACACCGGCCGTCACTTATACCAACCTCGCCGCCGGCAGTTATACTTTCTGGGTGAAGGGCGCCAATAACGACGGGGTATGGAGCGAGCCCGTGCGCATGGAGATCACCATATTGCCGCCTTTCTGGCGTACGTGGTGGGCTTATTGTATTTATGCCCTGCTTGCGGCCGGCATTTTCTTTTTCGTCACCCGTTATTTCTTTTTGCAGGCACTGTTGAAGAAAGAGGAAGACCTCCATCAGGTGAAGCTCAACTTCTTCACGAACGTGTCGCACGAGATACGCACCCACCTTACCCTGCTGATGGCGCCGGTGGAAAAGATGATCAGCATGCTGCCCACTGGCGACCAGCTGCAGCAGCCGCTCGGACAGGTGCGCAACAACGCCAACCGCCTGTTGCGGCTGGTGAGCGAACTGATGGATTTCCGGAAAGCGGAAACCAGCCACCTGGTGCTGCACGTGGAAGAACAGGACCTCATCCCCTTCCTCGCCGGCATCTGCGAAAACTTCCGGGAGCTGAGCCTCAGCCGGCAGATCAAAATTTCGTTCAGTCATGATATGGCGCAGGCCCTGTTGTATTTCGACCGGGAGCAGCTCGACAAGGTATTCTTCAACCTGTTGAGCAACGCCATCAAATTCACGCCGGACGGCGGGCGCGTGAGCATGCACGTGGCGCGCGGGAAGGGCTCCTATATTGTTACCGTCACCGATAACGGGCGGGGCATTGCGCCGGAATACCTGCCGAAACTGTTCACCAACTTCTTCCAGGTAGCGGATCACGGCCTGCAGAATACCGGCTACGGCATCGGGCTGGCATTGTCGCGCAACATTGTCGAACTGCATCACGGCAGCTTGTCGGCCGAAAGCGATCCGCCGGAAGCAGGAAAAGAAGGCCGGACCTGTTTTACCGTTACGCTGGCCGAGGGCCGGCAGCATTTTGCCGGTACGCCGCATGTGGTGGGCGCTGCACCCGTTCGCCGCGCTGCTACAGCCGGTGAAACGGACGTGATGACGGCGACCGTTGCCGCCGCCCCGGTAACCGCACCCGGCGGTAACCGGTTCACCATCCATATCATCGAAGACAATCCCGAACTGCGCGAGCTGGTGCGGGAAACGTTCAACCGGCAGTACGAGGTGCTCGAAAGCGAGAACGGCGCTGCCGGGCTGGCATTGGCCGCCGAACAAATCCCCGACCTGGTGATCAGCGACGTGATGATGCCCGAAATGGACGGCCTGCAACTGTGCCATGCCCTCAAAACCGACGAGCGCACCAGCCATATCCCCGTCATCCTGCTCACGGCCAAAAGCTCCCAGTCAGACCAGGTGAGCGGCCTGGAAACCGGGGCCGACCTTTACCTCACCAAACCCTTCAGCACCCGCGTGCTGGAACTGAACGTGCGCAACCTGCTGGCGTCCCGCGAAAAGATGCGGGAGAAGTTCAGCCGGCAGCTGCAGACCACCGAGCCGCCCGTGGTGGCCGATGCCGTGCCCAATACCCTCGACAGCGCTTTCCTCGAAAAGGTGATGCAGCTGGTGGACGAGCATATGGACGACCCGGAATTCGGGGTAGACATGCTTTCCCGGAAGGTGGCCATGAGCCAGCCCGTGCTTTATAAAAAGCTGAAAGCCGTGACCGATATGTCGGTCAACGATTTTGTAAAGTCGCTCCGCCTGAAAAAAGCCGCCGAGCTCATCCGTACACGGCGCCATACCGTATACGAGGTGGCGTATATGGTGGGGTATAACGACCGGAAGTATTTCAGCCGGGAGTTCAAGAAACAGTTCGGCAAAACCCCGTCCGAGTTCGCCGGCGAGCCATAATTATAAAAATCCCCCCATTTATTTAGGATATTCTCCCCTGCTGCCCGTATAGGTCAGTTAGATTTGTAATGACACGGTGTTGTATGTTCCACGCGCTTTTCTTCCACCAAAATCATCAGTTATGAAGAACTCGTTACTCTTTTTTGTGTTCTTAGTCCTGAGCACCGGCCCGTTAAAGGCACAAACAGAATTCACCACGATCATGGACCGCGTCAAGGCCGATTTACTGGCCAGCGCGCCCGGCGTCACCACCCTCGACAACGGCGTAACATCCACCCTGGCCACCCTGCAAACCAACGGGTCCTGGCCCGACATCAGTTACGCTTACAGTTCCACCACCTATACGGCCGATCAGCACGTTATCCGGGTCAAGAACTTCGCCCTGGCCTATTGCCACTCCGGCAGCACCCATTACCAGAGCACCACCGTGTTTAACGCCATCGTCAGCGCCCTGGGGTACTGGGACACGGCCGACCCGCAGAGCTGGAACTGGTATCATAACCAGATCTCCAACCCGCAGATGCTGGGCGAGATCATGATACTGCTGTACAACACGCCGCAAACGCTGCCCGCTACCCTGCGCAGCAACCTGCTGTCGCAAATGAACCGGGGCAACCCCGCCGCCCAGACCGGCGCCAACAAACTCGATGTGGCCACCCACTTCATCTACCGCGCCTGCCTCACGGCCGACACCACCCTGATGCAGACCGGCGTAACAGAGGCCTTCCAGCCCATTTCCTACACGACGGCCGAGGGCATACAGTACGACCTGTCGTACCAGCAGCACGGCCCGCAACTGTACGTGTTCGGGTATGGCTCCGTACTGGTCGGCGGCGAGATCAAAGTAGCGCATTACCTGCGCCAAACGTCCTACGCCCTGTCCGGCACCAAACTCTCCCTTTTCAGCAACTTCGTGCGTAACGGCTACCTGCAATCGATGCGGGGAAAGTACATCGACTTCAGCGTGAACGGGCGCAGCATCAGCCGGGTCAACAACCTTTCGCAAAGCGGGGTGAACAGCCAGCTCGGCAAACTCAAACAGCTCGACACCGCGTATATAACGGCGTACGACCAGGCGATAGCCCGCATCCAGGGCACACAGCCGCCGTCGTACATGATCACGCCCACGCATACCCAGTACTGGCATTCCGATTATACGGTGCATCACCGGCCGGGGTATTTCTTCGGGCTCCGGAATGTGTCGCCCCGTACGTCCAAATCCGAAAACGGGAACGGCGAGAACCTGAAAGGGTATTACCTGTCCGAAGGCGCCACCAACATCGCTATCAATGGCAACGAATATTACAACATCCAGCCGGTGTGGGACTGGAGCCGTATACCTGGCACCACGGTGCCTTATATCACTACGTTTCCGCTGCGTGCGGCCTGGGGCGGCAACTACGGCACCGCCGCCTTCTCCGGTGGGGTGACCGATTCCCTGTACGGCGCCACCGCCCTTGCGTTCAACGATTACAATACGCAGGCGCGGAAGGCGTGGTTCTTCTTTGACAATGAGGTGGTTTGCCTCGGCGCGAACATTACCTCCACCGCCACGCAGCCCATCAACACCACGGTGAACCAGTGCCTGCTCAACGGCACGGTAACGGTGCTTGACAACGGCACACAAAGCAATGTATCCGCCGGCACTTACAGCTACAACAACACCCTCAAATGGATATCGCATAACGGCGTCGGTTATTATTTCCCGGCCGGCGGCAACGTGCAGTTGAGCACCGTGGCGCAGAGCGGTACCTGGAAGAGCATCAACAACGGCGGCACCACCACCACACAGACCATGAACGTGTTCCAGCTCTGGTTCAATCACGGCACGCAGCCCACCGGCGGCAGCTATGCCTATTATGTGATCCCTGGCGCGAACATGCCGCAGTACGACACTACCGCCATCCGCATCGAACAGAACAACGCCAACGTACAGGCCGTGCGGCACAAGGGGCTCAATATCTGGCAGATCGTATTTTACCAGGCGGGCACCTTCGCCACCGATTCCGTTTCGGTGACCGTAGACCGTGCCTGCGTGCTGATGCTGAAACAGGTAGGCAGCACGAACGTGCAGGTGTCGGTGGCAGACCCGGCGCAGTCGTCCGCGCCGGTGAACGTATACCTCACACTGCCCAACATCCCGCAAACCCGCCATCTTTCCTGTACCATGCCTTCCGGCAATTATGCAGGCTCCAGTGCGGCGTTTACCGTGAACCTGTCCACACCCGTTTATTCCGCCAGCCCCGTTCCCGCCGTGGCGGACGCATACGTTCGCAACGGCACCTATGCCGCCAACAATTACGGCACGGCCACTTCGCTCGTCATCAAAAAAGACGGCACCGGCTATAACCGGGAGGTGTTTTTCAAGTTCGACGTATCCGCGCTCCCGGCTCTTACCAGCCAGGTGAAACTGCGGCTGTACGTGAATTACGCCAACACCGGCGTGGCCAACGTACCGTGGATTGCGCAATACGTGAGTAACAACAGCTGGACCGAAACAGGCATCAACTTCAACAACATGCCGATCGTCACCTCCAACGTGGATACCACCAACGGTGCGGGCGTGGGCAATTACGTGGAGTGGGATGTCACCAATGTGGCGCTCGCGCAGCAGCAGGGCGACGGGTTCCTGACGCTGAAGATCGTTGCCAATGCTACCGGCAGCACAACGGACGCTTCTTTCAGTTCCCGTGAAAGCGGCACCGTGGAGCAGCGCCCGGCGCTCCAGGTCACGACAGACTCCGGTCTTCTTTCAAAAATGCCCACGCAGGAAACCGTGGTGGAAGATGGGGTCCGCGTATTCCCCAATCCCGCCAGCGCGTTCATCCGCGTGGAAACGGCATCCGTCTATCACAAAGCCGAGCTCAGGGATGCCACCGGTAAAATCATCCGGGCCGAAACCCTCGACGGTAAACGGCAGTTCGAGATCAACCTCCAGGCTGTAAAAAGCGGCGTGTACATTTTACAACTCAGCGGAGCGCAAGGGAAGGCAACAAAAAAAGTGATCAAACTATAACCATACCCTGTAACAAACCGTGTCAAAAAATGAACAGGCCCTTTCCCGGGCCTGTTTTTTTTATGTTGCGCGCGCCGTCAAACCCGCTGCAGCGCGGAGGTACGCCCATGCCCCTGTTCATTCCTGCGCCGGCCGTCCCGGCAGGCGGCGAATGTGAACGATAGTTCGTATATTGCTGACTTTCCCTTTTTTGTAATGAAGTACCCGGTGTTACCCGCAGGAAAGACCTGCCACCCTATTTTCCGGTTACTCCTGTGGTCCTTATGAAAATACCCGGAACTGCGATATGAAAAGTTATCCCCCTATTAAGCTGGTGATTGCGGATAGCCAGGACATTTTCCGGGAAGGCCTTGTTCAGATGCTGGCGGGCGAGCCCGGGATAGATGTGGCGGGCGCAACGTCCGGCGGCCACGAGCTCCCTTCCCTGTTGCAGGCATCTCATCCAGACATTTTACTGGCAGACGCAACGCTCCCGTTCCACAACGGCCATACGCTGGTCGAATATGTACAGTCGTCTTTCCCCGCGGTGAATATCATCGTGCTATCGCTGCAGGAAGAAGTCGATCATGCTGTGGCCATGCTGAGGGCCGGCATCCAGGGTTACCTGATCAAAACGGCGCCGCTGGCTGAGATACTGGAGGCCATCCGCACGGTGCATAACAAGCAGCCGTATTACAGCCGTGCCGTTTCCGGCAAACTGCTACAGCTGGCGGCGCAGGGTTTGCTGGGGCCGCAAACCATCGCGTTCAGCGAAAAGGAAACGGCGATCATCCGGCTCACCTGTGAAGATCTGAGCGCCAAGGAAATCGCGGCGCGGCTGCGATTGAGCAGCAGAACCGTGGAAGCGTACCGGCTGCGCATCATGGAAAAGATGAATGTCAAAGGCACCGCCGGCATGGTCATCTACGCGATCAGGCACCACATTTGTTCCCTGTAAACATACCACGTAATATTACGCAGCTCTCATCGTAGATTTACCATTTCCTTCTGTCTGTTGCTGCATTAATTTAGAACGCTCAATTGATCCTTCAAATCCTATTACACATGGCAACACAGTACCCCTACACGCAGTCGGCAAACCTCGTCAACAGCGTGACCACCAACACCGTAGTATCCCTGAATGGCGGCATGCAGGTAGCCCAGATCAGTTTCAACAATCCTTCCGGCCTGTTGGGACAAATCACTTTATCTCCTGTACAACCCACTGCGAACAACATCGAATTCAAACGCGGCAACCAGGTTGTGTTCATCCAGACGATCAGCTTCCGTGCGGCCTTCGGGTTCGAGACCGGGCAGGTTACCTGTGAGGGCGAGGCTACCGACCAGGACGGGAAAAACAAAACTCCTTTTAATGCACAGATCGCCAGCTGGTCCAATTAAGACCGGTACAGGCAGATCGTAACCGGACATTTTTCATGAAAACAGCGCTGCTCCTGCTGTGTCTGTTACCGGCGGTGCTCACGCATGCGCAAACGGGCAAACGAGCAGTGAATGACACGACCTGTTTTCCCCGGGCATTCATGCAGCCCGGCCAATGCAAAAACCGCCAGCTGGGCGACCTGCTGGTGGGTTTTGCACTGGACAGCACGGGTACCGTTGTGACCTGCGTGCTGCTGCTCGCTACGCAACCCGTGGGCGTTTGCACGTTAACCGCCACCAATAACAGTTACCAGTTCAACGTAAAACTGGGCAACAGCTATTCAAACGGCTATATCACTTTAAACCTGGAAGCGTCTGGCGGAGCCAGCACGCTTACCGGTAACTTCCTCTATTCGGTAGAAGCGAACAACACCCGGTTCACATTCCAGGGCGCACTAACGGCCTGGTATGTACGAGCCATAAATCCCTGATCTGCCATGAGTACGTTTGCCTTCAGCAATGCATCTTCCGGCAATGCATCATTGTACCTGATTCCAGCAGACAACGGCTGGGGCGCTTTTGTACTGGCCCAAAACACCAGCGCCAACCCTTCGCTCACACTGGCCGAAACGGCCGCCCTGAAAGGGTTCTATCTCTTTGCAGCTGCCGGCCCCACCATCACGGCGGATGCGCTGGTGCAAAACGTGTGGGCCTACATGGCCGGCATCACACAACCCTTCCCGCCCACCAATGCCATACTCTGGCTGTTGCAGCCCGACAACGCGCTCGGCGACAGCAATGTGGCCGGGCTATTTCTCCTGCAACAGGGCGGCGGGTTTTCGGTGTTGCGGCAATTCAATTTCCATTTCGGGGGTAATTATGCTTCCCTGTTCATCAATAACCAGAACGTCAATATCAGGATCGACGATACCAACAACCGCTTCCAGCTCAGCGGCCCCGACCAGGCGCAGGCGATTGCGCTGCGGGCAGACCAGATCAACTCCAATACAAAAGTGCAGCCGCCACCGTTAGACATTCCCTTCACCGGCCCCGGCATGGGCTGCATGCGTTTTGTGATCGGGCTGAACAGCGCCACCGATTTCACGGCCTTCGATACCGCCATCAAATACTTCTACCCGGACAAAAAGAAGTTGCAGCTGGCCATGCAGAATTACCCGCTGTTCCCCAACGGCAACCTCAACGACCTCGTTCTTTGCCAGGCCAGTATTTACCCGCCTGATCTGCTGAACACTACGGTCACTTACCTGGCGCTCACCGGGCAAACGCTGAACACCGGCACACAACAGCAACGCCCCACCATCCTGCCCGCCTTTTTTACGACCGACTACGGCTACCCGCTGATGCTGCAACCTTTCGTGTTGATGGAAACCATCAACGGCAGCGCCAACTTCCCCACCGCCGGCAGCGCGCTGCTCGTATTCACACAAAGGACCACCACGGTGCCGGGGGCTGTGTGGTACATGTCGCCCGCCGGGCAGTACACCCTTGCCATTGATGCGGCGTATGCCGATTACCGCGACAGCGCCGGGCAAATGCGTCTGCTCTGTGGCCTTGCAGGTACAGAGTCCATCAGCTTCACACCGCAGGTCAGCGGCAGTACCGGCGATTTCATCTGTTTCTACCCCGGCCATGCGGCCTACGCGCTGCAATTCCCGGTGACGCCTGCCGGCAATACCGCCGGCGGTGCGCAGGTGCGGCCGCTGCTGGATGAAACCTACCTCACGGCGTGGGCGGGCATCGTGCAGGGCAACACCACCAATGCGGCCGTGGTTTACCACGCCCAACCGCAGGGCGCAGCGCTGTTCGCTGCGGGGCAGGATGTATTTGCATCGGATAAACAATTGCTGGGGTACCTGACGCCGGATGCGGGTATTCTTTCCAACTCCTCGCCTGCCGTATGTTTTCCGCTGGCGGCTTACAGCAACGAAGCGGCGGCTACCGAAGCAGGCGCGTTTGAGGCGCAAATTCTCAGTCCTGCCCGGAAATCCGCCATCGGTGTAGCCGCGCAGGCGCAATTGAGAAAAATAGAGCGAAAAAACGATCAAAACATCATTCCGTCCACCAGTCCGCAGGGTTTCTATATCGAGATCGATCAAAACACCGGCGCCTGGACCCTGCTGCAACTCGCCAGCAACCAGTTCCTGGAAAACGACGGGCAGCTGTCTCCCGTGTACCGTATGGCCTTTAAGAACCTGCCCGTAGTGCTGCAAACGGCTTTCCAGTCGAACCAGCTGTTCCTCGTCATTTCCTATAACCCCATCAAGGATGGCGTACCGGTGCTGGGAGAATTCGAGAACGAGATGTACATCGAAGGCTGGCCGTTCATTCTCCGTGTGCCGGACAAAAACACTTTCGGGCAGTACAACAACGTGATCATCTTCAAATTCCGCAGCGGCACGCTGCTCGACAACGTGCAAAATCCGCAGCTGTGGACCATGCCGGAGGAGTTCAACAACACGGCAGACAACGGCATCCCCAACCTCGGCATGTGGCTGCAGCAATACATACAGGACGGCATCGACCAGTATGTTATCAACCACGATGAAGACTACTATAAATTCTACTCCATCGCCACCGACCCGATGTGGCAGGGTGTGATATCGCTGGGTGTGGACATCGACCTGCAGGAGTTCCCGCCGGATTTACAGGGCCTGCTGGCCGGTATCGACCTCGCCCGTTTCAAGGCGCATCACTTCGGCATAGACATGAACGTGGTACAGAACGACGGCGGCGTATTGTCCATGCTCCCCACCAGCTCGCTGTTCGGGCTCATCGATTATAAAGACGCGGTGTTCGCCGCACTGGGCAGCAATGTTACCGTCTACGAGCAACAGGTGGCCATCAACCAGTCGGTGGAATATTCCTTTGTGGTGCTACTCCTCAAAATCGCTTTTACCAATTCCAAGATCCGCAACTTCAACAGTTACATTGCGCTGACGGTGAACCGGCTGTTCGGTGAGGTGGTGAACAGCGACAATCGCCAGAACCTGCTGGTATTGCAGGGCGCGTATGAAAACCACGACGGCATTCCGTCCTACACCTTCAACGCCGGCGGTGACCATCTGCTTTACCTGAACAGCACCGTTGTGCAGGATGTGGAAATACTAAAATCCAGTTTCAGCACTTCCAGTCCGCAGCAGGGCGCGCAGAACGTGGAGGCGGTATTCTCTTTCTGGGGATACCTCAACTTCTTCGAACTACAGGGATTTGATTTATTGTCGTTCGGCAACGAGCCCGGCGAAACGCCCAACAACCGGGGTATTTCATTTTCCAACATGTACCTGCACCTGAGTTTCCCGCTGGACACGCCTACCACGCAAACCTACACATTCGATGTGGGGCAGATCGCGTTCGACATCGGGCAGAGCTCGGCGCGCAACGACAGCCTGTACCGGCACTTCCCGCTGCAGCTGACGGGCATGGCCACGGGGAATAAAGACAATACGCCCGACAAGCAGGGCTATCTGAATGTGCTGTTGCCCACGCTGCAACAACAGCAGGGCATCAGCGACGACTGGTACGGATTATTGTTTTCGCTGAACATGGGCACACCCGGCGCGCTCGCCAGTGCGGCAGGGTTCAACACCACTTTCATGGCCGGCTGGAAAGCAGGTGCCACCGGCGCTTCCGCCGCCATGAAACTCCCCGGCGTCAACCCGCAGGCCCCATCTTTCAGTTTGCAGGGCGTACTGAAGCTAGACATCGGCACCATTACCCTCAGCCTCGCCACGGGCAGTAGTCCCGGTAACATGCAATACCTCATGCGGATCAACAAAATCGTATTGAAGCTGCTGAGCCTGTCGTTTCCATCCAATGCCAACATCGGCTTTTTCCTGTTCGGCAATCCCGACGACCAGGCGCCACCCGAGAGCTTGGGATGGTATGCGGCTTATGCTGCCAAATAAAGCGGTCTTAAAACAAACATTATGTGCGGCGGTAAAAAAACACTGGAAACGTTATCGCAGGGGAGCGCAAGCGCTTCCACGGTGAACTTCGATGCCTCCATGCTGAGGCTGAACACGTTCCTGCAAAAACTGAACACCGCGAACGAGGAGATTCGCATATGGGTGCCAGCCACCAGTAATTTCGGGAACCAGACCAGCACCATTATGATCATGTACCGCCTGATCAGCATGGGCGCGTTGAACCTGCGCATCATCTGGGTAGACCAGGACCCTGACGGGCCGGGCGTTGCATGGAGAAAACTGCAGATATTGATCCTGGGGCTGCCCGATACGCCGCCCACCGTTTTCCAGATCGGCAATGCGAATGTGTACTTTTCCGAACAGGCGGGCTTCAATCCTACCACGGTGGTAAGGCTGGGCATTACCGGCGGCTGGGACGGCAATTCGGCCGCCATCTGCACCAAGCTGCAAACCTCGAATTTCTGCTGCCTGCAGCCGTATCTATGGAGCGGCGCACAGCTTGCCCAGGGCACCAACGTGATGTACGTCGGCGGGCCGGATATGCCCGTCACCCTGAACTTCCCCAACGGAGTGGATATTACCAGGAAGGCGTATTATGTTCCTCCTCCGGCGCTGACCACCAACGACTGGCTGCTTTTCAAACAATTGTATCCCAGGCAGGAAGGCTGCATCAGGGCCATCGATGATCTGCTGGACAGGGGTATCGCCGAAATGATGCCCATTTATTTTTCCCCCGGCAGGCCATTGGCCCGCTTCCCGGATATATTCTTCAACGTGATCTGCGGCATCATTTTCCGGAACAAGGCATTGGGGTTGACGAAACCTACCATCATTCCCATGCTGGCCGGTACCGACCCCGGCGATTACAACCGGTTGCGCCTGCTGCTGCAGGGCTCGTTGTTCAATCCGTCCGGTACGCGGCTGGACGGCAGAACATTGCCGAAGCGCTATGAATACCTGTCCACCAACGGCTATCTGACCGCATTCAAGAGAGTGCTGCTGCTTGATACGGACGACAACTGCATCGGGCGGAACATTACGCTCTTTGCCACCAGCGGCAGTTATGATGTGATCGTGGCCGCGATCAGGCGGGAGCCGAAAGTGGTGTTCGACTATGTGTTCAGCCGCACCACCCTGCTGAATGTGCTCGAAGGCATGTCTACCGCCAGCCTTGTGCTGAACCTGGGCACACCGTTTTTTCATCTTCAGTCGAACCAGACCGTCAACATTTACCGGTTGCCGCCTCCGCAGCAGAACGTCACACCGTTTTCCAACTTCTGCAATAATCATTCTGACGTACTGGGCTACACCCAGCGGATGTGGGAAGGTATCCTCAACGATCCGCAACTGGGACCGGACTTCCTGCCTTCCGGCGTACTGGGGCGTTTCATCAACACCGCGGTGACGCCGTTTACATTTACGTCTTTCAATTTCCTGTTAATGAAATCCTTCTTCAGCAACCAGCAAAACGACAAACTACTGGCCGGGCTGTTCTGCATACTCGAGTATGCGGATAGCTGAACAATCCTAAATCCCGACGATGCCTTTTATTCAATTCATAAAACAACTACTCACGAACGTGAACGACGTTTTTGCCGGAGGATTCCAGCAAAAGCTCACCCTTATCCGCAACTTCCTTTCCGACCAGCAGGAAAACGCGATTATCCGCCTGTTTGTGCCGGCGGTGAGCGGCGTGGGGCACCAGGCCACATCGGTAAACATGCTGTACCGCCTGATATCGCTCGGCTTTCAGCAAACCGTACAGGTGATTTACGACGATTCCGACGATAACACGGGCAACAAGCTCAAACGGCTCATCCCGGGCTTTAACCCGGCCACCAATGCGCCCGTCGTCATCAACAACGCCACGTTGACCTTTTACACGCTCGAATTCTTTGAAACCAATCCCAACAACTTCCCCGAACTCGGTTTCGGATTCACCGGCGGTTATGATAACGACAGCGTCAACCTGGCGGACAAGGTGAACGTAACGTTCTTCCTGAAACTGCAACCGTTTGAATGGAGCAAACAAAATGCCGTGCAACGGAAAAGTTCCTTACGGAATACCTGGCCGGTACTGGAGCAGCAGCAGGCTTTGGGGAATATCACCTACCGGAAGCGCGGCTACTTCCTCCCCGCACCGCAACTGACGCATCAGGACCTCATTGACCTGAACAGTACATTCCCCGGTAAACAGCAGCCTTACCAGGATGTACTGGCCGTTACCACCGGCCATAACGCCAACGTGAATTTATTGCCGGTATATGGTATCGGCGACAATGCAGATTTTCCCGGTTTTGTGGAAGCTGATCCCAGCATCCGGCCGGAGAGCGTACTGCTCAACCTTATCTGCGCCGTGGCGGACAGGCAGCAAACCTCCAACGTTCAGCGGTTGCGGCGGTCCGCCATCATCCTGGTAGCCGCCACCATCAGTCCCGGCCCATATCAGAACCTTGCATCTTTTCTCAGCGGCAACGCAGACAATATGGCCGCCCTGAACGGCTACATCAACGGTAACCAGATCCCGCAACGCGTGTCGGTACTGGCCTATACTGCGCCAACGCTCCAGCAGGCGATCAATGCGCTTCCGAACGCGAACAATCATATCCTGGTGATCAATATGGGCGGGCTGACCATCGCTACGTTCAACTATCTCTACAGTTGCAGTACGCTGCCGTGTGTATTTGAAGGTAAGGGAACCGCCAACCTGGTAATGAACCTCAACATGCCGTACCTCAACGTGATCAAATCAACTACTACCTATCCCACCCTGCCGCTGCATGCACAGCAGTCACCAATGTCCGTGCTGGCAACGCGCAGGGCCAAATGTATGAACACGGCAGCCGGATTGTTAAACACTGCGCTCGCCGGCCAGGCGGTCGTCAACAGTGTAACCGAAGTGAGCCAGCAGATAGAAGATTCTTACGACAACACCACCCAGATGTACCAATACTTTGCGGGCCTGAGCGCCTTTTTTCATAACGAGGAGGAAGACAAACTGATACTCGGTTTGCTTTTTTTCCTCGGGTATGTGAACACGCAGAACTAATTCCATCATTCGCTTAATAACCGATATGTTATGACGCCGCAGCAATTGCAACAACTGTACGAAGGATTCCAGCAACAGGTGAACAGCCAGGATCAGCTGCCGTTTATTTCGGCCGCCGCCACCCTGCAGCTGCCTGGTATCGCCAGCGCCTATACGCAGATTGTGCCGGACAAACAACTGATCATCGACAAGGCGGCGCTCAGCATGCCGGATGCCGATACCATCCTGATCAAAGGCACCACGGATTCGTTCACGTTCGCTGCCGCTCCTTCCGAAATCCGGCTGCACCTCAACCAGAGCATCCTGTACGCACAACTGGACCTGGCGCCTGTAGGCCAGCAGTTGGGCCTGCCGGGCGTGGACTGGTTTGCCGTGAAGGATCCTGCCTTCATGGTGACGGCGCCGGAATCGCCTTTGCCGGTGACGGGTTGGGTCAGCGGAAAGATTGAAGCAGGTACTACGCTGGAAGTAAGGATGGCCTTTCCCATCGTCGATAACAAATGGCTGTTCCAGGGTAACTTTCTCGATCCCTATCCCAGCATCTCCAATTTCTTCCAGCTGGTGGGCGGCGTGAACCTGACCACGTTGTTACCGCAGCCTTTCAGCACCCTCACCGACCTGGGGTTGAAAGAGATCGATATCCTCTACGATGCAACGGCGTCCTCCATCAGTTATTTCGGGCTTACCATCAGCACCTCTCCCACTTATCAATGGCAGCTGCTGCCGAAGCTGGCCGTGACCGGCATCAGCATCGCATGTTTTGTGACCGCCCCCGGCGACCCCGCAAACCGCACCGTGTCGTTTACCATCACCGGTAATTTCACCATCGGACCGGCGGGTTCCAATACGCTGACCGTTTCCGCTACCGTTCCGAACTTTGTAGCAAGCGTAACGCTGACCGAGGGCGAGATACAGCTCGGCGACCTGGTGACGATGTTCCTCCCCGATGTTACGCTCGACCTGCAATCGGCCATCACCAGCTTCAGCATGCAGGTGGCGCCTTCGTCACAGAGTTACAGCATCAGTTGCGGCGTGAAGGCCGACTGGACCTTCCTCACCGTCAACAATGATTTTTCGCTGACGCTGACGGCGCTGGCGTTGATGATCAGCAGCCAGCAGGGCAGCACTACGGGTCAGTTCAGCGGCACCTTCCACATCGGCCCCAAACTGCCCGACCAGGGCGTAGACCTCACCGTATTTGCCGGCTACGACGGCAGCGGCTGGAGTTACGGCGCCAAAACCGGCGCGGACCAGCAGATATCGCTCATCGACATTGCATTCACCTTCCTGAAACCCTTCGGCATGGAAAACCTGCCGTCGTGGGTGAACGGCGTGGGCCTGAGCGTCAGCAACCTCTACCTCACCGCCAATGTGCCCAACAGCAGCACCGGCAAGCCCGCCACCTACAATACGGGCGGCTCAGTGCTGTGGACGCTGAACTATAACAGTTTTAACCTGAACCTCAAAGCCAGCGTAGACATTGTTTACAGCAACGGCAAAACATCCGGCACCATCGCCGGAGAAGCGCTGTTCCTCGGGATGCTGTTCAAAGTGGGCTACAAGTTCGGCACGCCGGACACGGAAGTGTACCTGGAATGGGAAGGCATCGTTTGCAAGTACGTGCACGACAGTGTGAAGAACCAGGACATCATTACCATTACGTTCGGCAGCATGTCGCTCGGCGATATCATCACCCACCTGATCGCCTCCTTCGACCCCGGCTTCACTTTGTCTGCGCCGTGGAAGGTATTGAACAGCATCAGCCTCAACGGGCTGTCGCTGCAGTACGTCCGCAACCTGAACGATACGTCGAAAGACAGCATGCAGGTGATTTACCAGAGCAACATCGACCTCGGGTTCCTGAAAGTGAGCGCCGTGACGCTTACCAAAGACGAGACCGGTGTGTACCTCGGATTCGAAGGCAGTTTCCTCGGCATGAAAATCGACAGCGGCAATCCGGACACGGCGCCGCTGGCAGGCAAGGGCAGCGAGGTGCGCAACATGCCGGGCGTACCGGGCATGGGCGACCAGTTCTTCAACCTGCACTTCCTCGGCATGGGGCAGCACGTCGCTTTCACCCAGCCGCAGAACATCAACAATATCCAGACGGCCATCACCGTGATGCGGTCCGCTTTTTCCGATACCAACAGCCAGCCTAACACCGTGCCCATCAAACCCAACGGCGCGGGTGCGCTCAGTTTCGACCAGAACAGTCACTGGCTGATGGGGGCCGATTTCACCGTCGCCAAGTTTTACCGCCTCGCCGCCGTGTTCAACGACCCGGAACTGTACGGCATGATGATCTCCGTCGATAAAACGGCGGAGTATTTCGGCAACCTGTATTTCGAGATTTTGTACAAAAAAGTCAACGACAGCATCGGTGTTTATCAGATAGACCTGCAGCTGCCCGATGAATTCAGGCATCTTGAATTCGGCGAGGTGTCCATCACCCTGCCGCTGATCGGGATCAAGATCTACACCAACGGCAACTTTTACCTCGACTTCGGTTTCCCCGCCAGCATCACCGACTTCTCCCGTTCCTTTACCGTGCAGGTATTTCCTTTTATCGGGGCGGGCGGATTCTATTTCGGTTACCTGAGCGGCGCTACCGCCACCAATATACCCACTACCCAATGCGGCATCTTCAACCCCGTGATATCTTTCGGGCTGGGGCTGCAACTGGGCGTGGGCAAAACGGTCGACGAGGGCATTCTGAAAGCCGGGCTGTACCTCACCGCCGTGGGCATCTTCCAGGGTGTGCTGGCATTTTTCAGGCCCACGAAGGGCTTGAAAAGGGCCAATGGCGAACCGCTGACGGACGACATCTACTACAAGCTGCAGGGCACATTCGGGCTGGTTGGGCATATTTACGGGGAAGTGAACTTCGCGATCATTTCCGCGCGCGTGGATATCCTCGCGTATGTGTACGTGAGCATCACCATCGAAAGCTACATGGAAATACCCATTACTTTCGAAGCCGGCGTATCCGTTTCGCTGAAGGTGACCATCAATCTGGGCCTGTTCAAGATCAGGATATCGCTCAGTTTCAAGGCAATGGTCAAAGCCGCGTTTGTCATCGGCGAAAACCATACACAGGACGCGATGTGGAACCAGTGCGTACTCCCGCCCGCCGCCAAACGCCGCCGTTTGCTGGATACGCCGGTAACGCTCTGCTGGCAACCGGTAACGCCGGATACCGGCACCACTTACCTGCTGGACCTCTATTTCATCCCGCAGCTCACGCTCTCCGGGGATGGCACGCCCGGCCCGCAGTACAGCGCCATGTTTTACATCGATACGGCGGACGCGGGAATTGCCAATACTGTCAATGGCGTGAAAGCGCTGGCCACGGGTACATTGTACTGGTGCATCAGCGCATTGCTCACCAATGGCAAAACGGATATCAAACTGAGCTGGCTGAATGAACAGGAAGTGACGGCCGACCAGCTGGCGCTGCTGCTCTGTTATTTCTCCAACCGGCCCGATAACGTGGCGCCTTTCAACTACCAGAACAGCAAACAGTATGACATCCTGAGTTTCCTGAAAACATTCTTCTCCATAAAGATTACCGCCGCCGACCCGGCCACCCAGCAGGATCTGCAGGCGGCCGTGTTCCCGGCATTGCCCGCGCTGCAATTGCAGACCGATTACAAAGGCACCAAAGGCCCGCTGGTGAATTTCGCCACGCAGAGCATGACGGGCGACTCCCATTACGTGACCGATATCACCGCCCTGCTCCGCATGCTGAGCATCGACGCGGAGAACGCGCTGACGGCCGCTTACTACGGTAACGACTGCACGCAGGTAAGCGACCCCAACTATGAAGTGCAGCCCAACCTGAGCATGCCCACGTTTATGTTCACGGATTTTATTGCGCTGGTAGCGAAATCGGTATTGCAGGATGCGCTCGATTACATGCAGGACAACGATAAGACGACGATGAAAGCGGTGGATCTCGTCAACGCCGTGATCACCGAAGCGAATACCAGTGAAATAGGCGGCATGGCTTCGCGCTTCCTGCTGCACGGCCTGCGCCTCCCCGCACCGCCGGATGCGTCTGCCGGGGCGATCACGCCGCTCTACCTGCTTACGGGGCAACAATTCCCCCTGCCGGCCAATCTCGCGAAAGACGAAGCCTACTCCGTGCTGCTGACCAAACAGGCGGCCGACACCTGGATCACCTTCAACGGCGTTACCGGCGATACGCTCACGGTGACCATCAATAACGATGAGATCCAGCGCATCAACGACATGCGCAACATCGTACTGCAACCTTCGCTGCAGGCAGGTTCCCCGTCGGCCATCGTTAACTACACCGATGCGCCGCAGTCTTTTACGCTGAACAGTCCCGCCCAATGGCATTACCCCGGGGAATATTTCCCCGGCCTGCAAAACCCGCCCGTATTGTGGCTGGTGCCGGCCAACCTGACGGCCGTATTCGCCGCGCATGCCGGCCAGGCGCTGCCCTTCTCCATACAGACCATCACCCCGGAAGGCAGCACCAACAAAAAAGGGACGGTTTCGCAATACCGCTGGGGCACCGCCATCACCATTACCGCGCAGAAAATAACGGCGGGCTTGGCGCCAGGTACACCGCTGGCAGGCAACATGTTCAACCTCACCGGCGCCGACGATGCCGGCGTGATATTGCTGCAGGACCTGCTGACTTACATCCAGGACCAGCAGCATGGCAGTGATGCGTTTATCGACCAGGTGCAGCTGCTCTTCCAGCCCAACCCTGTCGATACAAGCACGGGCGGTTTCGTGTCTGCAGCCAACGGCGCGGTGCAGTTCGCCATCGTACAGGCAAACCTGAGCACGGAAACACATCCATCCATGATGGCGGCCAAAGCCGTGGCGGCAACGGGTTACAATACGCTGAATACGCCGGGCAACTTCGTCCAGCTGCTGTGGGAAAACAGCATCGTGCGCTCAGGCGGGTATTATGTTTATTATCGTGCGGACGACGGCAGCGGCCTGCCGGACTACCTGTTCAATGAAGACGGCACCGCCATGCTCACATTGGTGATCACGTACAAAACCCTGCCGGTAGAATCGTTCGTAAACAGTGTGATTACCGGCGACGGGATCGACACCTCCAAAACCAGCGTATACGCGCAAAGCGCCAACATCATCACCCGTATTGCGAGCATTCCGGCGGGCACCGTCGGTTACTCTGTGCTGCGCAACAATCCCGGGGAATACAACCCCGCCAAGTTACCGCCGACGATCGCGGAAGACCAGGTGTACCTGCAAAACCAGTTCAATCTGCTGGGCGCCTTGCTGCCGGGTATCAGCGCTTACCAGAACCTGCTGCCCACCGGCCCGGCCGATTCGCTCGACGATCAGCAGATCGCCGACCTGCGCGCCGGCAAAACGCTCGACCTGCCGGAAGACACCTGGAACTATTCCGCGGTGATCCCTTACTACAAATACGTGCAGGCGTCCGGCACCGATAAGGACTATCCCAACCCCTACGCCGGGACCGGCACCACGGTGCAGATGCAGCTCAACTGGCAGGATATGTTCGGCAACATGCCCATGAGCAACGTATCGCCCTTGACGTTAGGCATGGCATTGCTGTACACCGACCAGATCGCGGCCGTATCGCAATGGCCGTCGATGAGCGTGTATTATCAGTTCGGCAACCCGGACGGCACGCCGGAAATACAGCTCAGTTTCTGTTTCGACACCTCCCGCTACAAAGGCGACAGCGCCAAAGACCGGGCATCCATCGACCTCCAGACCTACATGCGGTTGTATTACCAGCTGGGCGCCGATATGGCGATGTATTTCAACTGCTCCATCGATGGCACGGAAGCCGCTCCCGGAGGCAGCAAAAGAACGATCGATGTCGGCAGGCTGAGCAGCGAACTGGTACAGCCAATCATCGCGTACCTGAAAGGCATTCTGGCCGGTAGCAGTGTTTCCGGCGTGCCGGTACCGTATACGCTCACTTCAGCGGTGCAGCCTTCCACGATTGCCGCCTATTCGGACACCTTCCCGCTCACCCTGTCGGTAACCATGGAACGCACGGCCCATGTTGATCCCGCCTTTGCGCAAACGCCGGGCGTGGCCAGTGCCGGTACTACGGTGCCACCGCAGTCGCAGGGCGTGCCGTGCGGACAAACCGCGGATACCGACTCCGGCTACCTCTCCCTTACGCCCTTTGCCCAGTTGTTTGAAGCCGCGTTTAAAGACCAGCCCACAAAAGGCATTCTGCTGAAAGTAGCTGCCGGTACACAACAGGCCGGCCCGGACAACCTGCCTGCGTTGTGGGTGGTGCGGATGGATAGTACCGGGGCCAGCGGCATCCGGTATACGTTCGATAACAGTGCCGTGTTTTATTACGCGCCCATCCCGCTGGCCAATACGCTGCTCACTTTCAATGCCGGCATATCGCCTTACAGCAGCGGGAAAGCATATCCTTCCGGGGCGGCGGTGACGCAGCATTTCAGCAGCATCGACCTCGACAGCTGGGGACTGCAGTTCCTCGAAGCGGCAGACGCCTTCCTGAGCCCCGCCTATGCGGTGCCGGCCTTTTTGCTGGACAATGGGGTTACGCTGCAGAAGGTGCTGGATCAGAAACAGCAACTGGCGGAAGCGATAGAAGGAACGATCGATTATATCATCACGCCCGGCAGCACGGCGAAAGCCAACATCGGCAATGCGCAGGACAAATGGAAACAACTCACGCTGATTGCGCTGGCGAACGCCTATCGTTATACGGCGGCGGTACAAACACCGGTGACGATCAACTCCGGCTGGGAAGGCAGCAACAATCAGCCGCCCGAAGCGCCGTACGTACCGCAACTCTATGGTTCCATGAAAGGCACCGATCCGTCGCTGCCCATCACGGATCCCGCCAGCACCGAGTATACGCTTTCCACCGCCAAGGTGCCGCTCGGCAATGGCCCTTCGTGGTTGACGTACATGTTCGAAGCGCGGGATATGGCCGCCAGCCGCAGTTTCTCATTCAAACAGATGCGTTACAACGTCAGCCATATCGAGCGCGACATTCATACCGTACCGGGCATCACCGGCTACCTCGCGTCATCGTGGCTCACCTTCATCATACCGCTCGACCCGCTGATGGGAGACATCGGCCCGGTAGACATTCCCGTGCCGCTGCGGGCCTATCCCACCCCGCCGTCGATCCTTTCACAGGCATCCGAATACCCGGTGAACGACGGAGCGGTGCCGCCTATCACCATTCCGCAGGTGAGAACATGGAACTACCGGTACACGTACCAGAACCTCTCCGCCGCGCAGGATACCATTCATACGCAGGTGCAGTTCAACGTACCGCTCTCGAATGTGGCCGCGAGAAGAAAAGCCCTCGATGATACGCCCACGCTCGACCAGGCGCTGGCGCAGTTCATGGCGGTGTACGACGCCATTCACGCCGACTTCCTGACCTACCTGCTGCCATTGACCGCGCAGGACGTCCAAGACAATAACAGCACCGCACAGGCCGCCAACAATGCCGTGCAGGCGTTTTTGACCATCGTGTCCGGTGTGGCTACGGCATGGAGCAACTGGAACCAGGTGAACCCGCGCAAGGCGGTCAAAAGGTCCAATGCCGCCCGCCAGTTGCCGCTGGCAGACGTGACCCTGTCGTATATCATCACCGAAAGCGCCCAGACCGATACGGAACGTTTGCTCGTGACCGTGATCGCCGATGCCGGCAATCCCCTGGCGATGATGCCTGCAGTAGATATCGATGGGTACACCGCCGAAGCGGTTAGCGGTGCGGACAATACGTACGTGTATAAAAACAAGGATGGCGATTACCTCCTGTTTGCGGACCGCAATACGGAGCCCGACCGGACGGTGCGCATGACCCCGCTGGACATCCTGCAATTGCAGAACAGCTGGGCCGGCGCCAGCGTGATACGCAACCAGTATTTGTTGCAGGATCGTGATGGGCAGTGGCTGCCGACCAACCCGAGGTTCATCTATCAAACACCGTGGATACGGTTCTACGACCGGCTGATCCCGCTGCTGAGCAGCAACCAGGCGGTAGATGTGTCTACCATCAACAGCAACATATTCCCCGCACCACAGGTGCGCACGATGCTGGACAACATAACCCAGCTGTTCGCCGCGCTCATGCAGGATGTGAGCGCCGATCTGCTGATCAAGTTCCATGCGGAATACCAGTACACGATGGCGAATGCCGCCTTCAACGTGCAATTGCCGGTGTTGTTGCTGCCCAGCGCTACCGTTACGGCCAAAGATCATGGCGCGGCCATGGCGGCTATTATCGCCGGCGCACTCGATCTGTGGCTGAAAGGGCATGATCCGGAAAGCAACGCCGGGCAATTCACTTTCGCGTTGACGGTATTTTCGGACGACAATAGCCGGCCCGTGCTGCAGGTGCCGTTGTACCTGCTGCTGAGCAATTTGTCTGACTGATGGAGTGATAACAGCTAACTGCCGAAGCGTTCGGTGATGTGTTTATCGAGCCATTCGTGATGATCGGGATGGGCGATGTTCATCAGCGCCCGTGCTCGTTGCCGGAGGTTTTTGCCGAACAGGTCGGCTACCCCGAACTCCGTGACCACATACCGCACATGCGCCCGCGTGGTCACCACGCCCGCGCCCTCCTTGAGGAACGGCACTATTTTCGACGCGCCGCTTTTGGTGATGGCGTTGAGTGCGATGATGGGCTTGCCGCCTTCCGATAAAGCTGCGCCCCGCATGAAATCCATCTGGCCGCCTACGCCGGAATACTGGTAAGTGCCGATGGAATCTGCACAGATCTGGCCGGTGATATCGATTTCGATGGCGGAGTTGATGGCCACCGCCCTGGGATTGGTACGGATCACCTTGGTATCGTTCACATAGTCGATATCGAGAAAGGCCACCATGGGATTATCGTCTACAAAATCATAGAGTTTACGGGTGCCGATGGCAAAGCCGGTCACGATTTTGCCGCGGTGTTTGTTTTTGTATTTGTTGGTCACGATGCCTTTTTCCACGAGGGGAATCACGCCATCGGAAAACATTTCCGTGTGGATGCCGAGGTCTTTGTGATTATGCAGGCACGAAAGCACCGCGTCAGGGATAGCGCCGATGCCCATTTGCAGGGTGGAGCGGTCTTCGATCAATTCCGCACAATAACGCCCGATCGTCAGCGCCGTTTCGCTGATCTGCCGCTGGTAGCTCACTTCCGGCAATTCCTGGCGGCTTTCCACGAAAGCATTGATCCGGCTCACATGAATGATGCCGTCGCCATGTGTGCGCGGCATGCGCGGGTTCACCTGCGCGATGACGTGGCGGGCGTATTTTACCGCGGAGCGGGCAATGTCTACCGAAGTACCGAACGTACAGTAGCCATGTTTATCGGGCGGCGACACATGCACCAGCGCCACATCCACCGGCAGCACGCCCTTTTCGAACAGCTGGGGAATATCGCTGAGGAAAATGGGCACGTAGTCGCCATGCGGACTGTTCACCAAATCCCGTACATTTTTCGATACGAACAGGGAATTCATAAAAAAGCTGCGGCCGAAATCCGGATTATTAAAAGCCGCATCGCCCAGGGTGGTGATGCTCACCAGTTCTACATTCCTTAATTCCGGGCCGCGTTTGAACAGGGCATCCAGCAGGGCGAGCGGGGTTGCCGCGCTGCCGTGAATAAAAACGCGCTGGCCGCTTTGGACCACCTTTACTGCTTCTTCCGCCGATTGATAATGCATGGGTGCTGACGATTTTATTTTATAATATACGATTTATAAAATTACCCTGCCCGGCGGGCACGAAAGATGACGGCCGTCATCGCCGGGCCTAATCCACAACAAGACGTGCGGCGGATAAGTTCAGGAAAACAGTGCGGCCCGCCGGTATTGCACCAGCGGGCCGCGGCCTTTTATCCCGAAAAATATGTTAAGCGATGGCGAAGTCCGATGAATACCCTTTATCGTGCTGCACGCGGTTGTATTTTTTCCAGAAAAAATACGGGACGCACATGATGCCCAGGATGATCAGCGGAAAGGTGGTTTCGAAGGCGCCGAATCCGGCAAATGCCCACGATACAGAGGCCGCCAGGAAATTAAAGGTAAATCCCGCGTAGGCCCATTCCTTGATCAGGCGGAATCTGTTCTGCAGGATGGCCACGGCTCCCAGTAATTTGGCGCCGCCCACGATGCTCAGGAAATACACCGGGTAACCCAGCATGCCCATTGCGTCTATCCCTGCCTGCTGGCGGGTAACGCCGGCGATGCCGTCCGCGATCATCAATAATGCGAAAATGCCGGTGGCGATCCAATACGTTATTCTAATTGTTTTCGGTTTCATGGTAATCTTTTTTAGTGTTTGTGTTGATGGTACAAACTTAGGATCAATCCATGAACGCGATGGTCGGTGTTCGCGACATTCCAGGGGGGTGATTCTGACATTTTCCGTTTCCCCGGTAACCGCCATTAATTAATAACACCTAACCGCACAAATTGCCGCCGGCACCTTGTCAGACGGGTGCTCCACTTCGATCACCAGCCTGCGGGTATGCAGCGGGGCGGCCAATTGAATACGGTTGTAAGCCTGGTAGTTGTCCGTTTTTTCCGCCAGGATGTTGCCCGCCTCGTCTTTCACCCGGTACTTCCTGACGCAGAAAGGCATCGCTGTTTCGGGGTGCGTCATCAATACCGATTCCATGGGATGATCATAGTCCGTGTCGAAGAACAGCTCGATGTCGCTGATGGCTTTCGGCTCGTTCCACGACAAGGTGAGGGCGGGCTTCGGGTCGTCCCAGCCGGCCACCCAGGCATTCGGTTGCGAAACGGGCCTTTCCAGGCCGTTGCGCACGTTCTCGGGGCTGAACATCTTCAGACCTTCCGCTACTTTAAAGTCCACATTATGGCCTTCCGGGCGGCGCCGCGGGCACCAGAACTCGAACGCATCCATGCCGATATCTTCCGGCGGAGTTTGTTTTCCGTAGTTGGATACTGCTTTGTTGACCGTGTTAAAAACAGACAAGATGCCCGTGACGCGTTTGTCGGTGAAGTGGAGCAGCACAGCCGGGTTCTTGAAGAAGGTAACGAATGCATATCCGGCTGCTTTCATCTCCGCGTTGAATTGCAGGCGGAGGCAGTTTCTGCCGGGGTGCAGCTGTATCGTTTGCCGGGCGAGGGTTTCGTCCGGGGTATGATTGCCGTTTTTGCCGCTGACGCGCAATTCCACTTCCAGTGTGGTGTTGCCCGTTGCTTCCGCGTGGAAAGCCATTTCCGGCACTTTGCCAGCGGCCAGCGGGATCATCTGCGCCACGGAAATCTCCAGCGGCTTGAGCAGGGGCTGCCCGGGGAACTCGTTCAGCACCAGCTCGCTGCTGGCCGTAATAGTGGCGGTTGCAGCATGATCGAGCGGGGACTGGTAGCGCAGGCCCGGGATGTACTGGCCGGTACGGAGGAGGCGCAGCTGCAGTTCTTTCGTATAGCCTTTGCGGATAATGTCGGCGGGGAGCAGCCCGTTTTCCTTACAGAGCACCGCCGCCATGGCCGCCGCCTGCGTTACATGGGCAGCAGTGGCCATCACGCGGGTGGAGCCGTACGCCACGTGCGACGCGCTGATGGTGCGGCCGCCCAGGAGCAGGTTGTTGATGTTGCGGCTGTACAGGGAGCGGTACGGTATCTGGTAGATGCCCTTGCTGTGCCACTGGTTGCAGCCCGGTTTTTCACTGAACACACCGTCGGCCGGGTGCAGATCGATCGACCAGCCGCCGAAGGCCACGGCATCTTCATGTTCGCGCTGTTCCACAATGTCCTGCTGGCGCATCATGTAATCCCCCTCGAAGCGGCGGCTTTCGCGTTTGCCGGGTATCATGCCCACCCATTCCAGCGTGAGGTTTTCCGCTTCGGGAAACTCACCGGAGTTTTTGATGTGGTTCCATACGCCGTAGACTACTTTCCAGAGCTCCCATTTGATGGTTTCCGTGTCGTGCACGGTATCGAGCCGGCCGCCATATTCAATCCACCAGAGCTTGCAGCCGTATTCCTTCGCGTTGAAGCTGCGATAGCGGGGCACTTTCGTAATATCATCCAGCGCAAAGGCGGGCGGGGTGAACGTTACAGGACGGCCGGTGTCCTTGCTGTAGAAATACAGGCTGTGGCCCAGCAGTTCGCCATATTCTTCAGAGGGGGCAAACAGCTCCCCGAGTTCTTCTTTTTTCTCGGCGCCCATCCGGAATGCAGCGCCGGCCAGGAAACCCACCACCCCGTCGCCGGAAGCGTCGATGAACAACGGCGCACTGAGGAGATATTCCGTCTGGTTCTGGCTACAGAACGCTTTTAACGCACTGATTTCGGCGTCGTTCTTTTTCTGCACCTCATATACCGTGGTATTGAGCAGCAGGGTGATATTGGGCTCCTGCGCCACTTTATCGAGCAGGATCATATCGAAGATCACCGGGTTGCCTTCGGGGTTTCGGTAGGTGTTTTCCACGAGTATTTCGTCTACCAGCCCGCCTTCCCGGGCCCAACGGTTATTATTGCCCATGTGCGAGGTGGCGCCGAGGATCCACAGTCTCACTTCACTGCTGGCGTTTCCGCCGAGCACAGATCTGTCCTGCACCAACACTACTTTCAGTCCCTGGCGCGCGGCGGTAATGGCGGCGCATACGCCGGAGAGGCCGCCACCGGTGATCACGAGGTCAACAACAATGTTTTTTTCCGGGAATGAACGGCGCCCGGTCGCTTCCAGCTTTATCATATGAGTCTTTTAATTGCCTATGGTTATTTTTTCACTTGTTACAACGGAGCCATCCGGCCTGGTGAGTGTCAGCCGGCATTGCAGCGGGTACGCCCGCTGCAGGGGCACGGTGAACTCGAACGGGTAGGCGGTATCGTGCAGCGCCTGCTCTTTGCCGGCCGCATCGGTATAATGCAGGCGCACACTGCGCCACTGATTATCATCGTCTTCCAGGTACACGAACAGCCGCCGCCCATATGCGCCCAGCTTAAACAGCAGGGCTTTGGCCCGGCCCGTCGGGATTTCCGCGTAGTCGTTCCCGTTATCCTTCGCCGTTGCCAGTATCTTATCCTGGAACTGTACAACGGGCGTTACGTTTTCCACCGCAAACACCGCGATGCCGTTCGGCGGTACGGTGAAGCGGAAAGTATTCCCCTTCCCTGCCGCCTTCACGCCGTTGAGCGGTGTGATGCGCGTTCCGTCACCAGTTTTTACCAACGCGGGGTTCAGTGTGATACCGCTCTCCGCTGCCGCCGCGCTCTGGTTCGTAAATGCCAGCAACAACCGGTTGCCTTTGCGTGCGGCAATGTAATTCAGTTCCTTGCTGGTGGCAGACAACAGCTTTGCCGGCATCCACAGCTGTGCGCCCTCGACGTTATAAAACTTACCGGGCGCGCTGCCGTACAACTTGTTCTGCAGGTACGCGTACCCTTCGATGTATTCCGCCGGGAAGCTGATCTGTCCGCGACTTTTCACGAACGCATCCGTCACGAGGTAATCGATCAGCATCGACGCCATCGGCAGGATGTGGTTATAGTGGAATGAATTGACGCTTTGTGCTTTATGGTCGTGCAGCGGAAAGTTTTCCTGCTCATAGGCGGTGGTCCTTTCCGTGTTGATATGATAACCGGGAAAGCTCCTGTACCGCCCTACCACCGCCGCTTTCGCAACGTTCATCAGGAAGGTGTCCTTCGCATAATACCCGATGCGGAGCATCCAGGGTGCATAGTTGGTCATAAAGATGCCGCGGTGGCCGGTGGACGTACCGGAAGACTCCGGGGTCAGGCCGATTTCCGACAAACGCCACGCCGGCGCCTGTTCTTCAGGATAATACATCTGCGCATGGCCTTTCGAACGCAGGTACCAGTACATCGGCGCTTTGCCGCCTTTGTTCACGGTGATACTGCTGTCCGGTATCTTCGGGCCCATCCACGTAAACATGGTGTAATTCCTCGCACCCTGAACGGCCGCGTTAAGATAGGCCGTATCGCCCGTCAGCTCGTACAGCTGGCTTAGTTCAATCCAGCGGTTCGTGTAGGCCGGCCAGAAAAAGAAACTGCCTGCGAACGGATCGTTGAATGCCGTTTGCGGCTGCCGCACCCGCTGCCGCAGGTATTCGTCTGCCTTCGTTCTGGCGGCGGCGAGATATGCCTGTTTGCCGGTGGCTTTATAGAGATGCATGGCGTTTATCCAGCTGGCGCCTTTTTCTTTCACGTCGAGGTTACGTACGCGCTCCGTGTTGTATTCCCGCTCCATCATGCGCAGGTAAAAGGAATTGGATTGACCGAATACGGCATAAAGGGCGCCCAGCTCGGAAAGCGGCGCTACCGGACCTTTCAGGCGGCGGGAGGGGCTTTGTATTTTCTGCAGGCTGTCGAGGCTGAAGAGGAATTTCTCCCGGCTGAGCATAAACTCCGTGAGCGGATAGGCCCGTTTTTCGAACATCACCGAATCGTCACGCACCAGGGCCAATTCCAGCGGGTTGAGGCTCGATACGTTTTTTACGGCGCCCGGTACATCGGTAGAATAGGCGAACCCTTTGAGACTGTCTACAAACCAGGCGTAGTGCGTCATCGCATAGGCCGTCATATTATCCAGCACCGTGTTGAGCGAAGCAATATCGTTGCGGCGGTAGTCGCGGAAACCGAATATCTTTTGCGCGATATGCTGGTAAGTATGGGTGATATCCTGCGGTTCGGCAACCAGTTGCATGGAAAAAGAGAACACATCGCCTTTGCTCATGTGCGAACCGGCGCCACCGGGGATGGGCGCATACACCTGCGGCTGCAGCTTACCTTCTTCGTTTCTAACAGCAACACCGAACTGGCTGTTGGGCAGCATGGGCAAAGGTTGGAAGGGCAGATGTTCCGGCGAGGCGAGTACGCCCAGCGTATTGCGGCCGTCGTTCACCATGGTGAGCGGCAGCGGCGCCATGAATGCCGGGGTGAGATACGCCGCATCAGGCACCCGTTTCTCCTGCCAGATGAGCGGCTGCCAGAGGCCGGCAACCTGTTCTTTCGTGAAAGCAGGCGCGCCGGTGTAACCGATGCTGTAATAGCCACTCTTGCCCGGCCTGAAGGTAAAATGCAATACGGGGTATGGTTTCGCTGAAAGCGCCACGTAAGCGCTCAGCGAACCATCGGTATATGGATATGAAAAAAATACAGTGTCTTTATTTTGCCGGAAACCGTTCGCCTGCAGTGATACACTTTCGCCCGCGTTGTAAATACTGGCCGTGCGCCACTCGCTTTTCGCGCGCAGAATCCGGTCGTCGAATCCGTCGCCGGCCACCGAGGCATTGACTTTCTTTTGAATGAAATCCGCTTTGCTGCTGTCTGTCACTTTCCAGGTGAGCACATTGTATTCTACTTTACGGATGCCGGCCGGTTTAAGCGCCATCGCGGGATCGGCGGCATTATACAGGATCCGGAAAGCGGGCGTAAATGTGTAGGTACGACCAGCCGATGTAATCTTAACTCCTTCGCTGCCGGACGACACGCGTACCTGCGCCTGTGCGCCAAGGCTCAGCAACAAAAGACAGGTTATCATACGTGGAGATCCGTTTTTCATAAAGTGCGTTTCCAACTGAAAGTCAAATTTAATACTGCGCGTACAGCATTGTCATACAAACCATGTCCTCAACAAGGTGGGAACATTCCCAATTTATGGGAGCATTCCCAACCATTGTTGTCACCGGTTTCCGTTTAACTGCAGCGTTCCTTTAATGAGTATCCTGCCGAGGTACAATACCGTCTGGTCGTACTTCTCGGGATGCTTCGTAATATCGTCCACCTGTTCCGGACCCAGTATGGTGCGCTTATCTGCTTTCCGGCCCGATAGGCGGATGGTGACGGTGTAATCGCCGGAGGGCAGCGTAAAAAACTGGTGCTGGCCGCGGTAACGGTTGTTGCAATACACGTTGAAACGGTTCACGGGCAGGCTGTCGCCTTCCGCCAGCCGGTACACCTGCGTGCCCGGCACCAGGGGCGGCTGCACCTGCATCGACTTGCCGTTCACTTCGATGGTGACCTGCCCTGCTTCCGGTCCGCCCACATCAAAAATGCCGAAGCCGGTTCCCCTGAAGCGGAACGTGAAAGATTCACCGGGCGTGGATGCTTTTTCGATTTGGGGGAACCAGGGCGCAAACTGTTGGATGATCACCGGTTCCCAGCCTTTGCTGAAAACAGCGATGTCGCGCGGCGCATACATGCCCGCATCCTCCCAATTATCTGCAAAAACCGGCGCGGGCAACTGTTTGTTGCCGCCGGTGGGTTTTTCCTTCTTGATTTTCTCCATCCCTCTCGCAATGGCGGCCGCATACAAATTGCCGCCGGCATCGAGGGGGTGCACACCATCTGTCGAAAAAAGGATATGACCGGCCGTATCGCCGGCTGCTCCTTTCCACAACAGGCGCCCCTGCTGCTCCAGCATGGAGGCTTCCATACCGAGATGAATGGACGGCACGCCGTAATGCGCGGCGATCTTCTCCAGACCCGCCACATTCTCTGGCACCTTCCCTGCTGCGTATATTTTTGTATGTGCACCGGTGATGGTATAAATCAGGCAAACTTCCGCCCCGCTTTTTTTCACCTGCCGCACGATGCCTTCCATGCCTTCCGCATAGGCGCCGTTCACGGCGAATTCCACGAACACCAGGTCGGGGCGGTGTTGCAGCAATTGTTCTTTCACGCGGCAGGCGCCAAGGTCGGTGCCGGTACCGGACACGCCGGCATTCAGTGCTTTGATATCGGTTCCCGGATACATGGCCTGTATATACCGCAGCGTTTGCGGGCGGTAACCGGCGTTGCCCTGGGTAATACTGCCGCCGATGAAGCCGATCAGCAACGGTTTACCGGCCGCCGCTTTTTTGAAGAACGCAGGCAACCCGTTGCGCGGGGCACATTCCTTTTCGTTGTAAAATGCACCGGGGCTCACCAGTGCGGTATTGGCCGCGGGCTGGAAGTACAACGGCGACGCCCCTGCCTGCGAAGCGGCAATCAGATCGTTATTGCCCTGCGCCAACGCAGCGCCGGATGCCAGCAACAGCATGATGCTCCCGATTATCCTTGTGTGGCTCATGGTGATGTGTTTCTGCAATGTCAGAGTATCAGGTTCTTTTCAAATGTTCTGCCGTCTTTCGTTGTCACCACCACTTTCACGTTCGCCTCCTCTCCTGCCTGCAACGGGTGGAACGACCATTCAAACGGGTACGCCGTCAGCGTGTCTTCACTGTGGTTCATGTTGACGGTTACTTTTGCGCCGTCGGACAAGGTGGATTCGAGATAACCGTATATCGAATCCCAGCCGAAAGGCGAACGGATACGGAAAACGTAGCACATACCGATGCCCGGCCCGAAATCGACCGACTGCATCCCTTCTTTCAGCACGCTGATTTTCGCCGGGGCTCTTTTACCGTTCAGCGGAAAGCTCACTGCCGCAAATCCTTTTGCGCCCACGTTTACCGTCACTTTGCGGCCTGTCACAGCCGATTCGGTCTGATAAGCCGTGGGGGCGGCATTGTCCGCCACCGGCGCTTCGTTGCCGAGGGTGATGTTGCACGACAATGCTTCATCCGCTTCACTCGTCAGCAATATCCAGAAACGTTTATCCGATACGGCCGTCACGTAATTGACGGCGGGGTTATCGATGGTGACCAGGCCGCGCTTCAGCCAGAGGCTCACACCGGCGTCGTCCATCACCGTCCCTTTTCCTGCCCCGAAAATCCGGTTGTTGAACCATACGAAACCATCCTGCTTGGCATAAGGAAAGCGCACTTTCCCGCCGCTTCGCTGCATGATTTCCGTTACCAGGTAATCCATCGTAAAAGCGAGATGGGGCGGAATATGATGATAGTAGATGGAGCTGACGTCCGGGCCTTTGTACGGGAAATCCGGCTGCATGGTGATGTCTGTGAAGCCGGTGGCGTAATAACCCGGGTAGTTCGTAAACCGGCCGATCACCGCATTGCGGGCGTAGGTTTCAAATATCTTCCGCGGCGCCTGCGCGTGCAGCCGCAACAGGTGCGGCGCCCAGTTGCTCATGAATACATGCCGTACCAGCTTACCCGGATCAAAAAATGTGAAAGGCTGTTCGAATCCCAAACCCACCGGCGACACCAGCGATTCGGGCACTTTTTTCTCCGGTGCATCACCGGCACGGCGCGGGAACCCGAGCCGGTACCGGACGCCACCTTTCCACCACATGGTGGTATTGCCTTCGTACACGTTACCGGGGTGAATGGTTTGCAGCGTGTCCTTGATGGCCGGGTAACTGCGCACGCCGGCCAGCGTATGGAATGCGGCATCAGCAGCGGCTTTGAGATAGGCCGTATTGCCGGTGGCGTCAAAGAGATCGGTGAAATCCCACCAGTAGGCGTAAAACGATGTATTGTAAAATGGCTGTTTGCTGAGCGGCACCGTCTTGGTCCCATGCACTTCACTACTGATGAACGCATCCGCATGAGCAGCCGCGGCGTCCAGCCAGCTGCGCTGGCCGGTGAGGCGGTATGCGGCCAGTTCCTGCGTCCATGCGGGAATGACCACCGAATACCCTTTCGCATCGCGGATGCTATTGTTGGGCAGGGCTATTTTTTTCAGCCAGGGATTGGTTTCCCCCAGCAGCCGGTACAAACCTTCATAATACGCTGTGGTATACTGGGAACCATAAGGGCTCAGGGTGCCGGCCTTTTTGCTCATGCCTTTCTGTGCCCAGCGGAAACCGCTGCGGCTGAGGGTATATTCAATCGTCGGCAATGCGCGGCGGATGTAAAAATCCTCATCACGGCCCAGGATGGCCGTGGCTACCACCGCTAACGGGGCCGACTGCACGACGGTAGGCGCAGCATGGGGATCGGCTTCGATATCATAAAATCCTTTCAGCGCAGGCGCCCAGCCGGCGGCCGTGTCGTTGCGCAGGAGATCGGTGATATTGAACATCGTTTCCGTCAGCGACAATTGCTGGCGGCGATAGTCTTTCACCGCATAAATGCTGTCTGAAATATACTCCAGCGCATCGTTCCAGCCGGAGGGCATCGCGCCCACGGCGAAAGAACGCTGCAGCGACTGGCCGGCGGCGAGTTTAGCATCCTTCAACCCCGGCACCGGCGATAGCGCAACCGGCTGTACCTCGTTCCGTTCATTTTTGATGCCGAACCCCATCACCGATGTTGCCGACATGGCCCAGTCGAGCGGAAAACCTTCCCGCACGCCCGTGATGAAAGTCGTCAACGGCTGTTCCTTCAGTTCCGCCATGGCCAATGGCTGCGGCATCATGGCCGAAGCTAATATCATCGGCTGCTCCGGTATCCGCTGATACTGGAACATCGGCGGCAGCTGGATCTCAGCCACCCTTTGCGGCGCCATGCCCTGGAAGGCGGTAACGACCAGGCTATAATAGGCCGCTTTCGGCGCGGTATATTGGAGGTTCAGCTGGAGATGGCGATGGCCGGGCAATAATTCCCAGGTGCCTTTGATGGTTTGCCCGTCACGCGACTGGTACGTCACCACCAAACGGTGCTTCCCGGCGGGCTCCGCCGCCGTTGCCTGAAAGGCCGTGAGGGTGCCGGACAAAAAAGGATTGCGCAGGTTCTCAGGCTCCATGATGGTATAGTTTTTTCCCCTGCAGGTAAAATTGCTGAAGCCCAGCGAACCGTTCCAGCCCGGAAAAAAACCACCGAAGGTGATCTGCGGGTTATCGGCGCTGAGCAATAATAAGCGGTGCTCTTCCATGCCTTCACGGAGGTATTGCCAGCTGCCGGATTGTTTCACCGCCGTGCGGGCGGCGAGATGCCCTGCTTTGACAAACTCCAGTTTCAGGAATTCGTTTTCCAGGGTAGCCGCTACCGCCGCACCTTCAGGAATTTTCACCACCGGTGTGGCGGGTTGCGGTGCTGGTGTGGTGGATATGGAGAGATGTGCTGTCTTATACGGCTGCAGGTTGGCGGTAGCCGGATCGATGTTTTCCGCCGTGAGGAAAACGGCATCCACCCTGGCGAAGTTGCCGCGGGAATCGCGCAGCTGAATGACGTTCTCGCCGGTATCAAGCCGGGCGATGCCGGCCTTTTCCCAGTGGTAACCTTCTTTGCCGTGTTTGCCGGATTCGTTTTCCATGGGCACGTCGTTCACCAGTACGCGGAACAAACGGGTACCGGGCCTATCGGCCGGGTAGTCGATGGTGCGCGCCCAAACGGTGTAAGTGCCGGGTGTTGCTATCCTGATCATGGTGAGCGCATCGGCGGCCTTCACGCCTCCCGACAACACCCGCAAAATCTGCTGACCGGACACCTCCACCCCGGGCGGCTTTTCGGCTATCCAGCCGCCGCGGATGCGGAAGTCTTCCGCTTCTATGAAATAACTGCGTTGCGCGGCCGCCGGCATCATGCCCGCAGCGACCAACAACATCCATATCAGGAGCCCTTTCATCTGTTACCGGAGATTTATTTCAACAACCTGTATACCATAGGGTTTGATGTGCACCGCGATGTCCGTTGCAGCGTTTGCGGGTGTTACCGGAACAGCGGCGTAATGAGCTTTCACGGTAGTGCGCAGCGCCTGGTGGTGGTTATTCAGGAGTATGAAGAATAGCTTTTTCTGTTTTTCGCTGATAGCGCAGTAATAATCGAGGTAAGGCGAATCCGTCTGCAGCAGTCCCTGCCGGAGCATCAACTGCGCGGGCGTGCCGTTCACCATGCCCGGCGCAAAGCCGTACGACTGGTGCGGGCCTACTTTCGGCGTGATGAAACCACGCGGAAATTTCACCTTACCGCCGGAGCGCAATTCCGCTTCGGCCAGCAGGTAATCCGTAATCCACCCGATCTGCCACCAGGCATGATGGGGGTATGGACCGGCGCCTTTGTTCATCACATCCCAATAATAAGACGCCACACCGGTGGCGGGGTCTACGAATGCATCGCGGCCCAGCGCCGCGGCACGCGCCATATGCAGGAAGAGCGAATCTTTCGTGATTGTGAACATGCGCACAAACAAGCCGGCATGGCTCGCCAGCAGAATAGGGCCGCGTTTATTGGCGCTGCCAAAGGTGCCGCCGTGTTCGAAACTGAGGCCGGCCTGGCTGATCTCCCAGTCTTTTCTTTCCACGCCGTTCACCGTTTTGACGGCATTGTCGGGAATGGGATGCGTGTACACGGACGTGGTGTAAAACCTGGCGGTTTTAATAGCGGCGGCGCGGTATTTTTCCTGTCCTGTCAGTTCAAACAATTCAAGCAATGCCTGAACACTCTGGCCGGTGGCGAAGTCCGGCACAAACCGGGTATCGCCGCACACGCCCAGGAAACTCCCCTTATCCACCGCATGCTGTATGTACCAATCGGCGCCCTTTTTCGCAGCCGCAAGGTATTTAGGCTGTTTTAATATTTTGTAAGCAATCAGCAACCCGTAGAACGTAGGCCGGAGGTCTTCCACTTCGCGGAACATCGGCGCCTGCGTGGCATGGTCGTATGCCACCTGCCAGTTACCGCTGCTGCCCATCCAGCCCAGCAAACGATCTGCCGCCGCCGTCAATACATGTTTCATGGCCGTATCGGCGGGATTGAAGAGCAGGATATTCCCCGCATCCATCAGCACGTAATAGGTGGTGCCGATGGGCTCCACGTAAGGCCCCCATTCTTCCGTGAACCGCTTGCTTTTCGACAGGTAGTATTGTCCCGCAGCAGCGCCGCGGAAGAATCCCCCTGTAGTGGTCTGCTGCTGCAGTTTAAAATTACGGGCGAAGGGTAGCCGTGTTTCTTTTAATACCGGGTCGTTCGTAATGGAAGCCAGCATCCACATCGCGCCGTAATCAGAATTCTTCATGGCATCTTTCTCCGAGCCGTATACGCCGCCGAGATATGCCTGGGCGCCTATTTTCATGCCGTTAAAGTCCTCCGTGCGCCAAAGCGACGTGGAATCGCTGATCACATACTGATGCATCGCCAGGATGCGGTCGGTCAGCGAACGGCGGGTTTCTTTCAGCGCCAGGAAATCCGGGAAGCGGTAAATGTCGTTGATGGCATGTTTGTATACGGTGTACCAATTGGCGGGCTGCAGGGAATAACGGAAAGAAAACTCCACCGTTTCACCCTTCTTCAAAGCAGACCCTTCCTGCCCCAGCACGGGATGGTAGAGCGTGGGCGACAGCTGCCCTTTGCGGTTCATCAGGGAAAGCCCCAACCGCCAGGCGTCCTGCGTTTTGGTATTGGTAGCCCAGGGATCGCGGCCGGTGCCCGGTTCCGGGATAACGGCCATGGTTACACGGTTCTTGCCTTCGATAAAAGGCGACAGCGTAGACGCCGCCCTTTCCCGCACAAGCAACGGTTTTTCAGGGATACCCTGCATATACACCGCCGCCTTCACAAAATCTTTCTCTATAAAGTTGCTCTGGTAATAACCGGGAATACCGGCCCAGGCGAAACTGTTTTCCGGGTAAACCGCCAGCGTGGGGGTGGCCACGGAAAAATAGCCGTCGGCCTTCGCTTTGAGCGTAATCCGTACTTGCACATCTGTAGAATACAGCGTGTCCAGCATCCACATAGCGGTGATTTCCGCGCGATTGTTTTCCGCAGAAAACACCTGTGCGCGGGAATGAACGTCCCTGGCCGCAGAAGGATAAAAATGCCAGGCCTCACCGGCGGTATTGAGCTGCACCGGACTGGTGAGCTCCTTCCAGAGGGGAATGACGTAATGATATTTTTTTTCGGGGAAATCGATCTGTGCTCCTTTGGCATCATATACCGGGATGGGCTCCGTGGCAGATGGTTTCTCTGCCGAATACAACACGGTATATTCGCCGCTCGTATGCGGCAACGGCAACCAGCGGCCGCCCTGCTTCACGGCGAGGCCTTTCAGCTGGTACCCCTTCTCCGAATGTTCCCAGCGTAATTGCACACCCCTGCTTTCCACAGTGATCTGTGCCGAGGCAGTCCATCCTGTCAATACCAATGCCAACAGGGCGAATAATCTCCGCCCTGCTGCCGATGCAATCAGCTGTTTGGTGCTACGCACCACCTTACTTTTTTCAATACAACTTTCAACAGTATGAAAAATTCGTTCTTTCATCACCCATCCTTTTTCGATAAAACCTTCAGCAGCCGTTTCCGGTTTGCACATTCTTGCAATGAAACCTCCGGCCATCATATTTAAGTTCCTCCCATCCATCAAGCTGCCTTTTTCCGTGAAGCCCTCAGCGGGATGAGCGCCAGTAAAAGAATAACCGTCGCAATCACCGCTACCAGCACGGCGCTGCCGGCGGCGAAGAAACAAAGCACATATAGCAGCAGGGCAATAAACGCCAGCGAGAAAGCGATCACTTTCAACCCGAAAATATTCTGCTGGTGAATGGCCAGCGCTTCTTCCGGATCGGGCGCAAGCCGCTCGATTTTCCTTTCGGCCCGCACCTGCTGCAGGTGCAGGTATTCTTCGCTGATGGAGCCGCGCATGCGGGCGTAAATTTCGTAGGCCACCAGCATTAAAAACGGCAGCCCCACGCCTACCAGCATTTCATCGGCTCGGCTGAGCCTGATGTCGGACGTGAACGGTAAAATGATCTTGAATAATAAATTCGCCGCCAGGCTGATGATGGTGATCAGCAACGTGGCCCTGCCGTTCAGCCGTTTGGAGAACAGCGCCCAGATGGGCGGCGCCAGCAATGGTCCGCCGGTAATGGCGCCGATGCTCAGGGTAAACTCCACGATGCCGCCGATATACGGTACGATCAGTGCAATCCCGATCATGCCCAGCCCGAAGAACCACGACGATAAACGGGCCACGAACATCAGTTTTTTATCGGAAGCGCCGGGGTTGATGCGGCCTTTGTAAATATCGTTGGTGAATACCGCGGACACTACATTCAACGCCGTATTGGCGGAAGCGGACGTGGAAAAATACATGCCCGTCAGGATCAATCCCATCAATCCCGCCGGCAGCACATGCTTGCACACCATCAGGTAGGCGTTTTCCGCATCCAGCCCCTGCAGTGAAGGATTGATCAGTTTATACAGCATGGGCGGCAGCATCCATAAAACGGGACTGATGATATACAGCCCGGCGAAGAGGTAAGCCACTTTGGAAGCCGACTTTGGCGTGTCCACGCTGGTATAGCGCTGCACGAACGTCCAGTTGCCGCCGATGTAAAAAATATGGTATAACGCAAAGGCTAAAATGAAACCCCAGGTATACTCCCCGTTCACCACGCTGAAAAAACCTTCCGGCGAAAAGTGGAGGAACTGGTCCAGCCCGCCCGCGGCGTCGAATGCGAGGGGAATGATGATCAATACGGCGGCGGTCAGTATCACGAATTGCAGGATGTCTGTCACCATCACCGCCCACAGCCCGCCCACGGCGGTGTAGGCGATCATGAAGAGGCCCAGCACCACGGTGCTCGGCATGAGCGGAAAACCGAGTGAAGAGCTCACGAGCTTGGCCACGGAATACAACACGGATCCTTTGATCAGCAGCGACACCAGCATAAAGATATAGATGTACGATTGCTGTACGCCGGCGCCCAGCCGTTCGCGGATAAACTCCGCGGCGGTGAGGTTGCCCGTGGCCTTCCATTTCGGTGCGATGTAGAGACCCGTTACCAGGCCGCCGATGCACATCGTCCATTGAATGGTGACCGCCACCCAGCCGTATTTGTAGGCAATGGAGCCCCAGGCCACGAAGGTGCCTGCGGAGAAAAAGCTCATAAACAGGGAAAGGCCGCCGATAAACCAGGGCACCGCCTCTCCCGCTGCAAAAAACGATTTCAGGTTACGGCCCGTTCTTGAAAAAGAAAAACCCACCAGCATGATAAATACCGAGAAAACAACAATTACCGACGTATCAATCGCAACATTCATAATTCTGCCTATGGTGTAATGGTTAATGTAACTTCGCGGGTCAGGCGTTTTTCGCCGTTGTACCGCACGTTCGACGCATCGAATACAACTTTATAGGTGCCGGGTTTCTTGTACACGTAGGCGTATTCATTCATCACGCCGCTCACGTTTTTCAGCCCCGCTCCTGCATCGGGCGCGATCTGCCAGGGATTGAAACCCTTGCTGATCACCCAGTCTTCATTGTCGTCAGCCGTAGCGTTGCCGCCGAACATCAGCAGCTGCGCCGTGGTGATGCTCCATACGGCCGCAGGATTCTTAAAATCCACCTGCTGCCAGCCGCCCGTGGCCATCACGGCCAGCGGGGTCACCACGCCGTCGTCAGACACGTTCGTGGCACTGAAGGTACGTATCACCCAGCGGTTTTGCCCCTGTGTTTTTTTGGTATCGGTGTAACGAAACGCCACGTAAACCATGGCGGAATCCTTTTGCGGCCGCGCAAACTCTTTCAGGCTCAGGAGGCCGGAAGGCGTATTGTCTGCGCCGGTGGAGAATTTGGCGCGACTGCTGATATCCGTCCACGTAGCCGCCTGAATGTCGGCCGCCGTGGCTTTACCGTTGTAGTTGTTGGATACGAGCAGTTGCAGGTTGGGATAGATCACCCCGAACTGCACCCAACTGCCGAATTCAATCCGGAGGTCGTTCGCGGCGCTGGTGCGTTTCCGGAACTCGTAATTGCGGCCCGGTTCGCCGGAAAAGAACGAGATGTTGTCCGGGTTGCCCGTGAAGATGAATTTTACCGTGTCGCCCACTTTGTAAGTCAGGGAGCTGGTGTGCACCTGGAAGTCGGGCATCGACACTTTGTCTTTTTTACAGGCCGCCAGCAGCATGGCCGCAGCCAGTGTATAGAATACCTTACGCATGTTTACCAGTTCGGATTTTGAACGATCAGGCGGTTCACCGTCAGTTCTGTGTTAGGAATAGGGAACACCAGGTTCCTGGGCGTGATATTTTTAGCGGCATTGGCTGCATATTTGAGGCCGGAAGGCGCTGTGGCGGTGATTTCCGCGGCAAGCGACTGCATTTTGGACAAATAGAGCCCCCAGCGGATCAGGTCGTGTTTGCGCATGGCTTCAAACGACAGCTCACGGGCGCGCTCATCCTGGATGTACGCGAGGAACGCCGCTTTATCCATGCCTGCCGGCGCATCCACCGCGGCATCCGGTGTGCCCAGCGGCTTGCCGTAGCCCCTTCTTCTCACCATGTTCAACGCGTTGTAAGCCGCAGCGCTGGGCCCGTTCACTTCATTCTCGGCTTCCGCCTTCATCAGCAGCACATCCGCATAACGGATAACGGGGAAGTTGGTGGAGTTGTAGCTCCGGTTTTTCGGCGTGGACATTTCATATTCCCGGCGCCATTTCCCGCAGGTGCGATCATAGATCTGCGCGGCGGTGTAGTTCGATTTGGTGGTTACGCCGTTGGTGGTGACATAGCGGTAAGGTGCGATGGCCCAGTCGCGGCGCAGATCCGTAGCGGCATAGAGACTGAACAGCCGCGCGGTGGGATGCACGCTGCCGCCGCTATACCCGATCTTGTCGTCCGGGCATTCCAGGCCGTTCTCGATACCCACGGCGCCGGCCAGTTGCGCATTGCCCAGCTGGTTGCCATACATGCCCACTTCCCAGATGCACTCCTGCAAGTCGTATTTATCCTGCGAGTGATTGATAAAAATCTGTTTGTAGTCCGGGCTGAGGGAATGGCGGCCGGAATTGATCACCTTGTCGGCATATTCCAGCGCATCCTTGTAACGCGCTGTTTCCTTCAGCGGCTCCCCTGCCATGGTGAGGTACACCCTCGCCAGGATGGCCTGTACGGCGGTTTGGGTAACGGTTTCGTTGTAAGTATACCCGTTGATGTCGCTCACGAGTTTCTCCGCTTCCAGCATGTCTTTCAGGATCTGGGTGTATACTTCCTTCACGGTGGAGCGGGGCAGGAAGGCCTCATTCGGTGATTTGGTAGACACGAGTTTCAGCGGTACACCGCCAAAGTTGTCCACCAGCAGGAAATAATAATACCCTCGCAGGAACAGCGCTTCCCCTTTGATGACATTCCGTTTGGTTTCGTCCATCTTCGGCTTGTTGATGTTCTCGAGCAGGAGGTTCGCCCGGTCGATGCCCTGGTAGGCCGTTTCCCAGAAACGCCCGATGTCCAGCTGGCCCGCGTCGAATTCCATCACGCGGATGTTGTTGATAGTGATGCTTTTGAAGAAGAACTCATCGCTGATAGACAGGTAGGTAAACAGGCCACGGGAATACATGCGCCCGAAGTTGTCGATCAGCCGGTTGTACACCCCGTTCAGCGCGCGGCGCAGGTCGGCTTCCGTATTGTAATAGTTTTCCGGCGTCACAAAGTCTTCCGGTTCCGTTTCCAGGAACTTGTTACAGGCGCTCATGGTAGAGGCGGCCAGTAATAAGCATATAAGGATGCGTTTCATCATAACAATTTATTTTTCAGTGGCCGGATGGAATCTCGCAGAACATACCCGGTTTCATCCACACCACTTTTTAAACATTAAAAAGTAAGATCGAGCCCCAGGGTAAGCGTGCGCGCTTTCGGATAGGCAGACCAGTCGAAGCCCGGCGTGAGGGCCGAATGGCGGACAGACACTTCCGGATCGAGGCCGGTGTAGTTCGTCCACGTGTACAGGTTCTGCGCAGCCGCGTATACCCGCAGCGTTTTGATATGCGCCCTTCTCAGGATGCTCGCCGGCAGGGTGTAACCCAGCGCCACCGTTTTCAGGCGGAGGTATGAGCCATCCTCGATGGTGCGGGACGAATAGACCTGCGGGCCCTGGCCGCCTACGCGGTACAGCTCGTTGGTCTGATTCTCGGGCGTCCAGCGTTTTTCGAACGATTTGAACATGTTGAGGTAGTGCCGCACCACGTCGCCGCCTTCGAATTCGATGCGGTTAGCGTTCAGCAGATCGTTCCCGTAGCTCCACTGGAAAAATACGTTCAGGTCGAAACCGCCGTAGGTGAAGTTGTTCGAGAAACCGCCCGTGTGTTTCGGGTTGGGATTGCCGATGATGGTGAGGTCGTTGTTATCCACCTGCCCGTCGTTATTAATGTCTTTGTATTTGATATGGCCCGGCGTGATATTGGCGCGAGGCATGGTATTGTTGGGCACATCGTCTCTCAGCACATAACTCCCGTTGGGCAGTTTGTTGAAATCGCTGTACTGGTACACCCCGTCGAAGAGGAACCCGTAAAACTGCGCGATCGGCTGGCCGGGGATGGCGATGTAGGGGAAAGCGTTGTTGAAGTTGCCCCAGGTGATGCGGGTGGCCATGCTCGGCTCTCCGTCGTTCAGCTGCAGCACCTTGTTGCGGTTGAAGGCGATGTTGAAGTTGCTCGACCAGGTGAATTTTTTCCCCTGCACGTTCACCGTGTTCAGGGTGAATTCGAGCCCTTCGTTCGATACGCGGCCTACGTTCCGGAAACCGCTCAGGTAACCGGTTGAGCCCGGCAGCGTGGCCAGCAGCAACAGGTCGCGCGTATTCTTTTTGTAATAGTCGGTGGTGAGGGTGATGCGGTTTTTGAGGAACCCGAGGTCGAGGCCGATGTCTGTCTGCGCGGTGGTTTCCCATTTCAGCTTCCTGTTGCCCAGGTTGCCGGGGATGAGACCCGCTTCGAGGTTGTTGCCGTAGGAATACCCGGAATACACGAACGTCTGCAGCGACGAGAGGTACGCAAAATCCAGCACGCGGTTATTGCCGGTAAGGCCGTAGCCTGCGCGCAGTTTGGCGTCAGACAGCCAGTTGAACTGCTTCATGAACGGTTCCTCGATGATCCGCCAGGCCAGCGCACCGGAGGGGAACGAGGCCCATTTGTTGCCGTTTGCGAATTTGGAGGAGCCGTCGGCGCGGAACGATACCGTCAGCAGGTATTTCGAATTGTAACCGTAGTTCACGCGGCCGAGGAACGACATCAGCGCATTGCTCGACTTTTCGTTGGGCGAAGCCGTTACAGTACCTTCATCGAGGCCGCTCATACCCAGCGCCTCGTTGGGCACCTGCGTGGAGCTGAAACCGAAACGGTAGCTCGATATTTTTTGCAGCGTCACCCCTCCTACCACATTCAGGTTGTGTTTTTTATTGAAAGTGCGCACATAACTGAGCGTGTTTTCGTTCAGCAGGTTATTGATCTCCTGGTTGTCGACCGAGCCGTTCACCCCCAGCGCGCTGCTCTTGGGATTGCCCAGGCGCGTGTTGGAGTTATTGAACAATTCGCGGCGGATGTTGATTTTCGTAAGGCCGCCCGTGATCCGCAGCGTGAAGTACTTCAGCGGTTTGAACTCCGCGTAGGCATTCGCGATGAGGGTATTGTTGAAAGAAGGGTTGTATTCGTTTTTGGTGGAAATGATCGGGTTGATGCGCCACTCGGCGAGCGGGTCCACGTTCGGGTCGAACGGCTCGTCGATCAGCGACGCGTCGTTCGTGGAATCACCGGTTACCGGGCGGAAACCCCATACGCTGTACATCAGGCTGGATGTGGGGCCGCTGGCGGGACCGCTGGTCGTTGAATTCGCGAAAGTGCCGAAGGTTTTGGTGCCGGTATAATTGACGTTGATGCCGGCTTTTACCTTGTTGCTGATCGTCTGGTCGATGGACGCGCGGCCCTGGTAACGGCGGAAACCGCTGTTGATGATGATACCGTCCTGCGACAGGATGGAACCGGAGAGCGAATACTTCGTTTTATCCGTACCGCCGCGCAGCGACAGGTTGTGGTTGTGCACGAAGGCGTTGCGGAACACGAGGTCCTGCCAGTTCACGCCTTTCACATTGCGGTAGCTTTCCAGCGTTTTCCCGTCTTTCAGGTAGATGGGCGTATACATGCCGGGGTTCATTTCCAGCTGGTATTTCACGAACTCGTAGGGTTCCATCATTTCCTGCTGGCGGATGTTCTGCATCACGCCCATCCAGGTCTGGTAATTGACCACCGGTGCGCCGAGTTTGCCCTGCTTGGTGGTGATCATGATCACCCCGTTGGCGCCGCGGGCGCCGTAAATGGCCGTGGCCGAAGCGTCTTTCAGCACTTCGATGGAGGCGATGTCCGCCGGGTTGATCACGTTATTGTCCGGGCTTTCCATGGGAAATCCGTCCACCACGTACAGTGGGGAGTTCTCCTGCGTAACCGAGTTGTTGCCGCGGATAACGATCTGGAGACCTGCGCCCGGCTGGCCGTCGGTCGAGGATACCTGTACACCCGCCACCCTGCCTGCCAGCGCCTGTTCGAAGCTGGCAACCGGGGCCTTTTCCATGTCGGCCATCTTCACTTCCCCTACGCTGCCCGTTACGTCTTTTCTTTTCACGGTACCGTAACCGATTACGACTACGTCGTTCAGGCCCTTAATGGACGGTTCCAGTTTGGTGTTGTAAACGGTGGCGCCCGGTGCGAGGCGCGCTTCCTTGGTATGGAAGCCCACGAAAGAAAAAACGAGCACAGGGCTGGGCGTTTGCGGGATGCGGATGGAATACACCCCTACGTCGTTGGTCATGGCCTGGGCTTTGCCGCCTTTCAGGAGAATGGTTACTCCCGGGAGCGGCTCTCCCTCCATGTCCGTAATTTTCCCGGTGATGGTTCTGTCCGGGCTGGTGGAATTTTGTGCATAGGCGGTACGGATAAACGCAATACACAACGATAGCATTAAAAAGATCTTGACATTCATACAACCAACGTGTTTTAAATTGAACTATGCGTGCAGTGCAGAAATACCGGAACACTCCATAAACGTGGCATAAATATGCTCCGGCGAGCCGGTGAGGAGCAACAGCTTTTTCATACGTGTGAATTTAATTGATTGCCAAAGATTAAAACTTAACAGCTATATAACGCAGAAAAAAGTGCCCGGAATAAAATGGGAACATTCCCATTTTGCGGGAATGTTCCCATCAATCGAAATAATTCGTTTCTTAGCAGCATGAAAAGGCACCAGATCACCATTATCGACATTGCGAAGGAGCTGAATCTCTCCAAATCCACCGTTTCGCGGGCATTGACGGGGCATAAGAGCGTGAAGCCGGAAACCCGGCAGGCCGTGCTGGAGCTGGCCGAAAAGCTCGACTATCAGCGGAATATGCTGGCCATCAGCCTCATCACGAAAAAGACCAATACCATCGGCATCATCGTGCCCGAATTCAACAGTTCCTACTTTCCCACGGCCATCATCGGCGCGCAGGAGGTGGCCAGCAAGGCCGGGTATTCCACGGTGATCTGCCAGAGCGATGAAAGTTATGAAACGGAAGTAGCCAATACGAAAGTGATGCTGGCCAACCAGGTAGACGGCATCCTGGTGTCGATCACCAAAGAAACGCGCAACTATGATCACCTGAAAATATTCCAGCGGAAGGGAATTCCCATTGTTTTTTTCAACCGGGTGTGCGATGAGATGGACGTGCCGAAAGTGATCGTGGACGATTACGATGGTTCTTTCCGTGCGGTGAGTTACCTGATCGAGTCTGGCAGGAAGCGCATCGCCCACCTGGCCGGCCCCTCTTCCCTGAAAATTTCCGAAAAGCGGCTGAACGGCTATAAGGCGGCGTTGCGCAAACACAACATCCCGCAGGATGAGGAGCTGATGATCACATACGACCTTAATATCGACAAGGTGAAAATTTACGTGAACCACCTGCTGAACCTCGACAATCCGCCCGACGCGATTTTCGCCGTCAACGACCCTACAGCGATCGAAACCATCCAGGTGATCCGCAAAAGAGGGCTGCGGGTGCCGGAAGACATCGCAGTGGTCGGTTTCAGCAACGATTTCGTGTCCGGCCTCATCGATCCGCCGCTTACCACGGTATCGCAGCCCGTCCGCGAAATCGGGCGCACGGCGGCGCAATTGCTGATCGACCAGATCAACCGCGAGGTGTCTGACTGGAAGTCCATCATCCGCGTATTAAAAACGGAACTGGTGATACGCAAATCGAGCTAGGCTTACAATGCATTGATTTTCCTGAGCGCCAACCCCGGTGCTATCCTCGACAGCAGGTATAACAATTTCACGCCCGCCACCCTTATTTCCGGTTTGTCTTTTTCCAGCCCGCACAGCATTTCCGCCACCGCCTTTTCTACGGGGATGGCGATGGCCGGCGGGTTCCCTTCATGCCAGGGCGTATTCATGGCCGGCAGCATCACTTCAAAGATTTTTACGGGCAAACCCGCCGCCTGCAGGCGCAATACCTGCGTGAAGGCGTGCAGCGCCGCTTTGGTAGCGTTGTAGAACGGGTAAGCCGCCTTGGGCGCATATACAAGGCCGGTAGTGATGTTCACTACGGCCGGTTGCCTGTTTTCCGTCAGCAGTGGGATCAGCATTTTGATGAGGCGGATGGGACCCAGCACATTGGTCGAGAACTCCTGCTCTCCCATTTCCAGGATGCCCGGTTCCGTCAAAAACTGTTTGCGGTGCACGATGGCCGCGTTATTCACCAGGATGTTACAGTCGGGGTGGTTGGCGGCTACCCATTCGCACAATCGCCTGCAATCGTTAGCGTCCGCGATGTTGCAGCGGAAAATATGCGCCTGTGGCAATTGCCGCTTTGCTGCCGCCAGTTTTTCTTCCGAGCGCCCGCAGATGAGCACGCGGTTGCCTTTTTCCAGCAATACGGCGGCGAGTGCTAGGCCTGCTCCCGAACTGCCGCCGGTAATCAGTACCGTGTTTCCATGTAGTTGCATACGAATGTTACTTTGCCCCAAAGGGACAACATTCGCCACAGGGAAACATTAACCTATGTTAAGACGCTTATTTTTTCCGCAGGCGGCTGAGCGACACGGGAGAGATGCCGAGATAAGAAGCGATCAGGTGCTGGGCCACCCGCTTTTCAAGCCCGGGGAATTCGGCGCGGAAAAGGTCGTACCGTTTCCCGGCATCAAGCAGCAGCAGGTCGCGCTCCCGGTTTTCTTTGACGGAAAAGGCATGCTCCAGCATCCTGATGAGCAACCGGCTCCAGCAGGCGTGGCCCTGAAGCAGCTGTAACCATCCTGCGTAATCCAGTTCGAGGATGTCGCTGTCTTCCAGCGCTTCTATGAACATACGGGAAGGCTGCCGCGCGATCATGGAAGAGTAGGCTGCGATAAAATGCTGTTCCGGCATGAAATTCTTCGTGTATTCCCTCCCCTCTCCATCTACATACAGATACCGGAACAGGCCTTTGCCGACAAATGCAAATTTGCGGGGTATCTGTCCTTCGTGTATAAAATAATCGCCCTTACGGACAGAGACAGCTTTCCCCAAATCCAGCAATTTTTCCGCCTCCGCAGGCGGCACCGTAACAATAGAGCGGATATATTGAATGAGCATGTTTTCCATAACGCGGGCAGGTAGGGTTGTAAGTTAGGACTTTCTGAAAAAATAAAGGCGGTAAGAATACCGCCCTTCCAAATTTTTAACCATATCCTATGAAAAACCGATATAAAGATAAGCCGTGAAGTAGCAGGGTAAAATGATATTCCGTGAATGCTGGAAAATACCAAGGGAACGCGGGAAATTGTGTGTTCTGAAGTAGTGATGCAGTGTATGCCTGACCGAAGGAAAAAAACAAGGGCGGTAAGAATACCGCCCTTCAATATTTTTAACCATATCCTATGAAAAACCGATGTAAAGATAAGCCGCAAATAACCGGTGCAAAGCGGTATTCCGTGAACGCTATAAAATATCAGGGGAACGTGCGGAATTGTGTATTATAATGTTTGTAATGTGGTGATGGAGTGCTGCGGGTGGAAAGGCAAAAAAACAAGGGCGGTAAGAATACCGCCCTTCAATATTTTTAACCATATCCTATGAAAAACCGATGTAAAGATAAGCCTGTAAATAACCGGTACAAAGCGGTATTCCGTGAACGATATAAAATATCAGGGGAACGTGCGGAATTGTGTATTGGAATGTTGTAATGCGATGATGGAGTGTTACGCGCGGAAAGGCGGAGAAAAAACAAGGGCGGTAAGAATACCGCCCTTCAATATTTTTAACCATATCCTATGAAAAACCGATGTAAAGATAAGCCTGTAAATAACCGGTACAAAGCGGTATTCCGTGAACGCTATAAAATACTCCGTAAACGCTGTCCCGGTGGTCTCGATTAACCAGCCCTTAACAAGCAGACGGCCGTAATTGCCCCGCGGATGGGCATTTGCGGCGATTTAAGCCTTTTCACCGGTAAAAGCCAGCCGCATATACGTTTTTACTTCGTCGTTCACGTCATCCGGATGGTACATCCGGAAATGGTGATTGAACTGATGCTGATCGCCAGGCACTTGCGCAATTTTCTGGAAACAGAGATTGTCGTTATAAGGCTTTTTAAACGGGAATACCACATGCACGAAGTTTTTGCCCAGCTGAGTAACGTAGGCGATCCTTTTCTGTGCATTTGCTACCCCAATCATGGTTTTCGCCGGAAATAGCTGTACGTCACCGATTCTGCCGAATTCAGCCACAAAATGATCGAACAGGGCGAGGGTTGTGGCTGATTTACCGGCCAGCATGGCGTGCAGTGCGTTATTGTCGGGCGTTTCGTTGATTGGCATATATCGCTTACATTTGAGATGACGGCATACCATGCAATATCAGTAAATACTTCTATTTTCCAGCACTGTCGGTTTTGTTCTATTTTCCCCGTTCCCCTCCTCCTAATTTTGTTAAAAAAAAATACCATGATAGCCATTACCGGAGCCAGCGGCCACTTAGGCAAAGCCACCATCGGATTTCTGATCAACAAGATCGACCCTGCCAACATCATCGCCGTGGTAAGGGATCCTGAAAAAATGAAAGATTTTCCCGGCATACAGGTACGGGTAGCCGACTACGACGATGCCGCCTCGCTGCGCGATGCGCTGAGCGGTGTAAAAACGCTGCTGCAGATCTCGTCCGCCAGCTACGGCGACCATGCCACGCAACAGGAGAAAAACGTGGTGGATGCCGCCAGTGGAGCGGGCGTGCAACACATCGTGTACACCAGCACCGTCAACCCCGGCAGCCAGCCTATCTTCTTCGGTTCGCAGACCAATCAGCACACGGAAAACGCCATCCGGGCATCCGGCATCACCTATACGTTTTTCCGCAACAGCATGTACATGGAAACCATTCCCCAGTTTATCGGCAGCGCGATGGAAGACGGGCAGATCTTCTACCCTGCCGGCGAAGGCAAGGTCAGCTTCGTTGCCCGTACCGACATCGCCGAAGCGCTTGCCAATGTGCTGGCAGCCGGTGAAAAACACGCCAACGCAGCATACGACATCACCGGTACCGGTGCGTACTCTTTCAGCGACATCGCCACGCTGCTGGCATCCGAAAAAGGTTTACCCGCCAGCTACACCGACATCCCCGCCAGCGCTTTCCGCGACGAACTGGTCAAACTGGAAATGCCGCCTATTGCAGTGGATTTCTACATCAGCATGGCAGACAGCGTAAAAGCAGGAGAATTCGCACATGTAGACGGCGCACTGGAAGGACTGCTGCAACGGAAAAGGGTGGTGTTGAAAGACTATGTGAGAAGTTTGTAACCGCTAAGCGGAATAACCTGAAAACAAATGCTGTAACAGACCTGGTACCAGTGAACAAAAAAGCGGCGCTTCCCCACCGGAAGCGCCGCTTCATTTTAAAACAATCGTTAAGCCTCGCGATAAATACACCCGATCGCCACCAGCGCCGTAGCTGCAATGGCAGACACCGTGCGCACCGTATTGAAACTGTTCCAGCGCGCTTCAAATCCTGCCCTGCGCGCTGCGATTTCGGAAAGGGAAGCGGATTGGGTATTGAAAGCGTCCAGCGCTTCGTTCAGCGGTACATTCACAGCCACCGTTACACCGAACACCCCTACTGCATACACCAGTGTGGCCGCGGCAAGGCACCAGAAACGTACGGTGAGCGGCTGCCCGTAATGCAGGTAAGTGCTGAGGGGCAATAATAACAACGTTCCCATGAACCCCACATAGAACACCGGGTTCAGGATGGCGCGGTTGATGTGCTGCATGGAGCGGATATACTCCGCATCGCTCAGGCGGCCGAGACCGGGGCTCACAGAGCAGGAATACGCATAAAAAAGGCCGGCCATCAATGCAGAGGCCACGGAGGTGAGTGCTAAAACAAGATTTACGAACATATAGCGGTCAAATGAATGGTTATTAAACACGACAAATGTACCCACACTACGCCTGTCAAAATAGAACAAACCCGACAGGCATTGGGGTTACTTCAGTTCGGTGAAGTTTTCAAGCAATTCTACCGACTGCTTGCGGAGCTGATGCGGGGAAAAACCGGCAAACTCCCGGAATGAACGGATAAAATGAGACTGATCGGCGTAATCGTTATCGAAGGCCAGGTCGGACAATTTGCAGAAGTCGTTGTTCCGCAGCTGGCTCAGGGAGGCCTGGAAGCGGCTGATACGGGCGAACAGTTTGGGAGAAACGCCCACGTATTGTTTGAATTTCCGCTCGAAGCTCCTTTCGGATAACTGCAGCTGTTCCTGCAGCTGCTTCATGGGCACGCTGCCTTTCGACTGGATGATATGACTGAGGGCATGCTGGATGGCGGCATCTTCAAAACGGCTGTTTTCCCGGATTTGCTGCATGAGGAACGTGCAGAGGATGGCCATGCGATCCTGCGCGGAGGGTGCGGCGGAAAGACGCTCGGCCAGGGGGAATCCTTCCTTCTGCGCCAGCAGGTCCAGGTCCATGCAGGTATCGGTCAGTTCCCCGGCGTTCAGCCCGAAAATCGCAGGCAGCGCGTTGGGATAAAAGAAAATGCCGATGGTGCTGAAAGCGCCGGCCAGGCGTATCTCCGCATACTTCGTAGCCGGACCGTATACAAAAATGCCGGGCAATGCCTTGTTGTTCTGGTACATCACGCCGAGGTCGGGATGCTGGAAGATCAGGCCGGGGCAACCGTCGGCCATGGTTCTGAAAGATTTGGAAGGAATGTCCGCGCCTGCGCCCTCCAGTACCCAGAAGTAGCGGATGTGGTTTTTCAGTGCGTCTGGCGGCGGTATTTGCCTGAACTCCATTTTGCGGGTTTAGTATGGCAAATATACTTGGAAAATACCGGTAAATAACGGATTTTAACGCAACGGAAATCAATGCCATGCAAACCCATCTCACCGATATACAGGTACAACAGTTTATCCGCGACGGTTATACACGGATAGATCATGCCTTCCCCCGCGAAACAGCCATGGAAGCGCAGGCCATCTTATGGAAAGAAACGGGCTGCGACCCTGCCAATCCCGCCACATGGACGCAGCCGGTCGTCAGGCTGGGCTATTACGGACAGGAGCCGTTCCGGCAGGCCGTGAACACACCGCTGCTTCGCAATGCATTCGACCAGCTGGCAGGCGAAGGCAACTGGTACCCGCGGGGCGACCTCGGGACCTTCCCGGTACGGTTCCCCAGCGCCGAAAACCCGGGCGATGACGGCTGGCATGTAGACGCGAGTTTCCCCGGAGATGACCCCGCTGATTTTTTTGCATACCGCGTTAACGTGTATTCGAAAATGAGGGCTTTACTGATGCTGTTCCTTTTTTCCGATGTGGAAGCCGCCGACGCGCCCACGCGCATCCGCGCAGGGTCGCATCTCGACATCGCCCGGTTGCTGCAGCCATACGGTGAGGCAGGCCTGGGTTTTATGGAACTTGCGGGCATGCTGGATGTTTCGGCGCACCGCCCGGAGGTATCCGCCACGGGTGAAGCCGGCACGGTTTATCTCTGCCATCCCTTCCTGGTGCATGCCGCACAGCCGCATCACGGCAGCCGTCCGCGCTTCCTCGCGCAGCCGCCGCTGGTGGCCAGAAAGGACTTTATCATCGAAGGAAAAAATGGTGCGTACAATCCTGTGGAACAAGCCATCCGTTTAGGATTGGGCATACATCCATGAAACGCTATTTATCGAGGTGATTTTTGAGCGAAGTACCGATAATTTCCGTCCAGCCCTGCACGAAGCTGTTCTTCGCAAAGTCTTTGTTGTCTTGGGGGAAACTGTCGAGCCCTTCGTGCGTCAGTTTCAGACGGGTGGTTTTCCCTTCGGGGAACAACTCAAAGGTCACCACCGAATAACCCGGATAGTTTTCGTACACCCAGCTGTAAGCCAGTTTCCTGTTCACTTCCGCCGCCAGCACCTTGCATTTGTGCAGGTACTGCTGCTCCTCGCTGCCGCCGTAAAACTGGAATTCAAACCCGACCTCCGGCCGGAACTCCGCGAGGTCGAAATACCATTCGCGCATCTGGTCTTTGTCTGTAATGGCCTGCCAGACTTTCTCCACCGGCGCCTGAAAAGTTCTTTCAATCGTAAATGGTGCTGTTTCCATGTTCAATGATTTGGGTATTAAGAAACCGTTTGGTTACAAATATAAAAGAAACCATCTGGTTACACAAAATATTCTTTATACCGCATCTCCTTTCAACCGGTAACCACAGATTTTCAACCCGGCTCTCTCCAACGTGCGCTGCGAGATACGGTTGCTGATGTTGCAGCGCGCCGCAGGCACCCGCTGGCGGGCATAGGCTTCCCGTTTCAATTCCTGCACGATATAACTGCCGTATCCGTTGCCGCGGAAAGGTTCTTTCACATCCATGTAGATGTCTGCGTACGGGTAGTTGTAATTCAGCATCAGTCCGCCGGTCGCCACTATCCGGCCCTCCTGCTCCAGCAGGTATTCATTGTCGCCGGCGGATTCGTCGGCAGAAGTAACTTCCCGAAAAGTCACATCCGGCTGCTGCAAACCGGTAGTTACATCATCTTCGAACAGGATGGCCTCCGCGCGGATATTGGCGGTGTGCGAAAAGAGCATCAGCGAGAGGAGCGCATCGTTGCTTTGCGCCTCTACGTAAACGGCGCCGCACTGCGCACGGAACGCCAGGAATATTTCATGCACCAGGCGCCGGTAGGGCGGCAGCAGGTAAAATTCGAAAATCGTATCCCGGTCTTCCCGCCGGTCGGTGCCCCAAACGGCGCCGTAGCCCGCAGGCTCCCCGGCTACCGTGAACAGGTAGCTGTCTGCCCAGCCGTAATCGTGGCATTTATTGCAGATGAATTGCCGGTTCAGCTCATGGAGAAATAACGTGCGGAATGCCCGGATATCGTCCGGGGCGGCGCGGCGGATGCTGATGTCCATAACGGGGATTTATGTCCGAATTTACCGATTCCCGCCGGGAATTCAACGGATGAACCCGTTACCATTTCCGCTGCTGGAAGTTCAGGCCCTGCCCGTCTTCCACATAAGATTTGAGGCTGAAGAGGAACATCGCCCAGTTGTAATTGCAGCTGCGGTAGCAGCGCGACACTTCCCGCCAGTTGAGGTGCCTGAAATCCACCGTGGTCACGCCGTTCTTCTCCGACAGATCAAACAGCACGGAGGTGCCGCCCCACTCGGGATCTGCGTCGGATATACATTTCCACAGGATGTGTTTGTTTTCTTCCAGTTCTGCTACTTCCATTTTGGTGGCGTAGTTGTCATTGAAGTCGAATTCGTTCACCGCACCCAATCCCGGGCGCACGATCAGTTTGTTGGTCCAGACCGCGCCCAGCCCTTCCTGCGTGGTCAGGGCTTCATACACTTTGGCGGCGGGGGCATTGATGAATTGGAGTTGTTCGATGTGAAACATGGTTACCTGATTTTGACATGAAATTACACCGAAAAATTAATTTTTCAAGGAAAACATTACGTTCAGCATAGATCATTGGTACAGAGTCAGTTAAATGGCCATTGGGGTTCGTCAAATGGTCAACGGGAACTGCCGCCCCGTAATTTCATCGTATCTTGCGTATGCAAAAAATATCCGCCATGCAACAACTTTCAGCCGATATCACACTCGAAAATGATGCCGTACTGCTGCGGCCACTGACGGCAGCGGACTTACCGCATCTGCTTCCCTTCTCCCTTCATGAACCGGAGCTATGGAAGCATTCCCTCGCAACGGCCGCCGGCGAAGAAAACCTGGCCACCTACATCGAACAGGCGGTTGACGCACGCAGGGCCGGCAGGGAATACCCGTTTATCGTGTTCGACAAAAAACAACAGGCATATGCAGGGTCCACGCGCTTTTACGATATCCAGCCCACCCACCAGACACTGCAGTTGGGTTACACCTGGTATGGTAAACAGTTCCAGGGAACCGGCCTGAATAAACACTGCAAATACCTGCTGCTTCAATTCGCCTTTGAAACGTTAGGTGTGGAAAGAGTGGAATTCCGCGCAGACAGTACCAACGAAAAAAGTATCGCCGCCATGAAAAGCATTGGTTGTACGGTGGAAGGAATTTTACGCAGTCACATGCCGCGTGTAAGCGGCGGCCGTCGCGACAGCATCGTGCTCAGCATCCTCAAAGATGAGTGGAACGGGCATGTGAAGGAAATGCTGGCAGGGAAACTGCGGTGATGCCCCGGCTACGGCTACATGTGCGCGCATCATCCTGAAATGTAACGACGACGGGAACTGTCCGTCTTCTCCTTCAATCGCCGGCACATACGATACGCTCCGATGTGCATGCATTAAATCATTACATCAATACCAAAGGGCCTTCTGCAAAAAACAGGAGGCCCTTTGGTTATATAAAACATTCCGTCAAAATCCCAGCGGTGGTTTGTTCGCTTCCACCGGCCATCCGGGGTTCTGGTAAATGGGCGACGTCTTCACATCGTTGTTCTCCGAAGTAATCAGGAAATGCTGCATCGCGATGGGACTGAAATAATGCGCCATCGTCCACCGGTACCCCGTAAACGCCAGTACCGTCGGGGTTTTCTGGTAGATGCGCAGGTATGGGCTCAGGGCCGGGTCCGATACGGTGCTTCTGTCGCCGATGTTATAGGTAAGCGTGGAAGCCTTATACCAGTTTTTGATAGGCCCCCATAATTTGAAGCCTTCCACATGGTACGGCGTGGCGCTCATCTGGTCGAGCGCGCGCCAACGTTTCAGGTCCATATTCCGCAGGCCCTCTCCCATCAGTTCGCAGCTCCGTTCGCGGCGGATGTTGTACAGTGTTTTATCGACCATCACTCCGGCGGAATACACCCCCCAGTCGTTCGCCGCTTCTTTGGCGAGATCGGTGGCCGCAATGGTTTTCTGGAAATCGGGATCGATGCCCGCCCGTTTCCGGATGGCTTCCCAGTAAGCTTTCGCGGTACCGTCTACCGTTCCGGTTTTTTCATAGCTGGCTTCCATGTAGTTGAAGTAGGCTTCCGTTCCCCGCAGCGCAATGCTGCCCACGTCGCCGCGCCCGTTGCCGAGCTGGGCGCCGTCGTACACGTTGCCTTTCCGGCTCATATAGCCGGTCACGTTATCGTGGTTGCCGATCAGGTTCAGGATGTCGGGATATGTTACAATCGGCGTGGCATGCGTGCCCAGCGACGAAGGTTTCAGGATGTTGATCTGGCCCGGTTGCGCCAGGAACAGCCAGAGGCGGCCGTCACGGTTCTGCCGCACGAGCTGGATGGAATCGTCGCCCGCGTAGCCGGAGCCGGGCGCATAAATCGGCAGGCCGTTCGCCATGAGGAAACGGTCTACGTACCCGCGCGTGAATCCCCATCCGTGCGCCGCCTGGATGGTGTTCGGAATGCCGTTGCTCACCCCCAGTCCCAGGTCATAATCGCGCCACAGCAACACCTCGCTGAAGCCGGACAAATCCGTTGCGCTGAACATCCGGCAATAAGGATTGGCCTCGCTGGCCACCGCAAAGTCTTCATTCGTCGTTTCTTTCCGCAACACCATCGAGTTCGTTACCAGCGGCACAGCGTCCGCCACCGCTTTAGCCGCATCCATCGCCTGTGTCAGAAAAAAATCGATCTCTCCTTCGATGCTGCCCGACTGGAAAGCATACGAAGCATTGTAGTCTTTTGTTTTGCCCGGCCAGTCGGGGCCGTTGGGCACGAAAGCCGTGCCTTTGAAATATTTCAGGAAAGTGCCTTCATACAGCGCCACCCTCGATTTCAGCAACTGTGCGCAGCTTTTCGATAACCGGTTTTTCCCGCCCGTGGGCGCGGTGGCGCCCATCAGCAAAATGGCCGAATCGAGGTCCGATAAGATGAAGCGGGCCACTTCAGTTTGCGGCGCACGTTTGCTGGCTTCGGTCAGCATTTGTTTATCATCTTTCAGCGTGGTTTTTACGATCGGGAAATCGCCGAGCGATTGCAGTTTATCGAAATAAGCCCAGGCCCGGAGGTAATACATTTCGCCGATATAGTGTTTGATGTTGCCCGCATTACCGGTGATGGTGCCGGCGGCGAGGCGGGGCAGCACGGTTTCCAGGAAATAGTTGCACTGGAAGATACCGGTGAAAGACCATGCGCCACCCGATTGCGCCACACGCCATTGCCCCGGCGTGTATTTGGCGTCGTACGCCCTTCTGGCCCCCACGTCGGTATGTGCGTCGCCGTCGAATGTCCCGAATATCGGCAGGCCTTCGTATTGTTTGATGGCATACGCCGCCAGCTGTGATTCTTCCACGAGGTAATTGTCCGGCGTCACTTTCGACGGCGGCGGCACCTCCAGCATGTTTTTGTTACAGGCGCCCAGCAGCACCACCAGTCCGGCTGCGATGAATATGTTGCGTGTTTTCATTTTTTCAGAATTGAGACAGGGTTAAAAAGTTACATTCAGGCCCGCGGCGTATACTTTAAACAAAGGATACACATTCCCGCCATACCCGCCATCCACCGTTTCCGGGTCGAACATGGTCGACATTTTGGTGATGGTGAAGAGGTTCTCGCCAGACACATACGCCCGCAGTTTTTGTATGCCTATTCTGCGTGTGATGGCAGCCGGCAGCGTGTATCCCACCTGGAGGTTCTTCAACCGCAGGTACGCCGCATTTTGCAGATACCGCGTTTGCGCCACCTGGTTTTTCGTGCTGATCAGCGGGCGGGGATAATAGCCGTCGAGGTTCAGGCCCAGCGGATGATTGGGATCGTCGCGGAAATAATCCGCATGTTCTTTCAGGCCTACGGAGGCGTAAATACTGGAAGATGCGCCCCAGAAATAATAGCTGTTCTGGAAATAATCGCGTTTCAGCACACCCTGGAAAAACGCCCTGAAATCGACGCCCTTCCAGTCTGCCCCCACTTCCGCACCAATCAGGTACCGCGGGGAGTTGTTGCCGATCAGCACCAGATCGCCGTGATCGGTTTCCGTGTTGGCGCCGTTGGAAATTTTGCCATCGCCGTTCACGTCCGCGAACATCAGGTCGCCCGCTTTCCAGTTATTGCCGAGCGCGTTCTGGCCGCCACCGGGTAATGACTTCAGGTGATCGTCCATCTGCTGTTGTGTTTTGGCGATGCCGATCGTCTGGTATCCCCAGATCTCTCCCATCATATGCCCGGCGATGTAGGTGCTCAGGCTGCGGGTGGGATTGGGATACCGGGTGATTTTTGTTTTCGCGTCAGACAGTGTGAGGCGCAGGTTGTAACCCAGCCCGTTTTTCAGCTGGTCTCTCCAGTTCATTTCCAGCTCCCATCCTTTGGTAACAAGATCCGTGTTGTTCGCGCGCGGCACATCAGTGCCCAGTATCACCGGCAATTCAGGCGCGGGTCCGATCATGTTCAGGGTAAGACGGTTGTAATATTCAGCAGTAACGGTGAGCCTGTTGCCCAGGAAAGCCGCATCCACTCCCACGTTCCAGGTGCGTATTTTTTCCCAGGAAAGGTTGGAGCTGATCAGGCCCGGGGCGGAAGCCGTATTGGGCCGTCCGCCGTTCACCAGCCAGACGCCGTTCGAATTGCCTGTGGGCATCGTTACATAGGTGGGGTACCAGTCCGTCGTATTCTGGTTACCCAGTTCGCCCACCGAGCCGCGTATTTTAAACAGGTTCACATATTTTTCCAGTGGCAGCCAGAATGCTTCCTTGTCGAGGTTCCACCCTGCCGATACCGAAGGCGAATACAGCCAGCGCATATCCGAGCGGAAGCGGGAAGAGCCGTCGTACCGCAGGTTTGCTTCCAGCAGGTATTTTCCTTTGTAATCGTAGTTCAGGCGGCCGAAGTAGCCCTGTGTAGCCCACTTCTGGTTGTTGCCGCCAACGCTGGGCGGCACGGGTTTGCCGGTGGCGTCGTTGCCGGAAGTCAGGTCCAGCACGGGCAACATCGGTACGATGAGACCGTCGCGCTGCGCCATGAACCATCTGGTTTTTGTCTCTTCCGTTTGCATGCCGGCCAGTACTTTGAAGTTATGTGAACCCAACTGCCGTGTGTATTCTGTATACACATTGGTGTTGAGGTAGTTGGTGCGGCCCGCTTCTTCATGTACGTGCGAGCCGGATTTGTACACGTAAGGATTGCCCGCTACATCGTGATTGGACAGCTGCTGGATGTCCCAGTGGTAAAACTGGTTGTTCACGCTGTAGTTCAGGTCCGCAAAGATCTTCCACCCTGCCAGCGGCTCGATGGTGAGTTTCAGCTGCTGCGAATTGGCGTCGTATTGTTTCGCGCCGCGGCCGCCTTCCTGGAGGCCCAGTGCCGGCGAGGGCGAATCGTAGAGGAATCCGTTGTTGTCGTACAGCGGCAGCATCGGCCAGCCCTGCGTACCGATCAGCTGGTTAAGGCTGTTGGTCATGGTACTGGGCCGTTCGAACTCCTCGCGGCTGAAACGCTGAATGAACGTGAGCGACGCCCAATCGGTGAGTTTCGCGTTGATCCTTGCCGTGATGTTGTAGCGTTTGAATTTGTCGCCGCCGAAACGCATGAAGCCGATTTCGTCGAGGTAATTACCGGAGAGGAAATAGGTGATGTTTTCTTTTCCGCCGCTGGCGCTCAGGGAATATTCCTGGGCGGGCGACTGGCTTTTATAGAGCGCCTTGTACCAGTCGATGTTATCGTTGCCTTCATAATAGCCGTCGGCCCAGAGGTTCGGCTGGCCCGGCCTGGGAATGATCGTGGTCTTGATTTTCCCGTCCATATAATCCCGGATGCGCTGCATGCGCGCGGGCGTAAAATAAACGCCCTGTCCCGAGTTCACGCTGGCGTCGTTGAAGTAAGTAGCGAAGGTATAGGAGTCGAGCATTCTGGGGAGCAATACCGGGCGGGAGGAGCGGTAATTGGCGGCTGCGTTCAATATCGTTTTGCCCGCCTTGCCTTGTCTGGTGGTGATGAGGATAACCCCGAACGGCGCGCGCGAGCCGTAAATGGAGGACGCCGCCGCATCTTTCAGTACCGAGATGTTATCGATATCCTGCGGGCTGATGGCGTTGATATCCCCTTCCATCCCGTCTATCAGGATCAGTGGCGCCGCACTGGAGCCCTGCCCGATGGTGCCCACCCCGCGGATATTGATGCTGGGACGGTTTTCCATACTGCCCGCCAGTGCGCCGCTTTGCGTGATATTCAGGCCGGGCGATACACCCTGCAATGCCTGCGCCACGTTGGCGACCGGCCTTGTTTCCAGCGCTTTTGCACTGATAGTGGACACCGCGCCCGTAAGGTTTGTTTTTTTCTGTGTGCCGTAGCCTACCACAACAGCCGCTTCGAGGTTCTGCGCGGAGGCAGCCATTACTACGTCTATCACGGTTCTTTTGTTGACGTTGATTTCCTGCTCCTGCATACCGAGGAATTTAAAGAGCAGCGTTTTCGCCCCTTCCGGTACTTTCAGCTGGTATACGCCCTCCGCATTCGTTACCGCGCCATGACTGGTGCCTTTGACCACCACGGTAACGCCGGGCAGCGGCTGCCCTGTTTCGTCGGTGACTTTGCCCCGGAGGGTTTCCTCCTGGGCGGCAGCGGTGCCCGCGGAGGCGAGGAAAAGCACAACCAGGAACAGCCTGGCCATACGCTGGAGGACGGCCCGCAGAGGGGCACGGGGCACAACAGCGGCGTTGCATCCGGAGGTTCTGCCATGCAAAAGAACGATCATTGTTTTGTAGTTTAAGTGATGATATACGTGGATTGAAGACGCGACGGAACATGCCGGTGGCACTTCCCTGGTGAAACATAACTGGTGGAATAAACCCGATTATAATAATGGTAACAGCTTATCTATACAACTCACGAACAACCGCGTGCACTCTCAGCCTGCGGTTGTTATCTGCGTTCAGTGGGTATAAATTTATTGTGGGGAGGGGGTTTGTGAAATGGATAAAACGGTTATAAAAATGGATAATATTATGATGAAAAAAGCCACGTTGGTCACGTGGCTTTTTTCATTTGTTATGTTTCCGTTCAGTATTCAAAAAACTCCGGCACCAGCCGCTTCGCTGCCTCCCGCACGCCGCTCACTTCTTCCTCCGCGATCCACCGGTACGGCCAGCGCAACCGCGTGCCCACATCCGCCCAGCCGCCAACCGCAGCCAGCAGCTTGTCGACCGCCTGGTTGGAATAACCCTGCTGCGTGATGTACGGCACGATGTGCTCCGTCATGAACCGCTGGATGCGTGTTTCCAGTTCAAGCGCGGCGTCCATGGCGGTGTGCATGCTGTCGTACCATTGCTGCGCTACGGCCGGGTGCAGGCAGGCTACGTTGGAATACGCGCCGTGCGCGCCGGCCTTTACGCCGGTGGCGAGATGGTGGCCGGGAATGAAAACCGACAGCTCAGGGTTTTGTCCCAGCATGTCGCGGTACCAGGCTGCGTCGCCGCCGGGCACTTTACATCCGGCCAGGTGGATGCCCGCTTCGCGGATGGTTTTGAAATCCGCGGGCGTCAGCCGTTTTTTGGCGTGGGGCGGATTGTAAAGTACGAGCGGTGTGCCTACAGCCGCCTCCTCCATTTTGCGGAGGAATACGATGACCTCTTCCATCGATGGCGGAAACCAGTCGGGCAGTATCACCTGTATCGCCGAAGGCTGCCAGGCCAGGCTTCTTTTCAGCCGCTCCAGCGAGAGCTGCGGGCTCATGTGGCTGCAGCCTACCTGGAAAGGCATGCCGGCGCGATTGCATTTGGCGGCCAGCAGGCTGTTGACCGCGTCGAATTCGTTTTCGGTCTGATTGTAAAATTCTCCGGCAGTGCCGTTGGAATAAATCCCGTCAACTTTCATGGCAATGAGCTGGTCTATTTCGTCGCCCAGCCTGCTCAGGCTGATGCTGTCGTCTGCATCTACGGGCAATAACAAGGTTGCCCAGTTGCCGCGAATCTGATGACTTTGTAATGGAATCATGGTTCTGTTGTGCCGTTTAATATCCAGGGAAGGTTGAATTTGTGAAACTCGATCGATTTGTTGCTGGTGCTGCTCGCATGTACGTCTTCATTGATTTCGATCAGTGCGCCTACGTGATAATCCGATGTTTTGATCATGCTGGAATACCCGCCTTTGGCGACGGTGATGGACGCATAGTCGCAGGTGTTCCAGTCGTAGATGGGCCTGCTTTTGGCCCAGGTGGCGCCGTCGTCGTAACTGATGCGCACGGTCATATTGCAACGTTTGTCGGTCGTATTGGGATTGAGGAAGATGATGCGGTGCGGCGTGTCGGTGTTGTACCGGATCATCGAGCCTTCGCATTTGGGATCGTTGAGTGTATTGTCGACCGTCCATGCGGCAAATCCGCCCGCGATGGTGCCCACCGATTTGCGGCGGCGCTTGGCGGCGTTCCACAGCGTGGTGCCCGGCCGGTCGTTGCGCAGCAGGCTGCCGTTCATCAGCTCCACGATGGTGCCTTCGTCGGTACCGCCGGGAATGAGCTGGTACTGCCAGGTTTGCCCGTGATCGTCGCTGTAGATATTACGGCCGAACGCCGGGATGATGAGGCGGCCCGGTGTGTTCACCACCGTCTGTATGCCGATGCCGGGGCCCATGGCGTCCCAGGTGTAATTGGGCGGCAGCAATGTGTTGCTCATGTCCTGCGGAACAGACCAGGTAGCGCCGTGATCGTCGCTGTAAGACGAAAACACCCGCCGGTCGCCCCAGGCCGTAATATCGCTCCAGGCCTGTTTATTGGCATCGTTCCACGACATGAACACCCATACCCGGCCGTTGGTGCCGTAGTTCCAGTCGTACACCGCCGTGGGATTTCCCCAGGTGCCGTTGCCGCTGCCCACCACTTCGCCGAGGGCCGACCAGGTGGAGCCATTGTTGGTGGAGCGTTTGAACACCACGTTGATGTCGCCCCAGTCGCTCGGGCTCCATCGCCTGCCTTCCGCAAACGCGATGAGGGTGCCGTTTTTGGTTTTGACGATGGAAGGAATGCGGAAAGAATGATAAATGCTTTCGTTGCCGCCGTTGAAGAGCAACATGCTCGTGTGGTTCGGTGCGGCCGCCGCCTGTACACTGGTGGCGCTTTTCGTTTCGGGGACGCCTGTTTCGGAAGGCTGGGCAGGTTTGCTGCAGGCAATGTGCAGGAACCATGCGGAGAGAACAATGCAACTTTTCATGATACGTGGATTTTGGTTATTGTGGATATGTTCTACATATTAAAAATAGGATAGTCAAATCACATTGCCAAATTATGCGGTATTTTTAAGGAAATTATCGGTGTATGATTGTGTTGCTGGTATTATTGACGGCATTCGGCATCGCGCTGCTGGCGCTGAAAGCGATTACGAAAGTCTGGAATCCCTGGCTGAGCGGGTGCATCGCCATGTGTGTGATGCTCTGTTTTACGGCCATGGGGCATTTCGTGTACCTAGAGGGCATGCAGATGATGCTGCCGGAGGCAGTGCCTTTCAAACGGGAGCTGATCATCCTCACCGGCCTGCTGGAAATTGCGGGCGGAATTGGATTATTGTTCCAGCGTTACCGCCGCTGGGCCGCTATTTTGCTGATCATCTTTTTTGTACTGGTATTGCCGGCCAATATTTACGCGGCGCTGCACCATATCGACTATCAAAACGCCACTACGGGCGGCAAAGGCCCGGGCTATCTGTGGCTGCGGGTTCCCCTGCAGCTGGTGCTGATCGGGTGGGTGTGGTTCTTCGGCCTGCGGGCCAACCGCACGTCGCAGGCGAATTAGGCTTGCTTGCCTGTAATGCCCGACCAGTATGATTTTTCAAGCTATACTATTACCTGAACACGCGTTATTTTCCTGCCTGATACCGGAGCGGGTAAACCACATCGCGCATTGATGACGTATGGAAAATCATCCCGCACGCATCTTATTGCAAACACACCCCCATGCGCTGCCTCCTTTTTCTGTTGCTGCCGCTGTCAGCCTTTTCCCAAACACCTACGGTCCATGTTATCGTAGCGCTTTGCGACAATGCCAACCAGGGCATCGTAAAAGTGCCCGCCAGAATCGGCAACGGGCAGGACCCCGCCAATAACCTCTACTGGGGTTGCGGTTACGGCGTCAAGACATTCCTGAAAAAACAGCCGGAATGGCAATTCCTGCGCCTCATCCAGCACCCGAAGCCATACATACCCGAACGTATCATATTCAAACACCGCACCACGGGGGTGCACCTGGTGGCGGACGCTTATGACGGCGCCTATATGAAAACGGCGTTGACGGACTTCCTGCAGTACGCCGGCGGCCATCAAAAACACCGCATCGAAAACATCCCCGCGGGCGGCGAAGCAAGATTAATTTGTTTTGTAGGACATAATGGCCTGATGGACTTTTCCCTGGCCCAATTTCCCCGCAAAACGGATACGCTGAAAAGGGAGGTCGCCATCTTCGCCTGCGCCAGCCGCCCCTACTTTTACGATGCCATCCGGCAAACGGGCGCCACGCCGCTCATCTGGACCACCCACCTCCTCTCGCCCGAGGCTTATACACTCGACGCCATGCTCGACAGCTGGCTGAAAAAAGAACCGCACGCAGTCACGCACGAAAAGGTAGCACAAGCCTATCACCAATATCAGCGCTGCGGCCTGAAAGGCGCCCGGCGATTGTTCGCTACGGGGTGGTGACGCTTTGATGTATCGTTAAAAACAAACAGCCTCCATAAGATGCAGCGGCCGGCGATTGTTCGCTACGGGGTGGTGATGTTTTAATACATCGTTAAAAACAAACTGAAGCATCCGCCCGCGACCTCCCCGCCACGCACCGGACGGCCACCTGGCATTGATGGCATTCGTGGCAATCCGGCACCGGAATACAACGCCGGCGCTTGCAATACGCCCGTAATATCCTTATCTTGTACCCGTATTTATCCCATGCCCATGCCGAGAGCCTTGCTGATAACCGGCTTGTTGCTGTTGCACATCTTTGCAAAAGCGCAAGCGCCGGTGTTTACGGTATATGAAGACAAGAGCCGAGAAATGCAGGCTCCTGCCGTGTATGCGGCCTTCCAGGAAGGCAGGTTCAAACCGCTGCCCTCCGCTTTTCTCAATCCCGGCTTCACCACCTCGATATTCTGGATAGCGCTGACCGGCGTGCCGCCCGGCCAGGACTGGTGCCTGGTAGCAGACAATGCGCACATCAACCACCTCGAGCTGTATGCCGTTGCAGGTGCTCCCCGGCTGCTGCACATCACCGGCGATTTCCATCCTTTTGCGCAGCGCCCCCTCGTGCACAATACATTCGTTTTTCCGCTGCAGCCGGTAGCTCCGCTCTACCTGCTGAAAGTCGAGAAACACCACGAGTCGCTGCAGGCGCCGCTGTACCTCCGCACGCGGGAACAATTGCAGCAGCAACAGGTAACGGATGCGCTCGCGAATGGCATATTCACCGGTATCATCGTCCTTATCATTTTATTCGGCTGTTTCCTTTTTTGCACCACCCGTGATGCGGTGTACGGCTGGTACGCGATTTACGTGACCAGCGTGCTGCTCTGGATATGGGCCAACAAAGGGCTGGGCTTCCATTACATCTGGCCCGGTTCCTCCTTTTTCCCCAGCCGCTCGCGGCCTTTGTTCGTGTTCCTGAACCTCATACTCGCCCTGCAATTCATCACCGCGTACACCGGCATCCGCAGGAGCTGGCCCATCCGCCTGTTCCAGGGTGTGTGGCTGGTGTTTGTCGTGCTGGTGCTCTGGCCCGTGCCGTACACCCGTTTCGTGGAAGCCAGCATGCGCATCCAGCAGGCGCTGCCATTGTTTTCAATGGCGGCCGTGCTGTTCGTCACTTATACGCTTGTCCGCAAGGCCCTGCAAAAAAACAGGGCCGCGCTCATTTACCTGGTGGCCAACGTGATGCTGCTGGTATTCGTCGTGCTCGAAAACCTGTACCATCTCGGGAAGGTGCAGCTACCCTCCTTCGTGGCGCATTACGGCATCTTCACCGGCGTGGCGCTGGAAATGATCATCATTACGTTCGGGCTGGCGGCACGTTTTTCGAGCTACCGGAAAGAAAAGGAAGCGGCGCTGGTGGCTTTGAACCGGCAACAGAAAGCACTGACGGATACCATCGTAACAGTGGAAGAAAAAGAAAGAAAAGCCCTCGCCGACCGCCTGCACGACGAACTGGGCGCCATGCTGGCGCTGACCTCGCTGCAGGTGAATGCGGGAAAAACAGAACAGGCAGCCGGACTGCTGCAGGAAATCAGCCACACCGTGCGCACCATCAGCCACCAGCTCACACCCGTCGCCATGGAAAAATACGGGTTCCGGCATGCCGTGGAAGACATGGTGCAGCAGGCGAATGCATCGGGTCAGATCCATATCGAGCTGATCATCATCGGGTTTACGGAAGACCGGCAACGGCCGCTCAACTTCCTGCACACGCTCTATCGGCTCGTACAGGAGCTGCTGCAGAACATCCTGAAACATGCCGGCGCCGCCAATGTGCTCATCCAGCTGATTGAGCACGACGACAGCTGCTCGCTGATGGTGGAAGACAACGGGAAAGGCATGCCGCCGGAACGGGCAGCGCCGGGGCTTTTGCGCAGCGTGCACGCCAAGGTGGGCTACCTCGAAGGACATATGAACATCGACAGTACGCCCGGCAAAGGCACCATCATCGACATCACTTTACCCTTACCTGAAAAATTGAATAGCTGAATATGCCTATCCGCTTACTGATCGCAGACGATCACCAGTTGCTCATCGATGGCCTGACGGCCGTGCTGCAGGAAAACCCGGAATGGGAAATACTCGAGCCGGTGAACAACGGCCGCGCATTGCTCAGCAGGCTGGCGGAAACGCCGGTCGACTTTTTACTGCTCGACCTGAATATGCCGCAGATAGACGGCATCCGTGCACTGGAACTGATCCGGAAAGAATACCGGCACCTGAAAATACTTGTGCTCACCAATTACAACCAGCCGCAACTGCTGGCGGAAGTAAAGAAGCTGGGCGCCGACGGCTACATGCTCAAAAACGCCACGGCCGCCGCGCTGAAAAGCGCCATCGCCGGCATGCTGGAAGGCCGGCCTTACTTCGAGGAGCTGCTGCCCGCGCAGACGCAGTTGCCGCCTTATTTCCTGGATGAGTTCATGAAAAAATACCATCTCACCAAAAGAGAAGTGGAGATCATCAAAATGGTGGGCAGTGAATTGACGAGTAAGGAGATCGGGGACCAGTTGTGTATTTCGGAGCTGACGGTGAACACACACCGGAAAAACATCCTGCGGAAGCTGGAACTGAAGAACACCACCGGCCTGCTGAACTTCGCGAAACAGCACGGGATACTGTAAGCGCGCTATAGCCGCTTCAGTGCTTCCATACACACGCGGCTGTTGTGGTTGGGCGTTTTCCACATGCCCACTTTTTCCTCATCCATCACCGTTCTGTCTTTACGCACACCCCAGAACCATTCGCCGTTTTTACGGTCGCGGAGGTGATCGCAGACAAACTGCCACACCTGGTTCGCAGACTCCAGGTAAGCCGGGTTTGCACTGAGCTGCCAGGCATTGATGAGGCCGGTGATGGCCTCGGCCTGCGGCCACCAGAGTTTTTCCATAACGAGGTGCTGGTTATCGGGCGCAAATTCGTTCCAGAACCCACCGTCGGTATCCTGGCCGGCTTTGGCGGCTTCCACCAGCTGGATAGCCAGCACCGCCGACTTTTCCTGCATGGCTTCATCGCCGATCGCTTTGGCCGCCGCGGGTAATAACCAGCTGGCCTGCATATCGTAACCGTAAGAAACCGTATTGCTTTTGACCAGCCAGTCTTCTTCAAAAAACAGCTGCAGATGCCCTGTTTTTTTATCCACGATCTTTTCGTGGAACACCACCAGCAGGTCGCGGATGTGCGTTTTCAGTCCCTCGTCGGGCCAGATGGAATACAGGTTCACATAAGCGTCGAGTATCTGGAGATGGGTGTTGGCGGATTTTTTTTCATTCGCGTCGCGGGTGAACATGCGCAGGTCGCTGATCTCTTTCCAGTCGCGGCTGAAGGCCTGCAGGTATCCGCCGCACACACAATCGTAGCCGTATAACTGGAGCAGGCTGTAGAGGCCGGTAGCCCTGTCTTTCGCCACCTGGTGCTGCGACACTTTGTAATATTCGCTGAACGCGTCGATCACGCGGGCGATGGCATACACCTGTTTTTTGGTTTCGACGGGGTTGCCGGTATAGTCCACGCTCCACACCACGCCGCCGTATTCCTTGTCTAAAAAGTATTCCGCAATATAAGAGAAAGCCCGGTGCGCGGCCTGCAGGTACGGCGCATGCTGGGTGGCCTGGTAGGCGGCCGAGAAGGCGCGCAGGATCCCCGCATTCAACACCGCGCCTTTGACGGCGAACGGGTCGGGCCGGTTGTCGTTGAACAGCTTGCCGTAAAAACCGCCGAATTTTTCATCCATGCTGTGCTGCAGCCAGAAATCGAGAATCGCGTTCAATTCCGCCTGCAATGCCTGTCTGAGTTGTTCCTGCATGATTGTCTTATTTGCTTTGGACATACTGCCCTCAGTTCATACTGCCCAGCCAGATCTCTTTCACGGGTGAGGTATTATCGAGGCCGCCAAGTATCCAGATCGTTCTGCCGCTGGTAAAGGCGTCGTAATAAGCGCGTTTGGGAAAATCTGCGGGCAGGGACCGGGAATCTTTCGGGTCGGTGATCTGTTTCCAGTTCACGCCGTCGTCTTCGGATACCCACAGGTCGCCGTACGTATTGGCGCCGTTGGTGCCGCCGACGAGCAGCAGCTGGCTTTTGTTCACCAGGATCTTGTACCCCTCCCGTGCGGGCGGTGGGGTTACCGTTGCCACCTGTTTCCATTCCAGCCCGTTTTCCGTGTACCAGATATCGTTGAGGTATTGTTTGTTGTTGTCCGCACCGCCGGCGAGATATATCCGGTTTTTGTAGAGGAACACGGCGGGGTTGGAACGTGCCGGGAATGCCGCGGCGGCCACTCTCTTCGTCCACACCAGTCCGTCCACGCTGCTCCATACATCGTTCAGCGCCTTGCCGCTCACGGCGGGGTTGCCATTGGCGGGGTATTCGTTCCCGCCGATGACCCAAAGCGCGTCGCCGGCGACTACCGCGTTGAGGCGTTCCCGGGGGCTCCAGCGCGTGGAGGGGTCGGCAGCATCGGAGCGCGTCCATGCCTGCCCGTCGGAAGTGCTCCAGATCGTGTTCAGCACCGCATCTTTCCGCAGTCCTCCCAGCAGCCAGAGCTTTTCTTTAAAAGCAACCAGGCGGCCGTGAGCGGCCAGGGGAATGGAATCCTTTTTATCGTCCGCGGCCCTTACGCGCGTCCAGGCATTGCCGTCGCCGGTAAAATAAAGGCCCCAGGTATTGGGTGTACTGCTGTTGAGGGTGAATGCCGCCGAATATACGCGGCCGAGAAACACCGCGGTGCTGGCGTCCTGGAAAGCGCCGAAACCTTCGGCAGAGAGCCGCCGCCAGGTTACCGCCTTTGGATCCAGCGTGAGCAGGATACTTGCGGTATAATTATGCATGGTTTTACCGTCTTCCGCCACCACCGTGTAAACCACCGGTTTGGAGAAATCATTCACCGTTACGCCGGATTCCTGCACCACATCCCCTATTTTCAGAGTGGCGCCGGGCGGCAGTGTGAATGTCGCTTTCAGGGCCGTCAGGTCGGTCGTGTAATGTACGCTGTCGGGGTTGTACACCGAACGGTTAAACTGGTTAATGATAAACGGTTTGGCCAGCGACGGAATGCTGAATTCCAGTATGCCCGCCATCTTGCTTTGCCTTTCTTCCTTGGTGCAGGAGGAACTGAGAAAAAAACCGATTAAAAGGGTACAAATAACATTAAAATTCTTCCGGTGCATAGTTCTGTCTTTCTGTTCCGCGCGGGAATAAACACAGCGGCGGAATCACCCGCCACCGGCAATAAAGATAGATCATTTTCGGAAGCGGTCAGTTAATATTCGCCTTCATCCGCGCCACGGCCAGCTTCCGGTCGGATTCCAGTTCCTTGATGAAGGGCAGGTCGTCCTGTATATACAGGCGTGTGCTGAGTTCCAGGTAATTGTCGAGCTGAAAGAACATCGCCGCGCGGGTACCGCCCAGCAGGTTGATCATCCGGCGGTAAAAGCGGGTTTGCAGGGCCACGAATTCCTTGTCGTTCCGGATGATGTTTTTGGTCAGCGAATTCATCATCGGTTCGTCGAGCGAGGTGTATTTTTCGTTGTACACCTTCAGCAGCGCGATGCGTTCCTGGATATACGGATCTTTTTCGGCTTCGTACTGGGTCAGCGCTTCGAGGAAGATGGCCCTTTCGCCGCGGGATACTTTGAGATAGTTGCAGAACAGGTCTTCGCGGCTGCGGCCGAAGAGGCTGTGAACGATGTCTTTTTCAGGATGCCGCGGCGCAGCGGTGCTGTCTTGCGCCATAACGGGCACGCAGGTAACGAAAGCTCCCAACAGACATAACCATTGAAAATGTCTCATAACATCAAGATTTATGCGTATGCACGCAGTGAGTGGATACACTACCGGAGTGAGGTGCTGTTGTTATGTTTAAGGGCTGCTGCTTTAGTGATCGGCCGGTGATGCCGGGGTTGTTAATCGGATAACGCGGCGCAGGGTTCAATTGTTGTGACGAAGCAAAAATATAATCACTATCTTTGCCCCCTCATTACGCAAAAATTACAACGCCTTGCGCCATGTAACAGGTTCGACATATTAACCATCGATTCACCGGGCACTCCCATCCGCCCGGTCAGGGATTTTATTGTTGCATCTAAACAAAAGTTATATGGCTATCTCAGAAAAATACGGCCGTACCTACCATTACCCTTTTTCGCCCGGGACCAGCAGCGACGACAGGATTCAGCATGATTATTGGGCGCATCTTTCAAAGATTCCCCAGCTCGTGCATACGGAAAAACTCGACGGGGAAAACAACTGCCTCTCGCGGCACGGGGTGTTTGCGCGCTCGCATGCGGCGCCCACCGTTTCACCGTGGACCGAAAGCATCCGCCGATTCTGGCAGCTGGTGAAAAACGACCTCGGCGACCTCGAAATATTCGGGGAAAACCTCTATGCGGTGCACTCTCTCCGGTACCGGCAACTCCCCGCCCACTTCTTCGTGTTCGGGGTCAGGGAACTGGGCCGCTGGCTGAGCTGGGAGGAAACGAAATTCTACGCCGCCATGCTCGGCCTGCCCACGGTACCGGAACTGGGGATATGCGCCCCGCCCGCCTCGCAGCAGGTATTCGAGCACGACGTACTGGCCATCGTCAAAGGGCCCGGGGCTTTCGCCCCCTGCGACGCCCACAGCGGAACACCGGCCACCATGGAAGGCATCGTTACCCGCAATGTAAACGGATACGGCGTGGAGGATTTTTCCCGCAACGTATTCAAATATGTAAGAAAAGGGCACGTTCAGACGGACCAGCACTGGACCCGCAACTGGCAACGCGCCCCGTTAAATCATGAAGGAGGACATTATGTGGACCATCAGTGAAAATAAAACCTGGACATACCTCGAAGAACGATTCCCCTGGGTGCAGGTCATGCAGGAAGTTCCGCAGGACCGCATCCATCACGCCGAGGGCAACGTAGCCGTACATACGCAGATGGTGCTGCGCGCGCTCGAAGAAGACACCGCCTGGCAAAACCTCGCCGCGCTGGACCGGGAAACCCTCTGGGCGGCCGCCCTGCTGCACGACGTGGAAAAAGCCAGCACCACGGTAACGGAGGCCGACGGCCGCATCACCTCGAAGGGGCACGCACGGAAAGGCGCGCAAACCGCCGGGCGTATCCTGTACCGCGACACTCCCACGCCTTTCGCCATCCGCGAGGCGGTATGCGGTTTGGTGCGGCACCACAGCCTGCCGCTGTGGCTGCTCGAGAAGCGCGATCCGCTGAAAACGCTCATACAGGCCAGCCTGGAAGTGAACACCGAATGGCTTGCCATACTGGCGCGGGCCGACGTGCGCGGCCGCATTGCGACGGACATACCGGATTTGTTATACCGTGTCGATTGTTTCGAAGAGTTCTGCAAGGAGCACGCCTGCTGGGGCGCCACCCGCCCCTTCGCTTCCGGCGAGGCGCTGCTGCACTACCTCGAAAAAGAAGACGCACACGCGGACTATGTGCCTTTCGAACAGCAGCAGCCGAAGGTGGTGCTGATGAGCGGCCTCCCCGGCGCGGGCAAGGACACGTTCATCAAAAAACATTACCCGGACTGGCCGGTGGTGTCGCTCGACGGCATCCGCGGGCAACGCAACATCGTGCACGGGGATAAGACCGGCAATGGCCAGGCCATCCAGGCCGCGAAGGAACTGGCGCGCCAATACCTGCGCAAAAAACAGCCTTTTGTGTGGAATGCCACCAACATCACGCGGCAGATGCGCGCCCAGCTTATCAGCCTGTTCCGCGACTATAAAGCGCATGTAACGCTCGTGTATCTCGAAGTGCCGTATGCGCAGCTCACCGCGCAGAACAGAAACCGCGAAGCGGCGGTGCCCGCGGCGGCGCTCGACAAACTGGTGAACAAGCTCGAAGTGCCGGCCAGGTGGGAAGCGCAGGAAGTGATATATGTTACGGGTCAGCCCGCAAAAACACTTTCCTGATATCGAATTTCAGATCTATGAATCCCAGGAACTTCCCGTTCCTGGGGTCATATTTTATCTCCACCGGCAGGTACAGATCGTTGGCCAGCCGGATGCTGAATGTAAAATTGGCCAGCAGGTTACTGGCGGTTTCACCGGCGTAGGCGCCCTGTAAAATATTGCGGTACTCCAGTGAGCCCAGCACCTCCACGATGGAGTTTTTCCGGTCGCGGGTTTTGAGCAGCACCTTGTTGAGGCCCGCTTTCACACTGAACGATTGCCGGCGCAGGTTCTTCAAAGCCACCGTATCCTTCGCGGCGTTAAAGAACGCGCCGCTGTAAAAGTCCCAGTTCTTTTCCCTGTCTTTTTTAAACCCGGTGCCGACCAGGAATTCCGCTTTGGCATCCAGCGTGCTCCACGATTTGTCTGCATAGTTGCCGTCGAAGCCCACGGTGAACAACGGCCCCGCTTTGATGTCGTGCTCCAGTTTGCGGTAGGCGCTGTCGAGCGCCCGCTGGTTCTCTATGGCGCCGTCGAGCACCGCGTCCGGCACGATGCCCTGCAGCAGGCGGAGGTTTTGCCTGACGTTAAAACTGTCTATCCGGTTCAGCTGTTCCTGCGTGAGCGTATTGGCGTTCACGGCGGTTTCCATGGCTACCAGCAAACCTTCGTACCCATCCACGTACCGTTTGATCACCGCCCATTGCTTCGCGTGTTTTTTCACGCTGAGCTCGCGCCCGTTGACCACCGCCCAGGTGAACGACGGCGTCACGGCGGTGATGCGGTTATCGTCGCCCATCGTGATGCCCGCGCCGATGGCGAGGTTGCGGCCCCATTTGTAGCGGCTGTAATTGGTATCGATGGCGATGGTGGAATCGAACAGTTTGAAGAGGCCGTACACGGTGGTGGACACCTTCAGCCCCGCATCGTTTTGCGACAGGATGCCGCTTTTCAGCAGGGCCTGGTATTTATCCACGAAGATGTTGGTGCGGATCGATTTCACATGGGTGGAGGGATCCGCCGCTTCCAGCACTTTCTTTTGCAGCACATCCTGCTGCACCTGCGCGTGCGCGCAAAAAAAGGCCGCCAGCAGGCAGGCCATCAGGTAAATATGTTTCATGCAACGGTGAGTCTGAAGTTTTTAATGAACTGGCGCTCGGTGATCACATGCCGGACCAGTTCTCCCCCGGTGTCCGAGACGGCCTTCACCACGATGGTGGAATCCGTGTCCGAAGGGTCCTGTATGCCCGCTACGCCCATGTAATAAATACGGGGCTCAAGGTCGAGCGACAAGGTGGAGGAACGTTCGATTCTGTGGGTCTGGCCGGCGATGCGCAGGATGACATAAAATCCGTCGCCGTCCATCATGGATATGCTGAGTTTTATTTTGGGCATTGGATATGGGTTATTTAGGTTGTAACAGGTACAAAGGTATAAGTATTTTATTTTATTTGATGCGCCGAAAATTAGACGTTTCCAATAAAAAGCAGGGTTTCCATGTCTTTTATTCATTAAACGCGCGGATAACCATAATTACGTTCAATCCAACATGGCTGATAGCGGGTTTGGGCGGGCTTTTCAGCCATTTCAGCCGTAATAGTTTATTCCCTACATTTGCCGTTGATTTAAACGAGACCAACATGCGGAAAGGATTTATTATCAGTGCGATCATCGGCATCATCGGCAGTTTTTTACTGGGCTATTACGCCAGCCCCTGGTGGTATGTGTTGCTGGCCATTGTTGTGGCGCTTTTTATCATGGGCATTAACGACATGCGGCAGACGCGCCACTCCATCATGCGCACCTACCCGGTATTCGGCCGGATGCGTTACTGGATGGAAGCGCTGCGGCCCAAAATGTACCAGTATTTCGTGGAGTCCGACATCGACGGGCGGCCCATCAACCGGATAGACCGGTCTACCATTTACCAGCGCGCCAAACAGGAAATGGACACCATGCCCTTCGGTACGCAGCTGGATGTGTATGAAGAAGGATATGAGTGGATGAGCCATTCCATTTCCCCGAAAGATTTTCACAAGCTCGATCATAACCCGCGCGTGACGATCGGCAATAAGGACTGTAAACAGCCTTATTCCGCCAGCATCTTCAACGTGTCGGCCATGAGCTTCGGCTCGCTGAGCAGCAACGCCATCGAGGCGCTGAATGCGGGCGCCAGAATCGGGAACTTCGCGCACAATACCGGCGAAGGCGGCATCAGTCCGTATCACCTCAAACATAACGGCGACATCATCTGGCAGGTAGGCACCGGATACTTCGGCTGCCGCGACGAAGAAGGGAAATTTTCCCCCGAGCTGTTCACGCAGACGGCGTCGGCCCCGCAGATCAAAATGATAGAGCTGAAACTGTCGCAGGGCGCCAAACCCGGGCACGGCGGTATTCTGCCGGCCAAAAAGAACACGCCCGAAATCGCGGCCATCCGGCACGTGAAGCCGCATACCACCATTTATTCCCCGCCCTATCACAGCGCGTTCAGCACGCCGCGCGAGCTCGTGCAGTTCCTGCACCAGATGCGCCAGCTCTCCGGCGGCAAACCGGTGGGCATGAAACTGTGCATCGGGCGGAAAAGCGAGTTTATCGGCATCTGTAAAGCGATGATCGAGCTAGACACCTATCCCGATTTCATCACCGTAGACGGCGGCGAAGGCGGCACCGGCGCGGCGCCGCAGGAGTTCTCCAACCACGTGGGCGCTCCCCTGCTCGACGGCCTCGCGTTCGTGCACAACATGCTGACAGGCTTCAACATCCGCCATCACATCAAGATCATCGCCTCCGGCAAGATCCTCTCCGGCTTCCACCTGCTGCGGGCCGTAGCCCTCGGCGCCGACGCCTGCAACAGCGCCCGCGCGATGATGATGGCCCTCGGCTGCATCCAGGCGCTGCAGTGCAACTCGAACAAATGCCCCACCGGTGTGGCCACCCAAGACCCCGCCCTGGCCATCGGCCTGGTGGTGGCCGATAAAAAACAGCGTGTCGCCAATTACCACGAAGACACCGTGAAAACCTTCGTGGAGCTGATGGGCGCCGCCGGCATCGACGATTACAAAAAACTCACCCGTTCGCATATTTACCGCCGCGTATTCATGAACGAAGTGCGGACGCTGGAGGACATTTTCCCCAGCCTGGAGCCCAGCTGCATGCTGGTCAACAAAATCCCCGAACGGTATAAGCAGGATTTCGAAATGGCGCATGCCGACCGGTGGTATTAATGACACTTTACGATAAAACAAGGGCGCACCGGTGACGGTGCGCTTTTTTTATGCCCGATTGCCAGCGCCCGGCGTTCCGCACCATTCCCCTTTACGGAACAGATGAACCTGGTCGCCCTTTTCATCCTTCGCTGTAAAAATCCTCCTTACCCCGCAGGCAAAATGTGCACGAGTGCAGAAAAAATGTGCATGAGTGCAGAATATGGTTAAAATCGACCAAGCCCGCCCTTTTTATCCCGCACTGTAAATGTCCCTCTTACCCCGCAGGCAAAATGTGCACGAGTGGAGAAAAAATGTGCATGAGTGCAGAATATGGATAAAATCGCCCCTGGCCGTGATGATGCCTCCACCGGACAGCAAATTGTACGCGAATGGACAAAAATTTGATCTGAGTGGAGATTCTGAGGGTAAAAGACGAACCTACAACGAACCTACACTAGGGGAATAACGAACCTACGCCCAAAAGGGAAGATTCGTTGTAGGTTCGTTGAAGGTTCGTTGTAGCTTCGTCTTTCTCCCAGTCAGAACTTTGGCACGACCAGGGCAGCCCCGGCTTTTTACCCACCCGCTGCCGGGTGGTTTTGCCGAACAGAGGTATTTTCACCCGGCAGGCGCCTGCACAAAGTGTTTTTGTTAACTTTATCGTATGCACCCCGACGACATCCTGCGGCAACGCTTATACAACCAGCAAATCGCGCTACCGGCTTTTGAACGGCCCGAAGACATCGTGCAGTGGCTCACCGCGATGCAGGCCCAGGAATACGCCCGGGCCAAATGGGCCATTGCCCTCCGTGGCGTAGGGCTCAACGACCGGGCGGTGGAACAGGCCTTCAACGACGGCAAAATTCTCCGTACCCACCTGATGCGGCCTACCTGGCATTTCGTACACCCGGCGGATATCCGGTGGATGCTGCTGCTCACCGCCCCGCGGGTACACCAGGCCAATGCGTATTACTACAAGCAGCTGGAGCTGGACGCCAAAACGATGGACCGCTGCAACAAGGTGATCTCCAAAGCATTAACGGGTCAGTTCCTGACCCGCGCGGCGTTGAAAACGGCGCTTGAAAAAGCGAAGATCAATGCCGACGGGTTGCGGCTGGCCTATATCGTGATGTATGCCGAGCTGGAAGGTGTGCTATGCAGCGGACCGCGCCAGGGCAAACAATTCACCTACGCCCTGCTCGAAGAACGGGCGCCTGCCGTGAAGAAACTGAACCGTAAGGAAGCCCTGCGCCTTTTCGCCGAACGTTACTTCACCAGTCGCGGCCCGGCCACCGTGAAGGATTTTTCCTACTGGAGCGGCCTTACGATGAAAGAAGCGCAGGAAGGCGCGGCCTCCCTGCCTCCTGCGTTCGAAAAAGAGAACGATCTGATTTTCAAGCCAGTAACCATCCCGGCCGGTAAAAAACTGCAAACCACCTTCCTCATGCCCGATTACGACGAATACGGGATGAGCTATAAGGACCGCAGCGCCATGCTGACCGATGGCGGGGTGCCGGCGTGGGACCGGTACATCGTATGCGAAGGGAAACCCGCCGGTGGCTGGCGGAAGCTGGAAGGCGCGGACCTGGAAACGGAACTGTTCGTCCCGCTCCCGAAAACTAAAATGGCGGCGGTGGACAGGGCCATTGAAAAATTCCAGGCATTCCTGGGCTGAACCACGCCCCTCCCGTCCACCCGGCATTTCTCCAATCCACTCATCACAGCCCGTTTGGAATTTCCAGAAATATATAATATATTCATTATACTAATATGTCTTTTTAGTATGAAAGTGAATGAGCGATTTAACTGGGCAGTGGAGATGCTGCATGTTCACCCGGACGACCATATTCTTGAAATCGGCTGCGGGCATGGTATTGCCGTTTCGCTCATTGCCCCGGAGCTGAAATCGGGCTCCATTACGGCCATCGATGTTTCCCAGACCATGATCGACAGGGCCATGAAACGCAACGAAAACAACGAGGCCACCTTCATCACCGGCGCGCTCGGGGCGGCAGACCTGCCCGAGCAGCAGTTCGACAAGGTGTTTGCTTTCAATGTGAACGTTTTTCACAAAGACCCCGTGAAGGAACTGCAGTTCATCCGCCGCTGCCTGGCGCCGAACGGCGCGTTGTATGTATTTCATCAGCCGCCGCCGACAGACAACGTGCAGGTGGCGCAATACTTTGCAGACGCCATTTCCGCGCAGCTGAAAAAGAACGATTTCAAGGTGAAAGACGTGCTGCTGAAAAAACTCGCGCCCAGTCCCTGCGTATGCGTGATTTCAGAGCCCGCCGCCCGGTAATCCGCCGCGCCGGTATGTTTTTAACGGCATGAGCGTTCATTTCTCTACCTTTGTACCCTTTAGTACAAGTTGCAGCGCATGAAATTCGAACAATACCGCATCGCCGAAGAAATCAAGAGAAGCCTCGAAGACCTTGGATTCAAACGCCCTACAGACATTCAATACAAGGCCATCCCCTCCATCCTGAAGGGGGACGACGTGCTGGCCATCGCACAGACCGGCACCGGCAAAACGGCCGCTTTCGCCATTCCCATCCTGCAACTGATGCACCAGCAAAGCCACTCCCGTTCCAAGGGGGCCGTGAAGTGCCTCGTGATGGTGCCCACGCGCGAACTGGCCATCCAGATCTCGGATGTGTTCAAACAGCTGGGCAAACATACGCGGGTCGATATCATGGGTCTTTTCGGCGGGGTGGAGCAGGACAAACAGATCAAGAAGCTCGAAGAGGGCGTAGACGTGCTGATAGCCACTCCCGGCCGCATGTTCGACCTGATCAGCCAGGGGCATCTCGACCTGAGCCATGTGCAGACGCTCATCCTCGACGAGGCGGACCATATGCTCGACCTCGGGTTCATCCGCGACATCCGCGACGTGATCAAACGTCTCCCCCGCCGGCACCAGACCCTCTTTTTCTCCGCCACCATCGACGAAGAGATCAAGGACCTGGCGTATTCCATCGTACGCAATCCCATCCGCATACAGATATCGCCGGAAGACCCGGTGTCCAGAAACGTGAGCCACTCCGTGGCCTACGTGGAAATGGACGACAAACGTTTTTTCCTCGAACGGCTCGTGCGTGAATTCCCGGAGAACAAGATACTCGTGTTCGTGCGCACCAAAGTGAGAGCGGAGCGCGTGGCGGCGGCCATGGAAAGGGTGAATATCAAAACCCTCATCATGCATGGCGGCAAGGAACAGCAGGATCGCCTCGCCGTGATGGAGGAGTTCCGGAAAGGTGAAGTGAAGGTGCTGATCACCACCGACGTGAACGCCCGCGGTATCGACATTCCCAACGTGGAATACGTGGTGAACTACGACCTGCCCGACGACCCGGAAAACTATGTGCACCGTGTGGGCCGTACAGGCCGCGGCGTGCAGAAAGGCCAGGCCGTTACGTTCTGCAGCAAGGAAGAAAAACCCATCCTCGACGACATCCAGAAGTACCTGGGCAAAGAGATCACGCTGATGAAGATCAACAAGGATGACTATCGCGAAACCATCAGTTTTTCGGAAGAAGTACCCAATGAAAACGTACAGCTGCTCATCGCCCAGCACGAAGCAGCCATGAAAGCGGCTAAACGAAAAAAGAAAAAGAAATAAAGTTTTTGGGTATTTTTAGGCAACACGACGATTGCCTTTATGACTACTCTTTTTTTACGCAAAGCCGCCGCGGCTGCTTTTTTAACCGTATCGTTCCTTTCAGCCCGGGCCCAGGAATGGAAACCGCTGTTCAACGGCAAAGACCTGAACGACTGGTATGTGAAGATCCACCACCACCCGGTAGGCGACAACTTCGGGAATACCTTCCGGGCCGAAGACGGCATCGTGAAAGTGCGGTACGATCAGTACGGCGATTTCAACAACCAGTACGGCCATCTCTATTACAAACAACCTTTTTCGAACTATCATCTCAAACTCGAATACCGCTTTACCGGCGAATGGATGAAAAGCGCCCCCTCCTACACGGTGTTAAACAGCGGCGTGATGTATCATTCGCAGGACCCGCGCACCATGCCGGTGGAACAGGACTGGCCCATTTCCGTGGAAATGCAGTTCCTGGCCGGGCTGGGCGACGGCCAGCCGCGCCCCACGGGCAACATGTGCTCTCCGGGCACGCACATCGTGTATAAAGGCAAGCTCGACACGCGGCATTGCATCAATTCCAGTTCCAAAACATACGATAAGGATGAATGGGTAAAGGCGGAGCTCATCGTGTACGGCGACTCCCTCATCACCCACATCATCAACGGCGATACCGTACTGCAATATTCCAAACCCCAGATCGGCGGGCCGGTGGTGAACAACTTCGACCCGAAACAGAAACCAGACGGCAAGGTGCTGTCGGCCGGCTTCATCGCCCTCCAGAGCGAAGGCCAGCCGATCGATTTCCGGAATATCCTGATCAGGGAACTGAAACCCTAACGGCAGACACAGATTTTTTTGAGACGCGGAAATCCTGCTGACATACTGCTGTCATGCCCCTGGTTTAGTTTTACCATATCATTAAACCTAAAAATATAGCTGTATGTACACTGTCAAACCCTTTTCTATTGATGTTCCTCAAACCGTTCTCGACGACCTGCAACAACGCCTGCAACGTACCCGCTGGGCCGACGCCCCTGAAAACCCCGGATGGAATTACGGCACCAACCCGGATACGTTGAAAGACCTGGTGCAATACTGGGCCACGTCGTACGACTGGCGCAAGCAGGAAGCGGCGCTGAACCGGTTTCCTCATTTCACCACCGAAATCGACGGCATCAACATCCACTTCATTCATGTGAAAGGCAAGGGAAAAAACCCGAAACCGCTGTTGCTCGTGCACGGCTGGCCGGATAGCTTTTACCGGTACTACAAGGTCATTCCCATGCTTACGCAGGGCGAGCCTTCGTACGACCTGGTGATCCCTTCCATCGCCGGTTTCGGTTTTTCCGATCACGTGGCGCTGAACCCCGACCAGCATGCCGGCATCTTCAACAAGCTGATGCAGGACGTACTGGGATATTCCACTTATTACGCCGGCGGCGGCGACCTGGGCACGGGCATCGTCAAATCCCTCGCCAACATCTTCCCCCAGGCCGTGAAGGCCATCCATCTGACGGACGTGGGGTACGGCACGGGGATGGAAGACTGGTCGCAGATGTCGGCACCGGAACAGGAGTTCGGGAAATTCCTGCAGCACTGGTGGTATACGGAGGGCGCGTACAACATGCTGCATTCCACCAAACCGCAAACGCTGGCGTTCGCCCTGAACGATTCACCGGTGGGCCTCGCATCGTGGATACTGGAAAAATTCAATGCCTGGACGGATAACGGCGGCAACGTGGAAAACGCGGTCAGCAAAGACGAGCTGCTCACCAACATCATGATCTACTGGGTGACGCAAACCATCAACAGCAGCATGCGCACCTATCTCGAGGGCTCTCGGGCCCTTTATACCACCCCTGGCGGCCTGGCATCGTACAAACGCGTGGAAGTTCCCACGGGTGTGGCCAGCTTCCCCGGTGAGGCGCCTATTCCCAAAGAATGGGCGGAGCGCTGGGTCAACGTGAAACGCTTCTCCAAAATGCCCAAAGGCGGGCACTTCGCCCCGCTGGAACAGCCCGATGCCTGGGTGGGAGAACTGAATGCGTTTTTTGAAACTGTCTGAATGAATTGATATATTTGGGGAAGGGAGGCGTTCAAACACGCCTCCCTTTTAATGATGATCGTTCAATTCCTTAACAAGCTCGCACCCTTCATTTACTTCACCTGGCCTGTGATATTCATCATCCGTTTTATCCTGAATTACCATATCTATGAATTAATCGGGAAAGAGGAAATGGGAGGCACCAGCCTCGAGCGGCAATATCGCGGGGAAGACAATATGCTGGCGCTCTTCACTTTCCGGTGGTCCGCCGATTTCATGGAAGACGACGACCCTGATATTACCCGGCTGATGCGCACCAGCAACATCCTCAACATCGCTTTCATCATCCATACCGTTCTTGTAGTGGCCCTGTGGATGTTCCTGTATGGGAGAAAATAGCGCCTTACACTTTCACATGCAAAAACAGGTTTACCCCTTCCGCTTCACTGCCCACGTGTACTGCCTTCCGGGGCGCGCCCGCGGCTATAGCCATCTCGGTTAGCGCTTCCGCGGAACGGTGGTGGAGGTACCAGTCGCCGATCAGCTCCATAAAATTCTGCGTGGGGTTCTGATCGCTGAAGTTGCCGATGATCACTTCGCCGCCGGGTTTGGTCCACCCCATGAACTTGCGCAGCAATTTGATAAAGATCTCATCTTCAAAATAATCGAACAGCCCGGCGCTCCACACGATGTCGTGCTGCCTGTCTGCCGTATAACGGAATATATTCTGGTGCTCGAACTGCACCTGCGCGGCGTGCGCTTCGTTCAGTTCCTTCGCGTAGCTGATGGCGTTGATGTCGGCTTCCACGCATACCGTATGCAGGCGTTGCGGATCGATCTCCCCGTATACTTCCGCGAGGTCGCGGGCGGGGCCGCTGGCCACGTTGAGCAGTTGCAGCGAGGGTTTCCGGCGGAGGGCCTGGGTGATGGTGCGGATGAAATAATCCTTGCGGTTGCGAACGGCTTTACAGGCGGGTTGTTCGTGCCAGAAGCTGTCCCACTTTTCGTAACGCGCATCGGCCGACACCTGTTCGCGGTAGATCTTGTCGATGATGAGGAAGTCGCCCGCATAGCCGAAAGGTTTCGACCGCACGTGGCCGAGGATCGTATTGTCCATACTGTCTCCTCCGAAGCCGCTTTGCAGGGCGTCGAGCGTTTCGGCGGGAATGTTGCCCGCTTTGAATTCGGTGGTGATGGTTTCGAATACGCGGTTGAGCGTTTCGTACTGCGGCGCTTCGGGGCCGCCATTCTCGATGATTTCCCGCAGGAAAGCCATGGGTTCTTTGTTCAGTTGCATTTGGGGTTCGGTTTTTACGTGAATATTCGTGTTAACGGTGTAAAATTCCGGCGTTCCTCCAACAGGCAACTACGTGGTTTAACAGGAACTGTAATCCACTTAACGGATACCGCGCCATACGATCGGTTAACTCAAACGGCGCATACATTAACTTGGCGTGGCGGGCCTTTTCCGCCGCTTTATTTTCGTACCGTCAAACAACCCCATCACCATGAAACATATCGGTATCATCGGCGCCGGCCTCAGCGGCCTCGCCACTGCAAAAGCGTTCCTCCGGCAAGGTTACCGCGTTACGGTCATCGAAAAAGCCAAAGCCATCGGCGGCGTATGGGAGCTCAGCCGTTCCTATCTCGGCGTGGCCACGCAAACCACCCGCGACGAATATGCCTTTTCGGATTTTCCCATGCCTTCCTCCTATCCCCAATGGCCTACCGGCGCACAGGTACAGCGGTACCTTGAAGATTACGCGGCTTACTTCAATGTTACACCGCACATCCGTTTCCAGACCACCGTGACCCACCTCGAGTACCAGGACGGGCTGTGGCAAATGGACGTGTACGACGCCGTGAACGATGAAACGGCCACCCTCCTGTTCGACTATGTAGCCGTTTGCACCGGCACCTTTCATAAACCGCACCTGCCGGCATTCAAAGGCATGGACACCTTTACCGGCCGCATCCTGCATTCCAGCCAGGTAAACGACCCGGCCATCCTCGAGCATCAATCCGTAGCCGTGGTGGGCTTCGCCAAGTCCGCCACCGACATCGCCACGCTGGCCGCCGATCTCGGCCGCGAGTGCCACCTGCTGTACCGCAAGGCGCAGTGGAAAGTGCCGCGTTTTTTCGGCAACCTGGTCAATATGCGTTACCTGCTCTTCTCCCGGTTTTCGGAAGCGTTCTTTAACGCGCCGTACAAAACCCCTTTCCAGAAGTTCCTGCACAGCGCCGGCAGGCCCATGGTGTGGGCGCAATGGCGAGGGCTGGAGCTGCTGCTTAAAAAACAGTTCAAGCTGAAAGCCTGCGGCATGGTGCCGCAGCACCGCATCGAAGACCAGATCAGCTGCAGCCTGGGCGTTGCGCCGGAAGGGTTTTATGAAAAGGTAAAGAGCGGACAGATCCGGGCGCAGCAAACGGAAATTGACAGGATCGACGGGCCGGCCGTGCACCTCGTGAACGGCAACGTAATTCACCCCGACGTGATCGTGTGCGGCACCGGTTTCAGCCAGAGCCTGCCTTTCCTGGAAGCCAAATACCGCGATGTGCTGCTCGGGCCCGGCGGCGGCTACCGGCTGTTCCGCAACATCCTGCACCCGCAGGTGCCGCAGCTGGCGTTCATCGGTTTCAACTCCAGCCTGTTCACCACCCTCACATCCGAAATTGCCGCCAACTGGTTTGTGCGTTATGTGGAGGGCACCCTGCAACTGCCGGCAGCGGCGGAGATCCAGCGCGACATCACCTATATGCAGGACTGGCGCTACTCCGGAAGGCCCATTGCCGCCGAGTTCAGCGGCACCTGCGTGGCGCCTTTCAACTTCATGCACCTCGACCAGCTGATGCGCGATATGGGCCTGCCTGTGACCGCCACCAGGTGGATGCCGTATGAATTTTTCAAACCGATTAACCCGAAAGATTATCGTATTTTGCTGCAAAGAGCAACCAAAAAAGTGCCCGTCCCCCCGAAACCTGTGCAACGGACGGCCGACATCATCCGATAAAAACGCATGAAAACCTCAGCAATCATAGCAGCACTGGAGGAAAAAGTGAAAAACCTGGAAGCGGAAAACGCTGCCCTCAAACGAAGCGCGCATGCCCACGAAGGCGAGGGCATGATGCACACCGGCGGGCCTTCGGTAAAAGTGCCCGATGAGATGGCGCCTTTATTCCGCAAGGCCGAAGAAAACGTGCGGCAGTACTTCTCCGATTTTAAATGGGACCCGTCCAAAGCCGTGATCGAGATCAGCGACGAAAGATATGTGCTGGTGAGGGCTTCGGCGCTGTCGAAAGACTTTCTCGACAGCATCCTGAAATTATATGCAGACCGTGGCGAACAGGAAGCTTTCAGCATCGGCCGGAACTTCCTGTTCGATATTTCCCACGCCCTCGGCCTCAACGACGCGCGGGCTTTTCATGCCAAAATGAACCTCAGCAACCCGCTGGCCAGGCTGAGCGCCGGGCCGGTGCATTTCGCCTATACGGGCTGGGCTTACGTGGACATTCTTCCCGAAAGCAACCCCACGCCCGACGACAATTTTTATTTACACTATCATCATCCTTTTTCCTTTGAAGCCGACGCCTGGATACGGGCCGGCGAAAAATCAAAAAATCCCGTGTGCATCATGAACGGCGGGTATTCTTCCGGCTGGTGCGAGCAGAGCTTCGGCGTACCGCTCACGGCCGTGGAGGTAACCTGCCGCGCACAGGGGCACGAGCAGTGCACCTTCATCATGTCGCCGCCCCATAAGATAGAGCAGCACATCCAGCAGTACGCCAAAAAACACCGCAAATACAACATCAAAAAATCGCCGCCGGAAATCCCCACGTTCTTCCTCCGCAAAACGGTGGAAGAACAGATGGAGAAAGCCCGCGTGCTGGCCGAAGAATCGTCCAGGGCGAAGTCCGATTTCGTGGCCAATATGAGCCACGAACTGAGAACGCCGCTGAGCGCCATCCTGGGATATACGGACCTGCTGAAGAAAACGAAGCTCGACCCGATGCAGCACGATTACCTCGAAGCCATCTACGCTTCGGGGAGCAACCTGCTGTCGACCATCAACGACATCATGGACCTCAGCAAGCTCGACGCCCGGAAGATCAGTTTCGAGTCCGTGGCCATTCAGCTGCCCGATCTGCTGCAGAGCATCGAGCTGATGCTCGCGTCGCGCATCGGGCATAAAAAGCTGCAATACATTTCCAGCGTCGATAAAACACTGCACCAGCCGCTGCTGGGCGACAGCGTGCGGCTCACGCAGATACTGCTCAACATCATCGGTAACGCCATCAAGTTCACCGAAAAAGGCAAGATCACCATCCGCTGCGAAGCCGAGCAGGAAAACGCGCAGGGCGTGCAGGTGCTGTTCCGCATCAGCGATACCGGCATCGGTATTGCGGCCGACAAACAGCACCTCGTATTCGAGCGGTTCACGCAGGCCGATACCGCCATCACCCGCAAATACGGCGGCACGGGGCTGGGGCTTGCCATTACGCGTGAGCTGGTGGAGCTGCAGGGCGGTTCCATCACCCTGAAAAGCGAGGAGAAAAAAGGCACCGAATTCACCGTGCGGCTGCCCTTCCTGAAGGCAGAAGCGCCCGCGGAAGGCCGGGAGCGGCCCGCCGGGCTGATCAACGGGCAGGGAATGCATGTGCTGGTGGTGGAAGACAATGTGCTGAACCAGAAAATGACGCGCATCATGCTGCAGCATAACGGCTTCCGCGTAAGCGTGGCCGGCAACGGGCTGAAGGCGGTGAGTTTCCTGAAAAAGAACAAGGTCGACCTCATCCTCATGGATCTGCAGATACCCGGCATGGACGGTTACCTCACCACCGAAAAGATCCGCCGGAGCCTGCAACTCAACACCCCCGTCATCGCCATTACCGCGCATGCCTTCAGCGGCGAGCGCGAGAAGTGCCTGGCCGCCGGGATGAACGACTACCTGCCCAAACCTTTCCGCGAGCACGAGCTGATGCAGGCCATCGCCGCCGCGCGGCAGCAGAAGCTCATCGACCTTTCTTTCCTGAAAGAACAAACGCATAACAACGCCGCCTTCATCAAAGACATGGTGAGCACCTTCCTCAAACAAACGCCCAAAGACCTCAACGCGCTGCAGAAAGCCCTTTCCAAAGGCGACGAAGCGGCCGTGTATAAAATCGCGCATACCCTCCGTACATCGGTGGGGTATTTCGGGTTACAGCAATATATCGGGAGCGACCTGCTGCATATCGAGCAGCACAGAACGGCGGAAGAGAGCCGCTTTCAGCATATCAGGAATATCTGCGAGGAAGCGATGCAGGAATTGCGGCAGCTTACACCATCCGCTTTGTCATCAGCATCATGAATTCATCTTTCTTTTTCGGGGAAATGGCCACCAGCGCCTCGTCGCTCATCACGGCATAACCGCCGTCCGTTTTCACCCAGCGCTTCACATCCTTCAGGTTGATCATGTATGAATTATGTATCCGGAAAAAGCCGTGCTCGGTGAGACAGAGCTCATATTCCTTGAGATTCTTGCTCACCATGATCTGGCGGCCGTCGCGGAGGTAAAAGATCGTATACGGGCCTTTGGCTTCGAGGCGGATGATGTGCGACAGCGGGATGAAATCGACGCCTTCGGATGTGGAGAGGCTGATGGAGAAGTCTTCTCCCGCCGGCTTGCGGAAGTTCTGGAGCAGCATTTCCAGGCGGCCGTCGTCGGCCCGCGTTTCCATGGTTTTCACCGCTTTGGCCACGGCCAGTTCCAGTTCCTGGAGATTGATCGGTTTCAGCAGGTAATCCACCGCGCTGAATTTGATGGCTTTGATGGCGTAATGATCGAAGGCGGTGGTGAAGATGACGTGAAAATTGTGGTGGTTGACTTTCTGCAGTACGTCGAAGCCCGTGCCTGTTTGCATTTCGATATCCATGAACACAAGGCGGGGATATTTGGCGTTGATGAAAGCCACTGCTTCATCCACATTCGAGGCCGTACCGGCCAGTTCGAGCTGTGGACAAAACTCACGGACGAGGTTGGACAAAAAATCGCGGCTCAGCACTTCGTCCTCGACGATTAAAGCCTTGTATTTCATTACATGGGGATTGAGGTGAGAACAATATAAGGAATATTTATGTGATGGTCAGCACCGCTTTGTTCACCCACCCGTTTTCACTTTTGACGCTGCGGCGGTATGCGAGGCTGATCTGCCGTACGTTCTGCTGGTTGTAGAGCTGGATGCGCTTGTTGAGCATATCCCTTTTATCGTCCGGTTCCTGTGCGCGGGCGAAACTGATCCCGTTATCTGTGACCTCTACCATCAATCCGTTTTCGTGGGCCTTGAGCGCCACCGTAATTCTTCCCTGCTCCTGTTGTCCGAGATTCAGTACACCCTTGTACAGTGCGTCTTCCAGTAGGCTATGTGTCAAAAAAGGCGGTATATCTTCCAGCCAGAGTGCTTCCGGCAGGTCAATTTCGTAAGTGAACCTGTCCGGGAAGCGCGATTGCTCGAGGATCAGGTAATCGTTGATGAGGTCCGCCTCATCGCGGAGGGTGATGCAGATATCGTCTCCATGCTGGATCATTTTCCGGAGAAAGGAAGCGAACCGGCTCACATACTGGAGGGCCATCCGCTTGTCGTCCGCATTGATAAAATACTGCACGGCGTTCAGGGAATTAAACAGGAAGTGGGGGTTCATCCGGGCCTGCAGGATCTTGAGCTTGATCATCAGGTTGAGCTGATCCAGCTGGTCGCGCTGCCGGTTGAGCTGCTCCTGCTGTTCCCGTATCCGGAGGCGGAGGTTTTTCCGGGCGATGTATCCGAAGGCCAGGGCCGCCATGAGCAGCACGATCGCCCCGGTCATCCACCAGGTTTGCACGGGCACCAGCAGGAATGTGCCGCCGGCGGCCGTTTTCCCCGCAAAGATGAATGGTTGAATATCCGGCCACACTGCCTCTACCGGTCCCGTTTTCCCCTCACTTACCATCGCGCACATCCCCCTGAAAGTTCCGGCCGAGGCTATCGTTCCTCCTATCCACCCGAATATTCTAACCATTACTCTGCTTTGCCCAAAGGTGGCGGAAAAAACAACCGTGTGGACCGGTGACTTAACGGATGGGGGGAATTACTTAACGAAAACGGATAAACCATCCCGGAAAAAGCAACAGGCCTTTGTCCGTAATAGTTTATCCGTTACACTTTGACAAAACGTTAACCGCATCAATGGGGATTGTTGGTGCGCGTTTTATCCGGTGACCGTCACTGCTTCCTGTACGCCGAAAAATTTTGCAACGTCGTCCCAGGTATCATAGCGGTTGTAATCCTGGTAGTTGATATTGTGAGGGGCGGTGAACAACAGGCGTTCGCCGTCGAAATACCGCAGGTTCTTGTCGTAGTCGTCGATCATATAATCGGCCCGCACGATGGTTTTCAGGCCGCAGAAAACGATGTTTTTCCAGCTGATGAAAGGGAAATGCTCCGCCAGCCATTCGATTTTTTCGCTGAGTGACTGCGGGAATTCCACGGCGGCAGAAACGATGAACACTTCATAGTTTTCCATGAGCCGGCGGATAACCTCCTGGCTGCCGGGCATCACGGGCGCCGTGCGGAAAAAACCGGGGGTGTGCAAAAAATGATGCACAATGCCTTCCTGCGGGAAACCGGTGGTTTCCGGCAAACCCATCAATCGTTCCTTTTCCACCTTTTCGCCGGTGCGTTCATAGTACCAGTCGATGTAATGCTGGTTCAGGTCGGCCATCACCCCATCCATGTCAATTGCGATTCTCTTTTTTGCCATATTCTGCTATTTGTTGCAAAGTTATGCAATATCATTTAAACTTCCATGACTAAAATGGCAAAATATTACTTAATATTGCATAAAACCGCAAACATGTTAAGAGAAGAGCGCCTCGATTACATTCTGAAAAAGCTGAAAACCGACCAGAAAGTGCTGCAGGCGGAGCTGAGCACAGACCTCCAGGTATCGGAGGATACGGTGCGCCGCGACCTGGAATCGCTGGCGCAGGACGGGCTGCTCATCAAGGTGCGGGGCGGCGCCATTCCCCACTCCCCCAACCCGTATTCTTTTACCGAGCGTATCCTGCTGCATGAGCAGGACAAACAGCTGATGGCGCAGAAAGCACTGTCGCTTCTCAAAGACGGGCAAACCATCGTGCTCGACGGCGGCACCTCCACCCTCGTGCTGGCGAAACTCTTCCCCGCCCATCTCAAACTCACCGTGGTGACCAACAGCGTGCCCATCGTTGCGCAGCTGATCGAACATCCCGGCGTGGAAGTGATCTTCACCGGGGGCAGGATCTTTAAAGATTCCCGCGTGGCCAGCGGCCTCGATACCATCCGGATGATCCGCCGCATACGGGCCGACCTTTGTTTCCTCGGCGTCTGCAGCCTGCACCCTGTTGTGGGCGTAACGGGCCTCGACCTCGAAGAAACGGAAGTAAAAACCGCCATGGTGGAATCCGCCAACCGCGTGGTGGCCATCGGCACCAGCGATAAAATGGGCACGGCGGAACCGTTCAAAGTCTGCGAAATGACGGACATCGACACCATCATCACCGACAAACCCGGTGACGCGGCCCTCCAGCCTTACATCGACCTGGGCATCCAGGTGATCTAGGCGATGTCGTTCGATTTTTCAGGCAGGTTGCCCTTCGATTCCATTTCCACCTGTTCCACCCACACGGCATAATCGTTCGGGTAAATACGCGCGCCCGTGTGCTGTACGTACTGGCGGGTGAACTCCGCGCCGAAATACAATATGGCAGCGGAATAATACACCCACACGAGCAATATCACGATTGAACCGGCCGCGCCATATGTGCTGCTGATGTTGCTGTTGCCGAGATAAAAACCGATGGCCGCCTTGCCCAGCATGAACAATACCGCGGTGGTGATCGCTCCTACCCACACATGCCCCCATTTCACTTTTGCATCGGGCAGCACCTTGAAGATAACGGCAAATAAAGCGGTGATGGTAGCGAAGGTCACCACCAGGTTGATGATGTAGACGACTACCACCGCCACGTCCGGAAATTCCGCGGTGAGGCGGCCGATCAGCACCTCGATTATCCCATGTATCACCAACGATACGACCATCACAAAACCAAGACTGATCACCATCGAGAACGACAGCAAACGGGTCAGCAGGATCTTGACGATGCCGGTACCTACCTTAGGCTTGGCTTTCAGCCGCCAGATGAGGTTGATGGAATCCTGTATTTCGGAGAATACGCCTGTGGCGCCGATGATAAGGGTCACAAAACCGATCACGGTAGACCAGCCGAAATCGCGGGAAAGCGTGGAGTTCTTAACGATGTCCTGCACCTGTTGTGCGGCGGCCGGCCCCATCATCCCGCGGAGCTGCCCGTACAGGTCGCCTTCCAGCGCTTCCCTCCCCAGGAAGATGTCGCTGAAATACAACACGATGATCAGCATGGGGGCAATGGAAAACACCGTGGAATATGCGAGGGACGCGCTCAGCTTCAGCACCTTGTCGTCCATAAAATCACTTGCCGCACATTTGAAAAGGCCCCACCAATGTTTTATGGGTTGTTTCATAACAGCCGTTACACAAAAACCCGGCCACGTGAAACAAGCGTAGCGGTGCAAAATCTGACCGGTAAACAGCCACAGGAGCTGCGTGCTGCAATTATTCCTGAAAAGAAGGGAGAGCATCCCGCACCAGTCTATCGATGACACCCATCCACCGGATCGTCTGACTGCCTGAATTACCCCTAAAGGGTAACCTGCAATAACCATTCTGCCGGTCACGGCTATCATCACAACATCTTAATACATAAAAACAGAAGAGGGCGCCTGCAATAAACGTTCTGCTGGTAACGGTAATCATCACAACACCTTCATGCTAAAAAACAAAAGATAGCGCATGCAATAAACGTTCTGCTGGTCACGGCAACCATCACAACACCCCGGTGCATACAACAGAAGAGGGGCGCCTGTAATCAGGCGCCCCTATCTGCTCAATTTAATAACCAAATTCCTGGGCTAACACGTTGTCACATAGAAACTAAATCCCTTTCCCGAAATCGGGACTGTTTTTATCGAACCACAAACGCTGCGTGCTGAGTGCGGGCACTCCCCTGTCGCCAGGCGTGAAACCCTGTTCCTGCTGGGCTTTCTGCCAGTTTTCGTTATTGGTGCCCAGCGGTGGTTCTTCCAGCGGATAGCGGCGCGGGATGGGTTCATTCCACGCATTGCGCGGATAATAGGTGGATGTATTTTTCGGATAACCGGTCCTTCTGACGAATGTGAACGCCTCGGTGGGCAGGCGGTAAAAATTCAGGTACTGCTGGATGTAGATGCGCTCCAGGTTGTTCACACCGTTGAATTTTACGTTCACATGGTTCTGGTAAGCGGCTATCTCCGCGTCCCCGTTGCCGGTGAAGCCGGTGGTGGACTCTGCGGCGATGGCGATCTTGTTCATCGTCTGCATGGATGCGGCAATGCCCCTGTTGTACCAGTCCGCTGCCGAGCCTTTGGTATCAAAACCAACGCCGTGTCCTTTCTGGATGAACTCTGCGATGTAGAAGCAGGTTTCAGCCCAGGTCACCATATAATCGAGCATGCGGCCGTTGCTGTTGCTGAAAGTGCCGTAACGCGGCGCAAAGAAACGTTTGTTGATGTTGCCGATCAGGCGGTATTTATTGTCGCCGCCGGCATCGAAGGTGGTTTTGTAGAAGGTGGCGACAGCCGGGTCGGTAGTCCAGTCGGCGGGGCCGCCCTGGAACATCACCAGCGGATCGTTCACGTTGATGAAAGCGGGCAGCGTTTTGCCGTATTTGGCCAGCGTGTCTTTAAAGGATCCCACCAGGTCGTTGGGACTGAAATAGATCTTCAGGCGCGGGTCGTTGGTGGATTTGAGGAAATTGATGATCGAAGAGGTGCCGAAGCGGGGGCTGCGGTAATCGATATCGTTGCCGATGGGATTGTGTTGTGGTTTATTATACACAAATTGGGCAATATCGCTGTCGATGAAACCGGCCGGGCTTTGCATCACCTCCTTGAATATACGTTTCGTGGCATTCACGTCCTGCCCTTCGTACCGTGCAGCGATGCGCAGCTTGAGAGTATTGGCCAGCTTGGCCCAGTTCTGCCAGGCGTTGGCGTAATAGAAATCGGAGGCCCCTAAATTCACCTGGCCCGCGGCGTCCGCGCTGAGGGCGTCGGCCGCTTCGGTGAGCTCTTTCAGCCAGGTATCGTACAGCGTTTTCTGATTGTCGTACACGGGTTTGTACTGCGCTTCCGTTCTGCCCAGGATGGCCTGTGTGTAAGGCATGGAACCGTTCATGTCAGTCACCTTCAGCGCGTGCAGGATCTGCAGCACATAGGTCACGGCCCTGATGTTGCGGTACCGGTCCTTGTCGGTTTTGGCATCGATCTGTTTCCGGATCTCGAACAGGTTGGGCAGCACCCTGTTGTACAATACGCCGTAGCGGCTGTTGATGTTGGTCGACAACTCATAGGGGTCCGTGGTGAGATGCTGCGAAAAGCGGAGCAGCTGCTCCAGGTTTTCCCATATCCATTCCGTGCCCTGGTAACTTTCTATATTTTCCGCGGAATAGGCAAAAAGCGCGTTGATATCCGGCGAGGTCACCACGCTGGGATCGGTATTGATCTCCGCAAAGTCTTTTTTGCACGAAACGCATACAACCGCGGCGATGACTATATACAGGCTTAATTTCTTCATAACAATATCATTTAAAATTGATTAAAACCCTGCCCTGATGGTAAACCCGAAAGAGCGTACCATGGGCGGAACAAAACCTTCCTCTTTATTCACACTCGTTCTGTTGGAATTGTTGGAGGCAGGGTTGATATTATTGGGTAAAGAATTATAGAGATAAAACAGGTCGCGGCCGATGATGCTCACGCCCAGGTTGGTGAGGTGCAGTTTGGCGGCGACGCTTTGCGGCAGCGTATAATTCAGCGCCAGCTGGCGCAGCGATACCCAGGAGTTTTCCACTACCCAGTAATCGCCCACCGCGGTGGAGAACGATCCGTAACGGTAGTTGAACTGCGGCAGGTGCGTGGGCTCCACATATCCTTTATCGTAGGCTTCGCGGAAAGTCATCCCGCTGACATCCACCTCTGTTCCATCGGGCTGCGTGATCTTCTGACCGTTGTCGAACACCCCCTCAGGGAGGATACCGTCGTCGTAAGTCTGGTTATCGTACCGGCTGGTCCATTCGATGCCGCCATGTTCCTTATCCCTTCCCTGTAAAGATGATTTGAAGATGCCGGTATGGGTGCCGTACCGCAGGGTATGCATCACCATATCGCCACCGATCTTGGCATCAATGAGAAAGTTGAGCGAAAAGTTTTTGTAACGGAAAGTGTTGTCCCAGCTGCCGCGGAAATCGGGGTTGATGTCGCCCACATCTTTCCATTCGTTGCTGCGCTTGGGGAAGGCCGCCCTGGCATCGGAGCGCCAGGCGAGCACCACCTTGCCGTTGTTGGGATGGTCTTTCGGGTTGCCGCTGGCATCCACCGCCTGGTAAGATTTGGAGTGGATACGGGTGCGGATAACACCGTATGCGCCGCCCACTTTGGCGTAGGGAATCTGGTCGTTGCCGCCCAGCCCTTCGTCGTCGAGCGCATAATACTCACGGTCGCCGTACAGTTCCACGATCTTGTTGCGGTTGCGGGTATAGGTCAGCACGGTGTTCCAGTCGAAGCTCTTCGTTTTGACAGGCGTGGCGTTGAGGGCGATTTCGACGCCGGAGTTCTGGATGTTGCCGGCATTGATCATCAGGCTGTTCACACCGGATTCCGCGGCGGCAGGAATACGGATGGCCTGGTTGAAAGTATTGTCGCGGTAAAGGGTCACGTCGATGCCCAGCCTGTCTTGCAGGAAGCGCAGATCCAGCCCCGCTTCCACGGCTCTTTTATTCAGCGGCTTGATGTTTTTGTCTACTACGAACGACTGCCCGCTGGGATCCATGAAGTAGGTCAGCAGCGGTGTGTTGCCGCCGTTGGCTTCGCTGTAGCCCTGGAGTTTGAAACCGGGGTTGATGAGGAACGGATCCAGATCGCCGCCCAGCCAGGCCACGTTGCTGCGCAGTTTACCGAAGGAGATAAACGACGGCATTTTGAACGTTTCCGTGAATATCCACGACAGGCTCACGGCCGGGTAGTTGTAGAAATTGTTGCCTTCGCCGTTGGCGTAGGTGAGCGCAGACGACCAGTCGCCGCGCCAGGTGGCCTGCATGTAAAGCTGGTCTTTATACGCGAGGTCGGCGCTGGCGTATATGGAGTTGATGGTTTTCCTTGTTTTCACACCGCCTTCGGAGAATTGCGGTTTCTGTGAGTTGCCGAGGAAATAGTTGCCCGGGAAGATGAGGCCGCCCGCTGTTTCGGAGTAGTTGTGCGAAACATTGAAGCGCTGCGTTTCACCGCCGATGTAACCGTTCAGCGACAGGTCTTTGCTGAGCTGTTTGGTCACCAGGCCCATCCATTTGAAGAAATAGCTCTGTTTGTTGGAGTGGCCCAGGCCGTATTTACCGCCGCTGGTATTGTCCGCGCCGGTGAAGTTGTATCCCTGGCCCAGTTCCTTGGTTTCCTTCTTGATGGCGAGGTTGCTGAAGTTACCTTCCAGCTGCAGTTTCAGCCAGCTGTTGAGGGTCGCCGTGATGGTGAGGCGGCCGCGGAACATCTGTTCGTCCTGCAGGTAGTTATTTTCATAGATGCGGAACCAGTAGTCGGCGCCGGGTACGAAGTTCGTTTCGGCCGGATCGTACGGTTTGGGCACGCCGCCCAGGGTGCTGGTATATTTGGCGCGCTGCATCCAGTATTTGGTGTCGTAGTTGCGCGGGAAGATCCAGATAAAGTTATTCAGGCCCAGCGCAGGCGGGTTCTCACCGTTGAGGGTGGTATAGTCCGCTCCTGCATCCAGCGCGATGAAGCTGGTGAGGTTGTGGGTGGCGCGCAGGGAGAAGGCGTTTTTGTCCATCTTGTTGCGCAGGTTGAACCCTTCGGCCTGGTTGCGGGAATAAGACAAACGGAAGGATGATTTTTCCGTTGCCCCGTCGAGCGCCACGTTGGTGATGTAGCCCACACCCGTCTGGAATGCGTCGAGATAGTTGTTGGGTGCGGCTTTATATTCCGTCCAGGTGCCGTCGTAGTTCAGCACGCGCTGATTCGCAAAGCGGGGGCCCCAGTTTTCGAGCTCGCGGTTCTTTTGCGGATCGATGTATGGCTCTCCGGCGGCGTTGGTGGGGAATACTTTCGTTTGCCAGTTCTGGTTGGGTTTATATCCCGGGTCGCGGGTATCGGTAAAAAATGCGCCTACCGTACCGCCGCCGTATTCGTTCTGGAAGTCGGGCCCGCGGTAAGGGTCCTGTATGTTGATGGATTGTGATACGCTCACGCCCCATCCTTTTTTCGCGCGGCCTTTTTTGGTGGTGATGAGCACCACGCCGTTGATGGCGCGGGCGCCGTACAATGCGGCGGCAGCGGAACCTTTCAGTACGGATACGCTTTCAAACTCTTCCATGTTCAGGTTCTTCAGGTCGTTCCCGAAATCGCGGCCCTGCCCGTTGAAGGCGTCGTTATCGAGGATCACCCCGTCGATCACGAAGATGGGCTGGTTGTTCGTATTCAGCGTGGAGTTACCGCGGATGAGGATACGGGAGTTGCCGAACAGCCCGCCGGAGCCCTGGTCGATATTGATACCCGCCGCTTTACCCTGGAGGGCGTTGATCGGGTTCACTTCGTTGGTGGCCGCCATATCGGCGCCTTTCACTTCCGTTACGGAGTAGCCCAGCGCGCGTTTCTCCTTGCGTACACCGAGGGCCGTCACCACCACTTCTTTCAGTTCTTTTTTGGATTCCTGCAGCACCACGTCGTACGCGGCATTGCCGCCCACGGTCACTTCCTGCGTTTCGAAGCCGATAGCGGTAAACACCAGCACGGCGCCTTCGTCGGCTTCTATTTCATAGCGGCCGTCCGCATTGGTGATAGTGCCTTTGGCGGTACCTTTCACCGCTACCGTTACACCCGGTACGGTGGCGCCGTCGGCCGTTTTCACCTGGCCCGTTACCTTTTTGAAAACGGCATTCTCCAGCATGTCGCTGCTGATCACCATTTTCATCCCGTCTTTTTTGAGAATGATCTGGTTGCCCACTACTTCGTAGGTCACTTTGTAAGGAGCGAGCAATACTTCGAGCACGTCGCCCAGGCGGGTGTCCGATACTTCGATGCTCACTTTGTTGTTCAGCGGGATGGTCTGAGAGGCGTATGCAAATTTAACGGCAGCCGTCTGCTCAATTTTGCCCAGTACGTTTTTGAGCACTTTGTTATTCATGGCCAGGGAGATCTTCTTATCGAGCACTCCCTGTGCTCCTGTACCGGCGGCTAAAACGGTGCCCGCCAGGCACAGCAACAGGCATGACTTTAACAGCGCTACCCGCATTGTAAAAAGGAAGGTATTCATACGCGTTTCTTTTGGTTGACTGTAGAATTGTTCACTATTATAATATCCAGGGCATCAGTTGCAGCCCTGCGCTTTTACATAAATTACATTCCCGTGCGTCTCGAACGTTGCCCCCAGCACTTTGCAGACGATCTGCAGTTTGTCGTATAAAGATTCCTGCTCCAGCGATACGGTCACCATACATCTGGCGAGCAGGTTGCGGTCGTATTGAATGTCTACTGTATACATAGCCGCCAGTGAATCGAGCACCTGCGTTACCGGGGCTTCATCGAAATTCAGCGTTACATGGCTTGTTACGGGGTTCTGGAGCAGCATCGCGTCCACCACCACCGTTTTATTGAGCGTGTTTGCTTTCCTGTTAAACACCACCTGTTCGTTGGGCAGGAGGATAAATTCTTCGTCCACATCCCGCTGCTGCCTCGACACGGCCACTTTCCCGGATTTAACCGCTACCGTGATCTTATCATGCCCAGTTACCCGGAAGCTGGTGCCCAGCACTTTGGTCACGATGCCGCCGCTGTACACCAGGAACGGCCGCTGTGCGTCTTTCGTCACTTCAAAAAAGGCCTCGCCTTCGAGGTGTACCTCCCTTTTATCGCCGTGCAGCAGGTTGCTGTAAGCCAGCGTGCTGTTTTGGCCGAGGGTGATGCGGGTACCGTCTGTCAGATATACGGTTTTCGGGGCCTTTCCGTTGTTTTTAGCCGTAATATTCACGGAATTGACCTTCTGCACCACCAGGCCGCCCTCGCCTCCCCTGTTGCCCGATAATCCGTACCAGAGGCCGGCGGCCCCCAGTATGATCGCCACCGCGGCCGCAGCGGCATATTTGCGCCAGCTGATGCGGCGAACGGGGGCTTCCATTTGCAGCTGTACCGCATGCCATACCTCATCCGCCAGTTCGCGGTGGCCGGGGTGCACCTGCTCTGCCGCGTGCAGGCTGCGGATGAATTCCACCAGGGCCTGCCTGTCCGGCTGCTGTTTTACCCAGCTTTCCCAATAGGCGTTCTCCACAGTCTCCCGGGACGTCGCCCAGCGGATAAATTCATCGTTCTGCAGCAATGCTTCCAGTTCCTCGTGCGAATAAGACATACGGTAAAAAAATTAAGCGCTTTTAAACAAGTGTATCAATTGGTGCCCGGATACTCACCCGCCGGCAACTTTTTTTTAAAAAAAGAGAAAAATGAGAGAAAAAAGCCCAGCATCGAGGTGTTGGCGCAGGTGTATGATGGCCCGGTGCAGGAGATTGGTGGCCGACTGGTAGTTGACCGACATGATTTCGGCCGCTTCTTCGGTTGTGCAGGCATGGAAAAAACGGAGGTTGATCACCTCCTGCTGGCGCGGCGGCAGGCGGTTGATGGCCAGGCGCACCTGTTCATGCCGGCTGGTAGCCGTTTCCCTTTCCAGCATGGTGGTTTCCGCGTTCTGCGGATCAGCCTGGTCGGGCACATCGGAATAATAACGGGTACGCACCTTGTGGTTGCGAAGCAGTTTGTAACGGAGCGCTTTCAGCAGGTAACCTTTTACGGAGCGTACGGAAGCGAGGTTCGACCGCCCTTTCCATAGTTCTACAAACAGATCCTGGATGGCGTCTTTCACCACATGTTGTTCACCGCTGATACGCATCCCATAGGCAATCAGCTGGTGTATATGCTCCCGGTACAAGCGCGCAAAGGCCTGCCGGTCGCCTTTTATAAAGTCCTCCCAGGCCGATTGGTCGGCTGCGGCTGACAGATCATTCTGAGGCATGCTATAGTAGCTGAATACGTGGAGGTAAGGTAGAAAATATTATTTAAACTTTGGGTTAACCGGGCTGTTAATGAAGATAAATATTAAAGTGGCGGCGGCCGGCATAAATCCGGCGGACTTGAAAATTTGACAATTAACCATACACAAATTACGGCTGAAGCCAATACATTCGTAATCCTAACTATCTCAATAATTGACAATAAATCATATCAGCATGAAAGTGAAGCAAATTACGTTCGCGGCACGCCCGTCCGGGCTGCCCGATGTATCGGTGTTCAGGTTCGACGAAGTGGAGCTGCCTCCGCTGCAGGAAGGGGATGTGCACCTGAAAGGGCTGTATTATTCGGTAGATCCTTATATGCGTGGCCGTATGAACGACGTGAAGTCGTATTCTCCGCCGTTCCGGCTGGAGCAGCCGATGGAAGGCGGCGTGGTGGCGGAAGTGGTGGAGAGCAAAGACAGCCGCTTCCGGCCCGGCGATACGGTGCTCGGCCCCTACCTGCCCTGGGCGCAGGAGTTTGTGATCGGCGGTGACAAATTCCAGAAAATAGATACGAGCCTCGCTCCGCCGAGCTATTTCCTCGGCATCCTGGGCATGCCCGGCTTAACGGCTTACTTCGGGCTGCTCGACATCGGCAAACCCAAAGCCGGCGAAACTCTCGTGGTATCGGGCGCCGCCGGAGCGGTGGGCCTGGTAGTGGGGCAACTGGGCAAACAACTGGGCTGCCGCGTGGTGGGCATTGCCGGCACAGACGATAAGATCAGGATGCTGAAGGAGGAATACGGGTTTGATGAGGCGGTGAACTACCACACGCCCGACCTCGCCGCCGAAATCGGGAAAGCCTGTCCCGACGGGATCGATATCTATTTCGATAACGTAGGTGGTAAAGTGACCGATGCCGTGTTCAAACATCTCAACTTCTTCGCCCGCATCCCGCTTTGCGGGCAGATCTCCTCGTACAACGCCACATCGGAACCGGTGGGCCCGCGTATACAGCCGGTAATGCTGACGCTCAGCATTCTCATGCAGGGTTTCATTGTACGTAATTATGGCGCCCGTTTCGCAGAAGGCATTCAATACCTCGCCCCGCTGGTAAAATCAGGCAAGCTGAAGTTTACGGAAACGGTGGTGGAGGGTTTTGAAAAACTGCCAGACGCCCTGCTTGGACTGTTTGCCGGGAAAAATACGGGGAAGATGATCGTGAAGGCGTGAAGATGTGAAGGGAGGGTTGATGCCTTGCCGGGATTGTTCACCACGAAAATCCGGTGAAGATGATCATCCAGACATGAAAGGCGATGCTCCGGCGATCAAACGAAATGAGGTTTCCGGGGCATATGGATAAACATTTAAGCAGGAAGGGCTTCCCCGAACGGAAGCCCTTCCTGCTTTTATTGTCCGCCCAGCGGCGCTTCCACGCCGAGCAGATGTTTCACAAAAAACTGGTATCGCTTCATCCGCCCGTACGGCCCGCCATCGCTGTGGCCCATGCCGGGAACGGCGAGAAAATCGAAGTCTTTCCGCGCGCGGATCAATGCATCCACCACCCGGTAGGTGGATTCGGGCGGTACGTTGGTATCGGCCTCGCCCACGATCAACAGCAGTTTGCCCTGCAGTTTATGCGCATGCGTGATGTTGGATTGCGCATCGTAGTGCGGGCCTACGGGGTAGCCCATCCACTGTTCGTTCCACCACTGTTTGTCGATGCGGTTATCGTGACAGCCGCAGGCCGACACGGCCGCTTTGTAAAACTCCGGGTGGAACAGCAGGCCGCCGAGCGCGTTCTGGCCGCCGGCCGAAGTGCCGTAGAGCCCTACCCTGCCGGTGTCTACGTAAGGATATTTTTTGGCCAGCGCTTTCATCCATAAGATGCGATCGGGAAAACCGGCATCCGCGATGTTTTTCCAGCACACGTCGTGAAAAGCCTTGGAACGGTTGGCCGTGCCCATGCCGTCTATCTGCACCACAATGAATCCCAGTTCCGCCAGGTACTGCATGTCCCTGAAATTACCGGTGAACGATTTGGGCACAAAAGCATCGTGGGGGCCGGCGTAGATGTTTTCGATGATGGGATACTTTTTCGAGGTATCAAAATTGGAGGGGCGGCATACGATGCCCCAGATATCCGTTTTACCGTCGCGGCCTTTGGCGGTGAAACTCTCCACGGGTGCGATGCCGGTGGCGAAATACTCCGTAACGTCGGCCCGCTCCAGTTCCATGATTTTCCTGCCCGTAGCGGTACTGCGCAGTTCCGTAACATGCGGTACGCCGATCTGCGAATAGGTATCGATATAATATTTCTTATCCGGGCTGTAAGTCACAAAATGATGGCCTTTTTCAGGCGTCAGCTGCACGAGTTTCTTACCGTTAAAACCGATACGGTAATGATGGATGTGATACGGGTCTTCTCCTGCATGCATCCCGTTCGCACGGAACCAGACCTCCCGCTTCTGTACGTCCACGCTGTCGATGTCCCGCACCACCCATTCTCCTGCCGTCACCGGGTTTTTAACACGCCCGGTCAATGCATCCACCAGGTAGAGGTGCCGCCATCCGTCTTTCTCGGACGTCCAGAGGATCTCATCGGTATCAGGAAGGTACTTCGTAAAAATGCGCGCTTCCTGGATGAAGGTATTGCTTCGTTCGTCCACAACAGTGCGCGTAGCAGCCGTTTGTGCGTCCACTTCGATGATGCGGAAACGCTGATGGCCGCGGTCCACCTTTTCGTACATGAAATAACGGGCGTCTTTCCGCCAGTGAAGGCGGGGCGCGTCGAAGAAGTCGATGATCTCCGTATTGACCTTTACCGCGCCGGGTTTCCCCACGGTCAGCAGGTGCATTTCGTAGGTCGTGAACGGATCACCGGGCTGTTTGTAGAGCTGCGACCGCAGCTGCCCGCGTGTGCCGCCCATGCTGGTGAGGATGTAGTACACCGAAGAGTCCGCCACCGGCGTAACGCGGTAACAAACGAGGTATTTACTGTCCGGCGACCAGGCCAGCGAGCCGTAAGGTTTTGCGGGAGTGCCGTCGGTGGTATATTGCAGCGTATCGCCGCGGCCGGTGTGCCGCAGGTAGATATTGCCTTTGTCGATCAGCGCCACCCACTGGTTATCGGGCGAGCGGCGGCGTGTCTCGAAACTTTCCCAGCGCCCCGGCCGGTAATTGCGGCGTGGCGGAGGTGGCTTCGGCAGACTGTCCGCCCGCTGCAGCGTGTAGTCGTGCAGGTTGCAGCGCCAGTATTTGCCGTCCGTTTCAAAACGCACTTCTTTGCCGTCTGCGCTGAACGTCATTGCGGGGATCACCAGCCGCCGGCCGTCGTACGTGTCGCCGGTAGCCTTGCCGAGCGCTCCGGCCAGTTGCTGCGCATCGAAGGCAGGGCGTTTGGTGCCGGATGCGGCATCGGCCAGGATATATTCCTTCGCGCCTCCCTTCCCTTCGTTACAATACCAGAAGGTACGGCCATCGGCCGACCAGTGGGCGTTCACGCCGGTTTTGTAAATCTTGTTCTGGGAGTTCTGCTCCAGCGCCCTGGAGCTGCCGAAGCGTTTGAGCACTTCGTCTTTATCCGGCCAGAAGGGCGTTTGCTGGGCCGCTGCCGCCAAAGGCGCCAGCAGCAGCAGCGCCCAAACTTTTCGCATCATTATTTTACGCCAAATTGATAAATCGTGGTTTGTGTATACTTCTCACCCGGTTTCAGGATCACGTTCGGGAACGCGGGCTGGTTGGGAGAATCGGGAAAATGCTGCGCTTCGAGGCAAAGCCCGGCGTTTTTTCCGTACACGGCGCCGTTGCGGGTGTGCTGCAGCTTGCCGTCGAGGAAATTACCGGTATAGAACTGCACGCCCGGCTCGGAAGTGGAAAAGGTCATCACACGGCCGGTAGACGGGTCGTAGAGCGAGCCACGCACCTTCATCTCCGCTTTATCGAACACATAGTTGTGGTCATACCCGCCGGTCACATTCGCGATATCCTGCCCTACGGGTTTGGCCGTGGTAAAGTCCATCGGCGTGCCTTTCACCGGTTCGATTTTCCCGGTGGGGATCAGCTGTGCATCCACCGGCGTGAAGCTCGGCGCATCCAGCTGCAGCACATGGTTGAGGATGGTCGGCTCTTTGCCGGCAGACAGGTTGAAGTAGGTATGCTGGGTGAGGTTGATGGGCGTGGGTTTATCCGTGGTGGCCACGTATTCTATTTTCAGGGCGTTGTCGGCCGTGAGGGTATAGATCACTTTGGCCTGGAGGGTGCCGGGGTAGCCTTCTTCACCGTCGGGACTGGTATATTCCAGCAGCAGGCTGCTGTCGCCGGGCAGAGGCGTTACCTGCCAGAGGGCTTTATCGAAACCTTTGAGGCCTCCGTGCAGGGAGTTGCCGTTGTTGTTGGCGGCCAGTTTGTATTCCGCCGAATCGATTTTGAACGTCGCTTTGGCGATGCGGTTGGCATAACGGCCCACCAGGGTGCCGAAATAGGGATTGCCCTTTTGCCGGTAACCCGCCAGCGAATCATAACTGAGCACTACGTTGCCGGGTTTGCCTTCTTTGTCCGGCGTGATGATGTCCGTGATAATCCCCCCGTAATTGATCAACTTAACGACCATGCCGTGCTGGTTGGCCAGTGTGTACTGTGAAACAGGTTTACCGTCGACTTCTCCGTAAGGCTGCACCTGTACGGGCGTTGTTTTAACGGAATCTGCCGATGCGTCTTTCTGTGGGCCCGGGTTATTACAGCCGGCGCCTGCCATCAGGCTGCCTGTAACGATTGTCATAACAGTAGCGGTTTTTTTTAACATGAGGAAGCAAGTTTTATTTTTCACGTGGATTGTCGTTTAAATATCTGGAATTAATCCGGGATTTTCCAGTAAAAAGTCAAAATGACAATTATACTTTTACGATATTAGTACCCTATTTCACGAGAAAACTGATCAATTTGAAAATCAATCACTACGCAGGCAAAAACAGGATGTTGCTCGCGGTAGACTGCATCATATTCGGATTCGATGGCACGGAGCTGAAACTATTGCTCATCAAAAGGGGATTTGAACCGGAAAAGGGCCGCTGGAGCCTGATGGGCGGTATCGTGCAGCCTTCGGAGAACCTGGAGAACGCGGCAGCCAGGATCCTGAAGGAATTAACGGGCCTGGAGGACGTGTATATGGAACAGCTGCATGTGTTCGGCGAAGTACACCGCGACCCTGTGGAAAGAACGGTGTCTGTCGCGTATTCCAGCCTGATCGACATCAACCAGTACAAAAAGCAGCTGAACAACGACTATCACCCGGAATGGTTCCCGCTGAAAAAAATACCCTCCCTCATATTCGACCACCGCGAAATGGTGGAGCTGGCCAAACAGAAGCTGCGCTACAAAGCCGCCTTCCACCCCATCGTGTTCGAGATGCTGCCGGAAAAATTCACCCTCCCGCAGCTGCAAAGCCTGTACGAGGGCATCTACGGTTCGCTGCTCGACAAACGGAATTTTTCGCGGAAGGTATTGTCAACCGGCCTGCTCATCAAGCAGAAAGACAAGGAAAAACTCAGCTCCAAACGCGGCGCTTATTATTACAAACTCGACAAAAGGAAATACCAGACGAAGTTCAACGCCTTCCTCAATTTCATTCCCAATCCTAATAATGTAAATTAACGGCCCGCCTATAGCTTGTAGAACCGCCATTTGGAAGTAAAATCCTTACCCGGCGGCTGGTTCAGCAGAATGGCGCGCACCATTTCCACGGGCATGGCGTTTTCGTGGAGGATGGCGTCGTGGAACTGGCGGTAGCTCATCTTGCCGCTGTCTACCAGTTCTTTCTTGAGCGCTTCAAACTGCAACCCACCGATCATGTACGCGACCTGGTACAGCGGCCCGTAGCCGCCGGTGAAGGAGCGGCGCACTTCCCCTTCCGCGTTGGCGCGTTCGTGGTTCACCCGGTCTACCAGGAAATCGATGCATTGCTGCGGCGTCCATTTGCCGGTATGGTAACTGAGGGAAAAGATGATGCGGGCGCAGCGGTGCATGCGCCAGAACAGCATCCCGATGCGGTCTTCCGGCGAATTAGGGAATTTGAGGTCCCAGAGCAGGCGTTCCCAGTAAAGCGCCCATCCCTCCGTCCAGAACGGCGTGCCGAAATTGCGGTAAGCCCTGTAGCGGTCGTTCATGAATTGCTGGAGGGCATGGCCGGCCAGCAGCTCGTGGTGCACGGTGGCGCGGGAAAAATGCGGGTTGTTGCCGCGCATGCTCATCATTTTATCGTCGTGGCTCATGGTGTTGGTGGGATAGGCGATGATGAACTCCTCCCCGCCCAAAAAGAATGGCGCCACCCGCTGGCGTTCCGGCGACATCATGCTCATGCGCCAGGTTTCTTCCGCCAGCTCCGGCAGGGTGATGAGGTTATGCTGTTTGAGGAAAGCCACCGATTCGTTGTAGAGTTTCATCATGGCCTGCGGCTGCCGGGCGGGCGGCACATAGGTGTTTTTCACCTTTTCCTGCGCGGCCTTCCAGTTATCCCCGAAACCCATTTCCCGCGAGGCCTTGAGCATTTCCGCGTCGCACCAGGCAAATTCCCTGTTGGCGATATCGATCAGTTCTTCCGGCGTATAAGGAATCATTTCCTGCTGCAATTGCCGGATGATCTCCTCGCGGCCGATGGGGTTGCCGATGATGCCGCTGCCGTCGTCCTGTTGCGATACCGCGCTTTTTCCCTTTCCGGTAAACTGGGCGGCATAGTCGTTCAGCAGGCTGTCGAGCTGCTTGTAAGGCGCGGGCACCCACCAGTTAAAGAGCGGGTCGTAGCCTGTATAAAAATCAAATGCGCTTTTGAGTGAGGCCTGCAGCCCCTTCGCTACGCCGGCTGCCCTGCGGCTGAGCGGCAGGGGGAGGCCGTTTTCTTTCTGCAGGTTGGCTTTCTGCTGCTGCAGCTCTTTGGCTATGCTGTTGAGCGTGGCTGCCGTCTTTTCCGCATCAGGCGCCGTTCCGCGGCGGCGGAGCCTTTCGATATCGTAGATTTTCGCGGCGAAGGGGAACCATTTTTCCACCTGCGCATATTCATCCTTTTCTTCCCGCAGCCGGTACAGCTCCGCGTCGAGATTTCGTTTGAACAACACGTAATCCACCTTTGCGCCGACGGGGAGTTTGCCGAAATCGAGCGCGGCCAGCTTCTGCAGGTATGCCTGCTGGAGCCGCTCCATTCTTTCCCGGCGCTCGGGCGTGTTGCGGATGGCATAAAAGCGGCTCAGGGTGCCCAGGTCGGCACTGTAATGCACCATGAGGTTATTGACTTCGCTGGATTGCAGGTAAAGGTCCGTTGTTTGCGCGCTGGCGGTGAAACTGAGCATCAGCAGGGTGGCGATGCCGCGGAAGATTCTGGTCATATGTGCAGGTGGTTAAACTTTCCCAATGTAATAAAAAAAGGTGTACCCGTTACGGATACACCTTTGCTGATATAAGATCATTCTAGTGAACGTTGAGCTGCTTGGACTCTCCTTTTTTCTCCACGCCGATCACACCGGTGTTGCCGCCGCCTTTCAGCGTCAGTTCAACCGGGGCGTTGGTTTTCCATGCGCCGCGGGTGAAATCCGGAATATCGATGCTGTTGGAGCGTTTCTGGATCGATTTTTCGCTCAGCGGTACGATGCAGCTCCATGCGGCAGCGTCGTATACGTCCTGGTCGAGCGGCAATCCGTTGCGGAGGCAGTCGATCAGGCGCCAGTCCATCATAAAGTCCATACCGCCGTGGCCGCCCACCTGTTTGGCCAGTTCGCCGATATGTTTGATGATCTCGGGCGTGTATTGTTCGTAGAGTTTTTTCAGTTCTTCTTCCTTGATCCACGAGTGACCGAAAGCGATACGCTCGGGGCTGGGCCATTTGGAAGCCACGCCTTTGGTGCCGCTCACGAGGTGGATACGGGAATACGGGCGCGGCGAGGTTACGTCGTGCTGTATCATGAGGGTTTTGCCCTTGTTCGTTTTGATGGTGGTGGTGCTCATGTTGCCACGGTACGGTTTGCCTACAAACTCGTTGTAGAAAGGATCCGCAGCCGCTTTTTCTTTCGCCATGGCGCCCATCATGAAATCGTTGCTGGCCATGGTCACGAGGTAATCCATTTTATCGCCGCGGTTGATGTTCATGCACTGTGCGATGGGGCCCAGACCGTGGGTCGGGTACAGGTTCGCGTTGTGCTTGGCGTTTGCGCGCAGGCGCCACATGTTCTGGTAACCGGTTTTGGAGAAGTTGAGGTCGCGCAGATCGTGGATGTATGCGCCTTCCGCATGCACCAGTTCTCCGAACAGGCCCTGGCGCGACATGTTGAGGGTCAGCATTTCAAAGAAATCGTAGCAGCAGTTCTCCAGCATCATACAATGCTTTTTGGTCCTTTCCGACGTTTCCACCAGTTTCCAGCAGTCTTCCAGCGTGAGGGCCACCGGCACTTCGGATGCGGCGTGGCAGCCGTGCTCCATGGCGTACAGCGCCATCGGCGTATGCAGGTGCCAGGGCGTAGTGATATATACCAGGTCGAGCTTTTCGTTGTCGATCATCTGCTTCCAGCCGTTTTCGCCGGAATATTCTTTCGCCGCAGGCCTTCCCGCTTTCGCCACGATCTTGTTGGATTTGGTGGCGCGCTCGGGCAGCAGGTCGCAGAGGGCTACGATCTCCACGCCGTCGATAAACGACATGCGCTGCACCGCACCGGGGCCGCGCATACCCTGACCGATAAAGCCGATACGGACCTTGTCGATTTTCGGGGCTGCGTAACCGCTCATGTTGAAGCGTTGCGATTTCTGCGATTGTTCCAGGGCCACTTTCAGTTCTTCATCGGACGGAACCGCGGGCGTGGAAGCAAAAGAGGGCAGGCCCACAGCAAGGGCGCCTGAGCCTACGGCCAGCTGGCGTAGGAAGTTTCTTCTATTTGAACTCATATTCTTTTGTGGTTGAGCTGTAGATACAATAAAGAGCTGCTAAAAATAATAAAGATTTCCACTTTATCCCGTTTTTTTTCAGCGAACGGTCGCCGGCATCGACAAACGGGCGGGATATACTGACATAGGGTTGTCATTCCCCCTTCTTTACTTTACATTACCATAAAACCAGACATCATGCAGATAGCCCCCTCTCCCGGTTCCTCTCCCCTGGATTTCGATTTCCTGATAGGTCGCTGGAACATCCGCAACAGGCGCCTGAAAACCCGCCTGGACAATTGTACCGAATGGCTGGAATTCGATGCGACCGACGATGTGATGAAAATCCTGCTCGGGACCGGCAACATCGGCCAGTTTCACACCAGCGTGCATAACAAACCGTACGCGGGCCTCTCGCTCCGGCTGTTCAACCCGGCCACCCGCCTCTGGAGCATTTACTGGGCCAACGGCGATACGGGCGTCCTCGACATCCCCGTGGTGGGAAGCTTCGACGGCCCCATCGGCAAATTCTATTCAAAAGACGAATTGAACGGGCATCCCATTGATGTGGAGTTCACCTGGGACGCCACCAACCCGGAGGAGCCCGTCTGGAGCCAGGCGTTTTCGCCCGATGGCGGCCATACCTGGGAAACGAACTGGTATATGTACCACCGGCGGTAAATGGCGGGCTCCTGATCGCGGCAAGTCGCTAAAACGCACGGTATCAATATACATCACAAATCCTGCGGAAGAACAGCCAGTTTCCCGCTGCCGGAGCGTTGACTACAGGAGCGCCAGGTTGCCGCCGCTTTCCAGTTCGTACGGCGCATGGCCGGCTTTGAAGATACGCGCGCTGAGGCCTCCCTGCAGGGTGATCTCCGTACCGTTCACTGCTATCCAGCCGCCTTCGCGCAGCCCTACTACCGGTATGTTACTTTGCGTGTGGAACTCGCGGATGCGGGTTTCCCGGGTTTCGCCCATGTGCTGGGTACCTGGCACAGGATCGAGGTAATGCGGGTTGAGATTGAACGGTACCAGGCCCATCGTCTGGAAACTGGGCGGGTACACAATGGGCATGTCGTTGGTGGTTTGCATGTTGACGCCGCCGATATTGCTGCCCGCGCTGGTGCCGAGATAAGGTTTGCCTTTTTCCACTTCCGCGTTGAGCGCTTCCATCAGCCCCAGCTCGTGCAGTTGTTTGACGAGCAGGAAGGTGTTGCCGCCGCCCGTGAAAAATCCTTCCGCATGAAGCAGCGCCTGGGCGGGGTCTTCAAAAGTGTGCAATCCTTTCACGCCGATGCCGATGGCGCCAAACGCTTCCGCGGCGCGGCCGGTGTACTCGTCGTGCGAGATGCCGCCGGGGCGGGCGTATGGAATGAAAACGATCTCTTTGATGCCGGTGAACAGCTGTTGCATCACCGGTTTCAGGTAAGCGAGGTATTCCTGGCCGAACAAGGTGGAGGTACTGGCTAAAACAATCTTTCTCATACCCAAAAGTAATAAACTCCCCCAATAAGGAGGAGTTTACACATCGGGGCTTCCAACCAGGCTGAAATGGCGGTTAGGGAAGAATGAAGCACGATTCCCGCGGGGGTGATGTTATAATGGTAGCAACACTTACATGAATAGAAGATCGTCCCCCTTTACCGCCGGCAACACCGCCCTTTCGAACTTCGCAAAAAGCTGCGGCAGGGCGCTGTCGTCTTTACCTTCCAGCCTTTGCAGCACGGCCTGTTGTGCCAGCAGGCTGATGCGGAACACAGGGGCTCCCATCACCAGCACCGGCTGCTCCAGCGGATGGTACCATAGGTATTGCTGCGGCCACTCGTGAAACCGTTGCGAGGCCACCCTGAAAAAGTAGGCGCCGGCGTGAACGGCCAGCCATTGTTTCCATTCTCCGGACAATGCGCTGTAACGGGCTTCAGACAGGATCACATCCAGTATGCCCAGGCTACCGGGCTGATAATTCAGCCGGTAACCGAAACGCTCTTTGTAAAAGGCGATGAATTCTTCCGCCCGCCGCTCTACCAGGGTCGCTAATGCAATGGAAGGCCGGGTGTATTTATCTCGGTTACGGAAAAAGCGGAAGAACAGCATGCTGCATGTTTATATAGATGGGCTTACGATAGCTTTGCCCTGATAGCCGATGCCACTTCCTGCTCCAGTTTGTTCCAGGGGGCCACCAGCAGCAGGCGGGTCACGAAGTTGCCGAAGACCACCCTGTCGAGCACATAGTTCGGCACGACGCCGTCCACATCCACGATCTGCTTCTTTTCATCCGGCACCACGCAAATACCGAGCATACCTGTTTTTTTAACCAGTACGCATTGCGTGCCCTTGAAATTGATCGACCAGCGGTCGTGAATGATGGAGCATTCATATTTGCCGCCCAACGCATCCTTGATGGCGTTGTGCAGTTCGATCAACGTAGGTACGTTGCTGTTATATTTGATTGTCATGATAAACGGGTTTAATAGACCATTGTCTTGAAGTTGCCTTTCTCGTCGTAAATCAGCTGGAAGTCGGTGCCGCCGTTTTTGGGCTCTACCGTGATGGTGAGGCGCAGTGCGTCATCCGGGCCCTTGATCCGGCTGGGCATGGAATAATGGACGGAACTCACCACGAGGTCTTTCATCTGCTTTTCCTTTTCCACCTTGGCGATGGAAGCTTTTACCAGTTCGGGCACTTTTTGCATGTCCTGCACCTGCTGGAGGGTGAACATGAAGTCTTTCGGTTTGGCCTCGCCTTCGATTTCGAGGGTGATCTCGGATTTGTCTTCCCAGATGCCCTTGAGTTTCATTCTTTCCATGAGTTTGTTGGAGTTGACGTCGCCGCCGGAAGCGATCACGCTGGTGCCCACGCCGTCCGCATAACTGAGCAGGATGCTGGTGTAACCGGCATTATCGCCGAATTTGCTTTTCAGTTCACTTGCAATGGAAGCCACATCTTTGCTGTCTTCGAATTCGCGGCCACCGGCTCCGAAATACTGGCACGATGCCAGGGTGAAGGCCACGAGGGCCATGCAGAGCAGTTTTTTCATGAGGGGATGATTTGGTTTATTGTTGGCACAAACATACACCGGCCGGGCAACCGGCAGGGCCTACAATACAAAAGCGCCCGGATATTTTTGAAATCCGTGCGCTTTATGGAAATATGTGCTAAAGGAGGGAGATTGTGGCGTGTTCCAGCCTGTTACAAAGGGCAGGGCATTCCCCGTGAGGCGTCATTTCTTCCGGAAGGGAATGTCCATTTCCACCCGCAGCCCGTGGCTGTTCTCCGTTTTTTTGTCCGTGATCTGGAGGGTGGCGGGATGGCCGGTTTGTTTACTGAGCATCGACAGGCGCTCCTGTGTGATGAGGGTGCTGAGCGACTGTTTTTCCACCTCGGCCACAACCGGCTGCAGGCCGCTGCCGTTGTCTTCGATCACACAATGCAGCGTATGCTGGCGGCGGTCGATGCGCACTGTAATGAGCCCCCCCTGCTCTACCCTGCGCAGGCCGTGCAGGATGGCGTTTTCCACGAAGGGCTGCAACAGCATCGGCGGGATCAGCAGGCCGTCGTCTTCATAATGGTCATATACTTCGATCCGGAAATCGAAAGTGCCTTCAAAACGCATGACTTGCAGGCTGAGATAGCTCTCCAGCGCCACCAGTTCATCTTTCAGCGGCACGATGCTTTCGCGGGCGTTTTCGAGGCTGATACGCACGAGGCGCGCGAATTTATTGAGGTATTTGATCGACTTCTCTTTTTCGTCTCCACGGATAAAACTCTGCAGTACGCTCAGGGTATTGAATATAAAATGCGGCTCCATCTGGCTGCGCAGCAAACGCTGCCGCAGCGCTTCTTCGCGGAGCTGCAACTGCATCGCCCGCCGGCGCCAGAGCAGCACGCCCAGCAGGGCCAGCAATACGGCGGCCACAACGATCGCCACGATGATCACCTGTTGCTGCCGGCGAATCTGGCGGTTCACCCGGTTCTCGAATGCCAGCGCGGAAATCTCGTCGTCTTTGGCTTTCACGGCATACTGCGTTTCCAGTTCACGCGCCTGCAGGGCCAGCGAAGAATCGAGCTCGGCGCCGAAACTTTTGTACGCGCTGTCGAGCGAAGCATACGCGGCCTTATAATTCCCCTGCGCCTCGAAGTTGGTGGAACGGCGGTTCCAGGCGCGGGTGATGACGTTCTGGTCCTGCTCCTTACGCGCCAGGGCCAGCGCGGTATCGATGTACACATCCGCGGCGCCGTATTGTTTCATTTTGCTGTAGGTGACAGCCAGGTTGAGGTAAGATTCCCCGTCGAGATCGTCCAGCTCCCGGCTGATGGCCATGCCTTTCAGCTGGTATTGCAGCCCTTCTTCCTGCTTCCCGTCGTCGACCAGCAGCAGGCCGAGATTTTCGGCGCGAACGGCTTCGAAGTAAGGATTGGAGAAACTCGTATCGCGTTCCATCTCTTTGAAGAAAAGGATGGCGGAATCGTTATGGCCCGCGTCCGCATAATATTTCGAAATACTGTTCGCCAGTACCGTTTTCAGCTTCGGTTGGGTGCAGCGCTCATACCCTTCGAACAGGTAACGGCGGATGGCGGGCGCATCGCCGATTTCCGTATAGATTTCGCTGAGGCGGAAACAGATGATGGGCAGGCCCGGCGTATCGACTTTATGCGCCAGGTAATAGGCGTCGCGGGCATAATGCAGCGCGCTGTCGTATTGCTGCTGGTCCTTCAGCAGATCGGCCAGCTGCACCTTCGCGCCGAGCACCTGTTTCTGCGTGGTATCTTTCTGCAGGGCAAGGGCCATCGACAGGTCGATGTAATACCGCGCACTGTCCGGCTGCTCCTGCATGTTCAGCTGCACACCTTTGAAGCGGTACCAGCTGCAGGTGAGGCGGTAATCGTCGAGCTGCTGCACCAGTGGCAGGAGGCTGTCGAGTTTGATGCCTGCTTCGCGCGGGCGGTGGTCGTGAAAAAAGGGATTGATATCCGACTTCATGTAAGCCATGATCGAGTCGGCCTGCATTTTCTGCACGGGGGCGCTTTGCTGCGTGCACGCCGCAGCCAGGAGCAGCAGCAGGATAACGGGGATACGTTGCATGCCAAAAAGTTAACGGTTACCGGTAAGGTATTCCACCACAAAATCCTTTCTGCGGGTGGAAACGGGAATTTCTACATGGTTGCGGAGGATCAGGTAGCCGTCTTTATGATACCGGTCGATGAATCGGTGGTTCACCAGGTACGACTGATGGGGCCGCAAAAACCAGGTATCGGGCAACAGTTCCTCATATTCCTTGATGGATTTGGATACGACAATTTTGCGCCCGTCGGCTAAAAAGAAGGTGGTGTACCCCGCATCGCTCTGGCAGTAGATAATTTCTTCAAAAGCAACGATCTGGAGATACTGTTGCGACCGCAGTACGATGCGGTGCTGGAGCCCTCCGCCCTGCTTCAGCTGGTCGCGCGCAACGGCCACCTGTTCCGGCGCCGCCTGCTGCATGCGGGCCACACGGGCCAGCGCCAGCTGCAGTTCTTCTTCATCCACCGGCTTGAGCAGGTAGTCGAGCGCGCCGTATTTGATGGCTTTAATGGCAAAATCCTGGTGGGCGGTGATGAAGATCACCTTGCAGGCCGGGGCCATATCGTGCAGGATATCAAAGCCGGTGCCGTCCCCGAGGGAAATGTCGAGCAGCAGCAGGTCGGGCTGCGTGGCCGGTATCAATACCTTCGCCTCCTGGATGCTGCCGCAAACGCCTACCACCACAAAACCGGGTTGCAGCTGCATGAGTGCCTGAAGGTCTTTCCGGATGGCCGGTTCGTCGTCAATGATGACTACTCTGATCACGGGAGTTGATTTTAGAACAATAGGATGCCTGGTTTCAGACCGCTAAAATATTCTTTTTGGCGACATGGCGGTAATCCGGCCCCCGTTCATTTAGGCGGGGATTGATTATATTGCAACCCTTAACTGGTAAACCATGTCAATTTCAAGTCAGGCCGAACTGCTGGGTATGCAGAAAGCAAGCGAGGCGGTGGCCGTTACACTGCGCAAAATGAGGGAATACGCCCGTCCGGGCATGTCTACCGCGGAGCTGGACGCATACGGCTTTGCCCTGCTCGAGGCTTTCGGTGCAAGATCCGCCCCGAAGCTGACGTACGACTTCCCCGGCTATACCTGCATCAGCGTAAACAACGAAATTGCACATGGCATCCCCAGCCGCAAAACCATTTTACAGGATGGCGACCTGGTGAACGTGGACGTGTCCGCCGAACTGGACGGTTTCTGGGCCGATAACGGGGGCTCTTTTGTACTGGGAGAAGACCGCCATCAGCATCAGAAACTGGTGGACGCTTCCCGCAGCATCCTGCAAACGGCGATCATGCACATCCGCGACGGAGTGAAAATCAATGTGATCGGCGGGCTGATCGAAGCCGAAGCCCGGAAACGCGGCTACCGCGTCATCAAAAACCTCAACGGGCATGGCATCGGCCGCGGCCTGCACGAGGCGCCGCATTCCATCGCCAATTACTACGACAAACATAACCGCGCCAAGTTCCGCAAGAACCTCGTAGTGGCCATCGAAACCTTTATCTCCACCAGAACCGACTGGGCTTATGAAAACGGTGACGGCTGGACGCTGGCCTCCCGCGACGGCAGCTTCGTAGCACAGCATGAGCATACCATTGTGGTGACCGACGGCCTGCCGGTGATACTCACCAAAGAAAACGGTATCTGGGAATAAAGGACGATTCCGGTCGGCGTAATCCGCATTGCCATACCTGTGCGCCTTACTATCGTGCCCCGGCCCCTTCAGGATAATATCATACACAAACTCGTTAAAATACTATGCAATAAAGTGCAAACGATTGCATAACTTAGATATATCGCTGTAAAAAAAGAAGAACCTCGATCCCGTAGCAACTGATACATTTTCCACAGTAATTTTTTACCTGACATCTGCCGAATTCGACCAAAGAGAGCTTTCAAGGTGAAGACCCGCCATGACTGCCGTGAATGGCCTGTGCGCTGAAATCAAACTATCCGAGCTATTTGTTAACGCACATAAAAAACCCACCCCGTTATGATGAAAACTGCTGTACACAACAAAATCAGACAGCTAACCCTATTGCTGCTGGTTACTTTACTCCTTCCGCTCATGCAATCGTATGCACAAACCCTGCCTGCCAACTTCCAGCGCGTACTGGTGACCGGCGGGCTGACAGGGCCCACATCGTTTGCCCAACTGCCGGACGGCAGGATACTGATCTGCCAGCAAAACGGACAGCTGCGCGTGTTCAAAAACGGCTCACTGCTGGCTACGCCGGCGGTGTCGCTGTCGGTGAGCACCAGCGGCGAGCGCGGCCTCATCGGCATTGCGGTAGACCCGGCTTTTGCCACCAACAAGTACATTTATCTCTATTACACCTCGTCGTCAGGCCCACACAACCGGGTGAGCCGCTTTACCATGAACGGCGACCTGGCGCAGTCGGAGCTGGCCATCCTCGACATGCCCACCCTCAGCGCCATTTACCACAACGGCGGCGGGCTGGCTTTCGACAACACCGGCAAACTGCTCGTGTCGACCGGGGATAACAAGGTAGGAAGCAACGCCTCCAACCTCGATCACTATCACGGCAAGGTGCTGCGTATCAATACCGACGGCTCGGTGCCCACGGGCAATCCCTTTTCCGGCGGCGCGCAGCGGAGCCGTGTGTGGGCGTACGGGTTGCGCAATCCTTTCACGCTGAACGTAGACCCCGGCACAGGTAAAATTTATGTGAACGACGTGGGCGAAGCCACCTGGGAAGAAATCAACGACGCTTCCGTAGGCGGCCGCAATTTCGGCTGGCCGTCCAAAGAAGGGATGTGCACCAGCGGCTGCACCGGCCTCACCAACCCCGTATACGTTTACCAGACCAACCGTAACGACCCGCCGGCAACCGGCCAGGGATGCGCCATCAACGGCGGCGCGTTCCTGCATGGGGCCATCAGCAACTGGCCGGCCACCTATCATGGCAAATACTTTTTCCTCGACTACTGCGGTACCTGGATAGATTACATCAATCCCGCATCGGCCTCCCCTACCCGCAACGGCTTCGGCACCGGGCTCAGCGACGGCCTCACCACCATGAAACAGGGCATCGACGGAGATCTGTATTTTTTAAGAAGGGGCAACAACTCCCTCTATAAAATCGTGTACAACGGCAACTCCGCACCGGTGATCACCGCACAGCCGCAAAACATCACCGTGCCGCAGGGACAGAACGCCACCTTCAGCGTTACGGCCTCCGGCACGCCAGCGCCCACGTACCAGTGGCGCAAAGGCACCACCAATATCTCCGGCGCCACATCGGCTACCTACACCATCACCAACGTACAGGCTTCGCACGCAGGCAGCTATAATGTAGTGGTGACGAACAGTGCGGGCAGCGTTACGAGCAACAACGCCACCCTGACCGTGACCGCACCCAACACCCTGCCGGTTGCCACCATCACCAGTCCGGCCAACGGCGGCAGCTTCCGCGCGGGCGATAACATCAGCTTCACCGGTACGGCCACCGATACGGAAGACGGCACCCTGCCGGCCAGCGCGTACACCTGGTGGGTAGATTTCCATCATGCCAACCACACGCATCCCGGCCCGGAAATCAACGACGGCGTCACCAGCGGCTCTTTCCCGATTTCGGTGGAAGGCCATACGGAAACGGATATCTGGTACCGCCTGTACCTCGAAGTGACGGATTCACAGGGCGGGAAAGACACTACCTACGTGGAGATTTTCCCGGTGACATCCAACCTCACCCTGCAGACCGTTCCTTCCGGCTTACAGCTCACGCTGAACGATATTCCGTTCACCACACCGTCTACCCAGGAATCATTGTCCGGCATGGTGCGGCCCATGAAAGCCCCCAGCCCGCAAACGCTCAACGGCACCACGTACCTGTTCGACTTCTGGGCACACGGCGGCGCGCGTGAGCAGAACATCACCGTCACCGACAACGACGCTACTTATACGGCGCATTATAAAGTGGCCTCCGCACCGGTGAACTTCACTCCGATACATGATGCGTATGTGCGCGACGGAACGAATGCCGGCATCACGCATGGCGTCACCGATTCCAGCGTGCTCATCACCAAGGTATCGCCCACCGGCCAGCTCAACAACGCACGGGAATCGTACCTGATGTTCGACCTTACGTCCGTAACCAGCCCGGTTGCAGCCGTGGTGCTCAGGGTGTATGGCAAGGTGGACCTCACTACCGTGCCCTCCGTTGGCGTAGGCGCGTATTCCGTAGCCAATACCACATGGACCGAAAACACCCTCACCTGGAACAACAAACCGGCTACCGGCGCCAATCCGCTGGCGACCGTGACGGTGACCAATGCGGCCTACGCATATTATGATTTCGATGTTACGGCCTACGTGCAGGCGGAAAAAGCAGCCGGCAGAAACCGGGTGGCCTTTGCGCTGAAGAGCCAGGTAGCGCACGATCCGCGTGTGTTCTGGAATTCCAGTGAGGCCACCTCCAACCCGCCTTTGCTGTCGGTGATCACCGATGCGGGCGGCAACCTGAACCCTACGGCCAGCATCACCTCGCCGGCAAACGGGGCCAGCTTCACCGCACCGGCCAACATCACCATCACAGCTACGGCAGCGGATGCGGACGGCACCGTGTCGAAAGTGGAATTCTTCAATGGCGCCAGCAAACTGGGTGAGGCCACTACAGCGCCTTACACCTTTGCCTGGAACAATGTGCCCGCCGGCAGCTACAGCCTCACGGCCAAAGCCACCGACGACGATAATGCCACCGGCACTTCCGCCGCGGTGAACATCACCGTCACCGGCGCACCGGGTTGCGAACCGGTAACCGCCAGCGCAGACGATGGCAACGTTGCCGCGAACGTGCTGGACGACAATCTCGCCACCCGCTGGTCCGCGCAGGGCGACGGACAGTGGATAGCCTTCTGCCTGGGCACGGTACAAACCGTTACCGGCGTACAAATCGCGTTCTATAACGGTAATGTGCGCTCTTCCAACTTCGACATCCAGACGAGCACCAACGGCAGCACCTGGACCAACGTGGCCACCGGCCTGAGCAGCAGCGGCACTTCGCTGAACCTCGAAACGTTCAGCATACCGTCTACCAGCACACAGTACATCCGCATCCTCGGCCACGGCAACTCCGTGAACCTGTGGAACAGCTACACCGAAGTGAAATTCGTTACCGGCGGCGGTTCTACGGAAACGGCCCTCCCCGCTGTGCATGATGCGTATGTACGCAACGGCACCGCCGCTACCGTCACCCACGGCACCACGGACCCGAACCAGCTGATCGTGAAACTGAACAGCAACCCGGATGCGGGCAACGACCGGCAGACCTATCTCACCTTCAATACCAGCAGTATTACCGGCACGGTGACCAATGTGAAGATCCGTCTGTACGGCGCGCTGACCGACAACCGGAACAGCAACGTGCCGCTCGGCGCACATTCCGTGGCCACCACCAGCTGGACGGAAAGCACGCTCACCTGGAACAACAAACCGGCGGCAAGCGGAACGGCGCTTGTGTCTACCACCATCACCGATTCAATCAAACGCTTCTACACCTGGGATGTGACCAGTTATGTGGCCGCAGAAAAAGCAGCAGGCCGCCATACCGTGTCGTTCGCCATTATCAGCTCGCTGGCTACCAACCCGATCCTTTCCTTTAACTCGAAAGAAACCGGCAGCAACGCACCGCAGCTGATCGTCACCCACGGCAGCGGGCTGGCGGGCCAGGCCATTGCGGCGAAAGGACAGGACGTGGACATGACCGAAACGTCCCCCGGACTGCACACGTTCCCCAACCCCTTCAGGGACAATATAACAGTAACGTACACACTGAAACGTGAAGGACGCGTGCAACTGGCATTGTTCGACCTCAGCGGCAGGCAGGTAGCCATACTGGCGGATGCCGTGCAACCCGCAGGGCAGCACAGGGCGAACTACAAGGCTGGACAGCTTTCATCCGGCTTATACGTACTCAAACTCACGCACAACAACAAGGTCATCACGAAAAAACTGATGAAGGAATAAATCGTTCAAAACCAGCAGGGCACATCGTCCTGCTGGTTTTTTAAATTTCACACTATGAGAAAACTTACACTTTTATTATTGCTTTTATCCAACGCAGTATGGGCCACAGATCGTTTCGTGACCAACATGACGCAGCTGAACGCTGCTATCGGCGCTTCGGCGCCGGGCGACAACATTATTCTCCAGAACGGTACCTGGAATAATGCCGCCATCACTTTCAGTTCTTCCGGCACGGCCGCCAGCCCCATTACGATGCGGGCGGAAACGGCGGGTAGCGTAACATTCACCGGCAATTCCACCCTGAACGTCACGGGTACCTACCTCGTGGTGAAAGGTTTCCGGTGGACGAACGGCACCGTGACGGGCAATGTGGTGACTATCCGCGGCGGCAACAACCGCATTACGCAGTGCGCCATCATCAATTTTAATTCCGGCGCCAAGTGGATCGTGCTCGACGGTTTACGCGGGCGGGTAGACCATTGCCATTTCGAAGGCAAAAACACGGCCGACCCCACCATGCAGATCGAAGTGCGCGACCAGACGCCGGACTATCACGTGGTGGAATACAATCACTTTGCCCGGCGCGACCCACTCGGCGCCAACGGCGGCGAAACCGTGCGGAACGGTTACAGCGGGCAAATGGACAACATCTCGCGCACCCTGTTCCAGTACAACCTGTTACAGGAGTGCAACGGCGAAAACGAGATCATTTCCAACAAAAGCGCCGAGAACCTTTACCGGTACAACACGTTCCGTCGCTCCAAAGGGCAGTTCTGTTTCCGGCATGGCGACCGCAATATCCTGTACGCCAACTTCTTCCTCGGTGAAGGCGTGGCGCAAACAGGCGGCGTGCGGGTGATCGGTTCGCAGAACTACATCGTCAACAACTACTTCCACGGCCTGGATGCGGCCAACAGCACCGGCGACGCGGTGATCATCCTCCAGAAGGGGGAGAGTTATCCCGCCGGTGAGGTGCGTTACAACCCCCAGATCGTGGGCTGCGTGATCGCTTACAATACGGTGGCCGATTTCATCAGCGGCAAGGCGCTCGACGTGAATAACGGCAGCAGGCCGCTTTCCCCCACGGGCGTAAAAGTCGCCAACAATATTTTCGCGGACGCCGATCAGTCGCTTATCGCCAACAACCTCACCGGCTCCGAAACCTGGATGGGCAATATAGCCAACGGTACCCTGGGCATTAGCAATCCCGGCGGGATTACCATGGCCAACCCGCAATTTGAAACCATCGGCAGCTGGCGGATTGGCGCCACCAGCCCGGCCATCGACGCCGGCGTGGGGGGCTGGGGCGGCATCATCGCCCTTTCCGGCCTCGATGTGGACGTGACCGTTTCCAAAGACATTGATGGGCAGACCCGCACCTCTCTGAAGGATGTCGGTTGCGATGAGCGTGTAACCGGTACCGTGATCAACCGACCGCTCAATCCTTCAGATGTGGGCCCGGCATTCCTGGGCGGCCCTCCCGACCCGGACGAGCCCGGCCCCATCGTCAACCTGGCGCTCAACAAGCCCGTTACATACAGCAGCCAGCCGCAGGCGGAAAACCCCGCCAGCGCCGCGGTAGACGGCAATACGGCCACCCGCTGGTCGGCCAGCGTGTACCCGCAATGGATAGAAGTGGACCTCGGCGCGGTGTACGACATCAGTAAAACGGAAGTGGTGTGTATGGATGACCGGGCTTACCAGTTTAACGTGCAGGTGAAAACCACCAGCACCGGCACTTACACCCAGGTGGTAGACCGCAGTGCGAATACCACGCCCGGATCGATCGCCGCACCCATCACCAATACCTTCGGTCCCGTGAACGCGCGCTACGTACGCATGACCGTTACCGGCGCCAGTGGCTACACCGGTACCTGGGCCAGCATCATCGAGTTCAGGATGTTCGGCAGCGCCACTCCCCTGGCGCCGCTGGGCCTTGCGTATAAAAAGGCAACCGAACCAGCGAAAGAGTTGCAGCTTAGCGTGTATCCGAACCCGGTAGTATCGCCCAGCCCGGTGATACGGTATACGCTTACCGAAGCCGCACCCGTGCAGCTGGTGGTGTACAATATGGCCGGCCAGGCGGAAGTGCTCACCGACGCCTTCCAGCAAGCCGGCGAATACAGCCGCACCTGGAATGCAGGCGGCAAATCTAATGGGGTATACATCGTGAAACTAAAAGCGGGTAACCGCGAGAAGCAGTTCAGGCTTTTACTGAACAAATAAACCAACGTGTTATTCATATGCCTGGAGGCCGGTCTTTTACCGGCCTCATGCATTATAAAATTCCGCTTCCATTCCTTATCTTGAATGTATTAAATCCCTCTTATGACCGTTTCCCAACGCATTGCTTCCATTGACATCACCCGCGCCATTACCATGCTGATGATGATTTTTGTGAACGACCTGTGGACGCTGCATGATATTCCCGCCTGGCTGGAGCACACCGCCGCTAACGACGACGGGATGGGCCTGGCGGACACGGTATTCCCCGCCTTTCTTTTTATCGTGGGCATGAGCATTCCGTACGCCATTGCGAGCCGGATTAAAAAAGGCGACAACCGGTTGCGGCTGGTGCGGCATGTGCTGGAACGGTCGGTGGCCCTGCTGGTGATGGGCCTGTTCCTCGTAAACGGCGAATACATCAACGGGCCGCTCACGGGCATCGGCAAAGGCGGCTGGAATGTGCTGTCGTGCATCTGCTTCATACTGATCTGGAATCAATACCCGCAGCGGTTTCCGCGGCTGGCCGTGAATATCCTCAAAGGCGTGGGCATCGTTGCCCTTGCGCTGCTCGCGTACATCTACCGCGGCGGCGAAGCCGGCATCACGTTCTCCACGCACTGGTGGGGCATCCTGGGGCTGATCGGCTGGGCCTACCTCGTTACCGCGCTCATTTACGTGCTGGGGCGCGGCAGCCTGACCGTGAACTTTGTTGCCTGGGTGATTTTTATTGGATGCAGCATGCTGGCCCATGGTGGCGTCACCAGCAGCGGCAGCATCCTCCGCACCCTCCTCGACCCGCTGGAAGACGGCGCCATGCCCACGCTGGTACTGGCCGGCGTGATCGTATCGCAGTTATTCCGCCAATACGCCGCGGCCGGCAAGTGGCAGGCGGTGACAGCCGTATTGTCCGCGATTGCCGTTGTATGGCTGGCTGCGGGCTTTGTTACGCGCCCGGTCTGGGGCATCTCGAAAATACTCGCCACGCCCAGCTGGGTACTGATTTGCAGCGGCATCACCACCTTCCTGTTCATCGCCATCTACTGGCTCTGCGACCTGAAAAACAAGGCATCCTGGTTCGACATCATCCGGCCCGCCGGTTCCGATACGCTCCTGTGTTACCTCGTACCGTATTTCGTATATGCGTTGATGGGAGCCGCCGGGCTTTTCGGGGTGATACAGCTGGGCGGCATCGTGGGACTGTTCAAGTCACTGCTGTTTGCCATTGTTGTTATCCAGATCGCCCGCGGTCTCACCAAAGCAGGAATCCGTTTGAAACTGTAACTTTGCCGCAGTACAAACCCTGTTACATCCATGTTAGAAATTTCGAACGACTATTTACAGGTGCGTTTCAGCGCACACGGTGCGGAGCTGCAAAGCATTATCAGGAAAGACTACCAGCTGGAATACCTCTGGAGCGGAGACCCCGCTTTCTGGGGCAAAAAGAGCCCGGTGCTGTTCCCCATCGTAGGCGGGTTGAAAAACAACACCTACCGGTATAAAGGCCGCGAATACCAGCTCGGCAGGCACGGTTTTGCCCGCGACATGACGTTTACCGTCACCCTGCATACGGCCACCAGTATTAATTTTTCATTAAGAGACAGCGAAGAAACCCTGCGTAATTACCCTTTCCCGTTCAACCTGAACATCCGGTACACCGTGCAGGATGCCACCCTGCTGGTGAACTACGAGGTGCAGAATATGGGCGACGATATGATGTACTTTTCCATCGGGGCGCACCCGGCTTTCAGGGTGCCGCTGGAACAGGATACTATTTATGAAGATTATGCGCTGCATTTCAACGAAACTGAAACCGCAGGCGTATGGCCGCTTTCACCAGGCGGACAGATTGAAGCGGCTCCCCTGCCCTATCTCGAGCAAACCAGACAGCTGCCGCTGAAAAAATCATTGTTTTATAAAGACGCACTCGTTTTCAAAAACCTGGCATCCACTTCCATTGCCATCCGCAGCCATAAAACGGCGCATGGTGTGGACGTATCGTTTCCCGGCTTTCCGTACATGGGCATCTGGAGCGCGAAGGATGCGGACTTTGTGTGCATAGAGCCCTGGTGCGGGATTGCGGACACCGTGAACGCCAGCGGGGAGCTGACGGAGAAGGAAGGCATCCTGGAGTTGCGGCCGGACGAACTGTTCCAGAAACAATGGTCGGCCCTGTTCTTTTAAATCAGCACTTGATCGTTTTCTTTTTTTTCACTCCTCCCGGCCTGTTCCGGGAGGCTTTGATATAATCTTCCGCGCCCGGCACCTTGCAGGCCGTACCGTTCATATCCACGCTGACGGTGCCTATTTTACGCGCCGTTTCCACCGCTTTCTGTTCAAGTGCGCCGACGTAGGTACCGACGCCGATCACAAACCCGTTCATCGTATACCGCACCCGGTTGGGGGCTTTGTGGATGTCTTTTTCCACCCGCTTCAGTAATTTTTCCAGCATGGGCAGGTCGAGGGCCGCATCCTCCTTCATCGACACGATGCCGCCGAGGGTATTCCATCCGCTGGTGGCGATTTTTTCGTTCCCTGCATCTATCCATTGCAGCGCCAGCTTCCAGCCTTCGGGATGCTCCGCCGTTACCCAGGGCACGGTGTATTCCGCAATGCCGTGCGAATCGGATGTTTTCACCCAATGTTCGAGTTGTTGCGCGGTCATTTTCGCACCGTCGGCCATGAGGCCGGCGAGGTACTGGGCATCATAAATGCCGGTATCGTACAACTGCATGGCCAGCGCCTGGTCGTTCTTTATTTTCTTCAGGATGATTTTGAGGTCGGCCACCTTTGCGCCGTAAATGTTAACGGCGCCGTGTTTCATGAGCGTGTTGCGGGTCTGTTCGCTGCTGGCTGACCGGATGGCGTCCAGCACTTGTTGTAACGTCATGGTAAAGGAGTTTACGGGATAAATGTACGGCTAATCCTCGATCAGGATCCCCATTTTGCCCATGCGGTAGTCGCGCATGGCTTCCAGCACTTCCGTTTCGGTATTCATCACAAAAGGGCCGTTGGCCGCGATCTTTTCGTTCAGCGGCTGGCCGGAAGCAATGAACACCAGGCTGTCTGCGTCCGCCTTCAGGCCGATGCCCTCGCCGTCGTCGTTGAATACCACGGCATGATAGGTGGTGTAAACGCTTCCGCCCGTTACTTCCACCACGCCGTGGACCACGTAGATGAACGCGTGGTGGCCGGCGGGTAAGGCGAACTCATATTCGCCGCCGGCTTTGAATTCCGCCATGAAGGTATTCACCGGCGTAAGCGCCGGCACCGGGCCTTTGACGCCGTTCAGTTCACCGGCGATCACCCGGATCTGCACAAGGCCGGCCGTGTCTTTTACCACCGGCGTATCTTCCGCGTGCAGGGCGAAATAAGCAGGCTGGTCCATTTTCCGGCTGGCGGGAGAGTTCACCCACAGCTGCAGCATTTCCTGTTCGGCACCTTTTTCCAGGATGCCTTCAGGCGGCCGTTCGCTGTGAATGATGCCGCGGCCGGCATGCATCCATTGCGTGCCCCCGGCCCATACCACGCTGTTGTTACCCCTCGAATCGCGGTGATGCACGCCGCCTTTGATGATGAAGGTAACAGGCGAAAAACCGCGGTGCGGATGCGGGTCTACACCGGTATGGCGCAGCGGGCGGTCGTCGGGCACCTTCCATTGCAGGTGGTGCAGCAGCAGGAAGGGATCCACACGGTCGGCATGCACCGACGGAAAAGGCTGGCGCACGGGCACTTCGCCCATCTCCTTCAGATCGGCATACAGCACATGTTTTACACTGCGGTATCGATTCATGTGATAAGTAATTATTCCCCTGCGAGACTGCGCTTGAAAGCTTTGAATTCTTCGCGCAGGTCTACGAACAGGCGGTCGAAGGTATCCATGTCTTCCTGGAGTTTGTTATGCAGCATGTGCAGCTGCGCATCGCTGCCGTCGTTTTCAGACATCATTTTATCGCCTTTGATCACCATTTGCAGCTGATCGTTCACCACTTCTTTCTGGCGGATGAGGGCGTTCTGAAAGTGCTCGATTTTCACTTGCTGCTCGGCGTTGAGAGATTGCCGTGTCAGCTCGGTGAGCTCTTCCTGCAGGGATTTGATTTCCTTTTCACTCAGCAGCAGGTCTTTTTTCCACTCCTGGTGGAGCTTGTGCAGTTTGTCGAAATTTTCTATGGGCATAAGACGTGTTATATTATTCAGAGATTAATGCCATGGGCGAGTATTCTTTTCCATTCGGGATGTTTCCGCAGATATGCAGTCACATGCGGGCTGAGGGGCACCATCTTCAGCTTCTGCTCGTCGAGTATCTGCAACACTCTTTCGATCAGCGCCTCTCCCACACCTTCTTCCGCCAGCGGCTGCGGCACCTCCATATGCGTCAGGAAAATCTTTTTCCCGCCGAACATATATTCCAGCTTCGCTACCTGGCCGCCTACCTTCGCTTCATATTGCCGGGCATTCACGTTGTCGGTTATTTCCAACAGCTTCGCTTCCATAAAAATCTGGGTTTTTAACAGTAAAGAATACACGAACGTACTCCGGCTGTTACGGTTTTTCCTGTAAGACCAAATCCTATGCCGGTATTCAATAAAACACAAAGTTACGGATTTGGTTTTGCTCCCGAATCATTAGGGTAATGATGTATGTTTTGTTTTAGTCATGTACATTTGCTGCATGCAAAAAACATTGAGTGAGCGCGACCAGGCCGTCATCTGGCACCCGTATACCCAGATGCAGACGGCCCCGGCGCCGGTAGGCATTGTGCGGGGCGAGGGCGCCCTGTTGTACGACGAAGCGGGGAACAGCCATCTCGACGCGACGTCCAGCTGGTGGGTAAACATTCACGGGCATGCGCATCCCTACATCACCGAAAAACTGGCGCAGCAGGCCGCGCAGCTGCATCATTGCATCTTCGCGGGTTATACGCACGAACCGGCCGTGCAGCTGGCGGAAAAACTGCTGCCCATTCTGCCGGGGCAGCAGCAGAAACTTTTTTATTCGGACAATGGCTCCACCGCCGTGGAGGTAGCCATGAAAATGAGCATCCAGTACTGGCATAACAAAGGCGAAAAACGCAACCGCCTGCTGGCGTTCCGCAACGCTTATCACGGCGATACGTTCGGGGCGATGAGCGTGAGCGCGCGCAGTGTGTTCACACGGGCGTTTGACGATTACCTCTTTACGGTGAGTTTCCTCGACCTGCCCGAGCCCGGCAACATCGACCGCCTGCTGGCGGATATCGATGCGGTGGCCAGGGACACCGCCGCCTTCATATTCGAGCCCCTTATCCAGGGGGCCGGCGGTATGGTGATGTACGATGCCGCGCTGCTCGACCGCCTGCTGCAGCATTGCCGCTCGCGGAACATCCTGCTGATCGCCGACGAGATCATGACCGGCTTCGGCAGAACGGGCACCAACTTCGCCATGGAACAGGTCACCACGGCGCCGGATATGATCACCCTCTCCAAAGGACTGACCGGCGGCACCATTGCCATGGGCATCACCACCTGTACCAACGATATCTACAACGCCTTTTTGTCGTCAGACAAGATGAAGACCCTCTTCCACGGCCATTCCTTCACGGCCAACCCGCTCAGCTGCGCCATCGCCCTGGCCAGCCTCGATCTCTTCCTGCGGCCCGAATGCCGGGAAAACCGGGAACGCATCGCGGCCAGGCACCGGCAGTTCGCCATCGAACTGGCTTACCATGACGATGTCAAAAACGTGCGCACACTGGGCACCATCGTAGCCTTTGAAGTGATCACCGGTGAAGCCGACAGTTATATCAACGACCTCTCCGGCTTCCTCCGCTCCTTTTTTGCCGAAAAACGGGTAATGCTGCGGCCGCTGGGCAACACCCTTTATATCCTGCCTCCCTATTGTATCACCGATGCGCAGCTTGATGAAGTGTACACCAGTATCATGGACATGCTGGCGGCGTACGGGGAAAAGTGGGGATAAACGCCGTGTTAAAAAATCGGATTTGTATGAACGTCGAAGTATACACCAGTATCGTGGACATACTGGCGGCGTACGGTGAAAAATGGGGATAAGCACCGGGTTAAAAAAATATCAGATTTGCATGAACCTCGAAGTTCACAAACGAGAATGAGAGTCAGGAGGCCAAATGGAAGATATTGTGTTAGGTATCATTTAAATCCGCTGGTTTACAAGCATTTGCAATTTTTCCCTGGAAAAGGAGACCATTTTCCGGCAGGCATATCAACAGATTGATAAGCAATACTTTAGCAAAGCATCTCCAAAGCATCTCCGGGGATGCGCCGTAGATGCAGCATAGATGAAGCATAGATGAAGCGTAGATACCCCTGTCTGCAATCATGTTGCAATTTCAGGAAGGTTTCGTGCCACCGGGAACAAATCGCCGGGCATCAAGGTGTTATTTAAACCTGGAGGGCCTCCTCAAAAATAACCAGCCGTCCTGGAAAACGAATAGACATCCCAGCACGCAGCCCGCAATAAAAAGGGGCTGCATCGTAATGGATACAGCCCCTTTTCCATTTTACCGGAATAATTTTAGAATGTCAGCGGTACGCTGATTTTCGTATCGTCCCACTCCATTACCATTGCGCCTTTCGGGAATGAGAAAGTCAGTTTTTCCACGGTAGCGGCGGTTTTCTGACGGGGTACTTTTACTTCCGCTACATTTTTTTCCTTGTTTTTGTCGTACTCAAAAGCGCCGGATTGAGCGGGCACGCTGTTGAGGATAACGGTGAATTCCTTTTCGCCCGGAATGGTGAAAAGGGAATAGGTGCCGGCCTTTACTTTTTTACCGCCGAAAGTGGCGTCCTTTTTAAAAGTAATGTCGGTGGATTTGTTGGCACCGGTGCGCCATACTTTGCCATATGCTTCCAGGCCGGGGAAGATGTTGCGGCCTTTTTTGGAAGGCTGACCGTAAGCGATTTCCACGTTTTCGCCGGACGCGGTAACGCGCGGGCTTTTAGGCGGATTCTGCGCCACTACGGCACTTGCAGTGAATAAGAAGGCCAGGCCCAATAACATGCTTTTCATAAAAAATAGGATTTGATTTTTATTGATATTGGAAAAATACGCTCTTCCCTTCACAATTATCATACCGCTCACATAAAAATCAGTTTTTCTCGCAGATATTGCGGAGTTTGTTCAGCCCTTCTTCCATAGAAGCGCCGTACATGCGGTCCATGAGGAATCCCCGCAATTTCCACCAGGGCGTCATGCCCACCTTCGTTTCGAATCGCCAGAGGATGGCGGTGCCTTTGCCGTCGGTAGTGGGTTTCAGTTCGATATAGCCCGTCACGGGTTTCATGGCGGGGTGGGTCATGTTATAGGTGATGCCCTTCAGGCTGTCTGCCGCTATCACCTCTACCCGCCCGGAGGCGGTGCTGCCGGTGGTATTGCTCCAGGTGTACCAGGCGCCCAGGCCGGCCGCGGGTTTGGAATATTGTTGCAGCATGTTGCCGCCGCCGCGATAGGAAGGGTCCCACGGGTTCCATGAAGGCCATGTTTCGAGGTTGCTCACCTCGGCATATACTTCTTCCAGGGGAGCGTTGATAGAGCCCGAACGCTCCAGCCGTGCGGTAGAGGGGAACATGAGGGATAAGAGGAAAACCAGTGAGCTCAGTATGACCGCTGCGGCCAGTAACATTTTAACGAATCGCATATCGAATTATCGAAAAGGAAGCAAATTCCTTCCTTTTTCCCATTGTTTTAGTGATTGATCCTTTCTTTTTTCATGGCCGCTTCACATACCCGTTTGAGATTGGTGAGCCCTTTTTCAAAATCGGGCCCCACCCATTTGTCCATCATCCGGCCCATGAGCCTGCGCATGGGGTTTTGACCCATGTCCGCCTCCATGCCCCAGGTAATGCGGGTGCCATCGGCCACCGGTTCGAACCGGAACCAGCTTTTGGCACTGCCCTGCCGCATGAAGTTCATTTCAGTGGCAAGATACTCATTCGGGCGCGATTCCATGATGAAAAGGCTGCCCTTCCCCACGTTCCGGTGCCGGCTCCGCCAGACATAACCCGCCCCCGCGCCGGTATCGGTGACCGTATACTTCAATTCCATCGCCGGGTCGTACGCATGCCAGGGCGACCATTCCGGCCACTTCCGCAAAGCATTCACGTACGGGAAAATAATGGAAGCCGGTGCTTCGGTTACCAGGGAGCGCTGCACCCTTACACGGGAAGGCAAATAAAGGGAGAAAATAAAAAACCCCAGCACGAGCACAGCCAAAGCTCCCAACAAAATGAACAAGGCTTGTTGCATAAGGAGTGTTTTTAGTTAGAGGAGGACATTTAAGTTACGCCTATTCCGGCAAAATTCCCGCTATTCCCATCGGAAAACTTTTATAGCCACGGCGTAGGCCACTATGCCCCAGACGATCAGGATCAGCAGCTGAGGGCCGAGGTGCCAGAGGTGAAGCCCCTCAAAAGCCACCTTGCGCAACGCATCGTTGAGATATGTTAACGGCAGTATCTTGCAAACCGGCTGCAGCCAGGCAGGAAATACGTCTACGGAAAAGAAGGTGCCGGCCAGCAGAAATTGCGGGAGCGTGACAATATTGGCCAGCGGCGGAATGGTGCTTTCCGTTTTGGCGATGCCGCTCACAATGAACCCGAACCCCATGAATATGATCAGCCCGAACAAACATAACACCAGCATTTCGAGGAAAGTGGCGAACCCGTTGATGAGCGTGAAACCAAAGAAAAAATAGCCGATGCCGATGATGATCACCGAGCCGAACGACTGGAACAGCAAACGGCTGAGGGCTTCCCCTAAAATGATGTACATCCGGTTGATCGGCGTGGCAAAAAAACGTTTCAGCACCAGCGTTTGCCGGAGGCTGAAAAACAGGAAGGCCGTACCGAACACCGCCGCACTGAGCAGCGAAAAGCCCAGCTGGCCGGGTAAAATGAAGTCGATGGACTTATACGCCCTGCCGGGCACCACTTCCGGCGTGATGCTGGCTACCGACCGGCGGGGATACACCACGTCGTTCACCTCGTTGAGGCGGGTATGCAGGATGTTGAGGAGGAGCCCCGCCCCATCGCCGCTGGCGGTGGATGTTTTAACATGGATATCGTAATGCGGCAGTGGCGCCTGGCCGCCGTTATCGATGCGAAGAATGGCCGTGAGCCTGCCTTTTCGCAGGTCGTCTTCCATCTGTTCCTGCGGCATGGTGGCCGTGGTCACCAGCCGCAGCCCGCCGCTGTTGCGGAGGCCTTTATAAACGGAGTTGGTGGTATCAGATGCCGGATCGATGCCTACTTTCAGGGATACGCCTCTGCCGCCGATAAAACCGAATACGAGTATAAAAACCAGGGGGAAAGCCAAACTGAACACAACTGCCGACGGGCTTCTGAACATGCCCCGGATGCTGGCCCGGGTAATCGCCCACATTGCTTTCCACTGATTATATTTTCCTGCCATACGTTCCCTTTAAAGGCAGTAAAGGTAATATTCCGTTCCGAATAAGGAAAGCCGCCCCCAATAAATAAAGCCCCGCTTGCCGGGGCTTTATCGTACTCGGAATCCATGGGGCCTCACAAACCATCGAGCGCGGTAATTTCCGTTTGCAGGGCGCTCTGCGTGGTTTCAGCCAGCGTGAGCGTTTCTGCGTGGTTCGCCGCAATGGTGATATCTTTTTTCACGAAATAGAATTTGCCGTCTTTGATGGAAAATGCCAGCAGCCTGCCTTCCGCGCCCACGGGCATCGCGTTGTCGTAACTCTTCACTTTGCTGGCGCCGTCCGGGGTATAGATCTGCGACACCACGTTGCCGCCTTTGGCGATGAAGAACACGAAGGTTTCGCCCTGCATGGCTCTGAAGCTGGCCATGGCGCCGGGGTTATTGGCAACGGTGATTCTCATGGTGGTTTTGGGATTGGTCCACTGCCAGTAAATATCGCAGTTCACCCAGCCGAGGCTGCCGAAGTTGAAAATGAATTTAAAATCCTGCCCTTTCACTTCGCGTTGTGCGCCCTGGGGCGGCGCCTGCCAGGCGAACTGGTTGCCCTGCACGGTATCGGCTCCTACCCAGAGTTGCGTGCCACCATCGCGCTTCGTAGGCACTTCCACCTGGATGGGAACGGCGAGTTGTTTGTCTACCGACTGACCATTGGCCTTGACGTCGAGGAAGAAAGACCCGTCTGACTGCAACGGAGCACCGGAAATATGATTGGTATTGGCGCCGAAGAGCACCAGCTGACTGCGTTTTAACAATTCAACCGCGTTTACCGTCACACTCCCGGATACGGGCGTGCCGTTTTTGGTGAGGGAGCCGGCGGGGAAGGTTATTTTGATACCGCCTTCCAGGGTGATGGATTTAGGCAGCGCAGAGGCGTCGAAGGTGAATGACTGCTGTTGCGGACCGGTTTTTTCGAGGAAGTCGCGGGTATTGCGAACCTGGTCCGCCGGGGCGGGCTCGTTGTTCTTTTTACAGGCGGTCAGCAATGCGGCAGCGGCGATGATCCATGCAGTAAAACGTTGCGTTTTCATGAGATTATAGTTTAGATGATGCCTACTCTTTTTGGGCTTTTCGGCGTCCGCCATTTGCATGTTTACAGGAAGATCAGCGGCCGGAAGATTTTGTTACCCCCCTTTCTGAAAAAAATTTTAAAAAAAAGAGGCACCCACTTCACCCTATTCTTCAATAACTGGTAGTTAACAATTTTACCCTGGCGGGCAATTGGGCATTTTATTAAGTTGCGTTAAACATGACGGCCACAGCCTCAGCTGCAATATCCAAACCGTATCGGGGCAACGCAAAACTCAACCAAATGGCAAATCAGCAAATTCAGTCGGCCACTGTTTCTCAACCGGCCAATGTCGAAAAGATGTGCAACTGTTACGATGACATTCTGAACGAACTGCAGGACTTCGACCCGTTCAGCGCATCACAGATCATCTGCAACGTCATCAATGAACATATCAAACGCCTCAGCAGCGTGATCAAACATCATAATGAAATAGCGGAGTCCGCGGAGAAAAGCATGGAAGCCCTGGCCGACGGCTTACGCCGCCTCCGGCTGCAGGCGCAGAAAGTGGTGGATGATACCCGCAATTCGGTGATCAGGTTATCGCCGGAAGATAAAGACCCGGTATATACCGACGAAGGTTAACGGTTTCTATTTATGTGCTAATTTTTATTTTCCAGAAAGAAAAAACTTCACAAAGCGGGTGGTTTCTTCCATCTGCTCATTGACTGTTTTGATCTCGCCCACAAGGGTATTGGCATCTTTCCATTTGATGATCACCGGGCCCCAATTATCCAGCATCCCGCTATGAATTTCCACGGGCCCGTCTTTCCGTACTTCAAACAATTCAAAACCATTGTCGGTAAACTGCGCCACCAGGTCGGCGTTGGACGCGATGAAATATTTTTTGTCGGGAGAAAACTGCGGCACACCGATGGTCTGGATCACTTCCCCGTCACGGGCGCTGACCAGGTCATACGAAAACCATTCATACCCGTTATGCAGCACCAGCCAGTGTTGTGTTTCCGGCAGATAGGCCTGGAATATGAATTGCGCGTAGTCGTCGTTGTCGCTATGATTGTTGACGAGGATTTTTTGCCCCCCGTTTTCCAGTGAAAAGATGAGCGAATCGCCGGAGCGCTGCACCCTTGAGGGAACGCGCGCCAGGTTCACCGCCTCGCTGGTATCGGGCACCAGGGCCGGCACCGCATCGAACTCGCTCTGCCCGATATCGGTAAACCGGAACAGGCGGCCGCCGATGGTCACGGTGTCCGTCGGAGATACCGTTGCTGTGGCCGCAGGCGCGGCGCTGACGGTTACTACGGAATCTTTGACGGCCTGTGTGGCCCCGCCGGGTTGCTGCTGGCAGGCAGCGAAAGTTAAAACGAGAAAAACCGGGAGCATCTGCTTCATAGGTACCTGCTGTTATTTGGTTTTGGCCGGTAAAAATAAGAAAAGTACGGCTTCGCGGCATCCCTGTTTTCCGGGAGGTGGCGTATTGCATGTCGAAACCGCCCTCAAAACACCGGGGGCCGGCTGAAAAACAAAGATGTTTTTCAGCCGGCCCCCGGTTATCATATGCTGTTCAGAATATTATTCGATCACGAGGTTATACGGCAGCTTGGCCTGTACTTCGCCCGTCAGCTGCTTGAGTTTGCGGATGGTCTGGTAAAGCTCGTAGTGGTCGCCCAGCTCGTCTTTCACGAAGCTGCTGCGCACTTCCCCACCCAGCGTTTTCATCAGCTTTTCGTACGGGTCTTTCATTTTGGGGTACGTGGTTATTTTGGTCTCCGGCACGTTGGCGAGGCGAGCCGCGCAGGCGATCGCATCCTGGATGCCTCCCAAACGGTCTACCAGCCCCATTTTCTGCGCCTGTATGCCGGTCCACACCCTGCCCTGCGCAATACTGTCTACCACTGCGGCGCCCAGCTTACGGCCTTCGGTCACCCGTTGTTTGAAGTTGGCGTAAATCGTATCCACACCGCGCTGGATGATGGCTTTTTCCTTGTCCGTCAAAGGACGGCTGGCATCGCCGATGTCGGCATACTGGGCCGTTTTCACCCCGTCGAAGGTGATGCCCAGTTTGTTATTGAAAAACCCTTTCATGTTCGGCAGTATGGCAAACACGCCGATGGAGCCTGTGAGGGTATTGGGCTCGGCGAAAATAGAATCGGCCATGCAGGAAATATAATACCCGCCCGAAGCAGCATAATCGCCCATGCTCACTACCACCGGTTTGCTTTTGCGGGCCAGGCTCAGTTCGCGCCAGATGCTTTCGGACGCAAGGGCGCTGCCGCCCGGTGAGTTCACCCGGAACACGATGGCTTTAATGTCTTTGTCCTGCCGCACTTCGCGGATCACCTTGATGTAATCTTCGCTGGCAATGCCCACGGGTTCATCGTTATGGCCGCTGGTGATGTCGCCCTCCGCGTAGATCACCGCTATGTTGGCGTTGATCTCGTAGAGGCTGGTGGCTTTATCATAGCTGTTGAGCGACACGAAGTTCACTTTATCCTCGCCTTTCAGGTTCAGCAGGCGTTTGATTTCGTCCATCACCTGGTCGTTATACTTCAGGGCGTCCACCAGTTTATACTTTTCCGCATCGGCAGGCGCCTGGATGAGGCCCTGGTTGGCATATTCATGCAGGGTGGCGGTATCCAGCTTGCGCGATGCGCCGACTTTCTGGAGGAATTCGCCGTACAGCTCGTTGAGGAAAGCGGTGGTCTGGATGCGGTTGGCTTCCGTCATTTTCGTTTCGCGCAACGGTTCCGTGGCGCTTTTGAATTTGCCGTTGTAGAAGATCTGCGGTTCGATTTCCAGTTTTTCGAGCGTGCCTTTCAGGTACATCATCGTCATGGAAAAACCCGTGAAATCGATCATGCCTTTGGGGTGCAGGTATACTTTATCGGCTGCGGAAGCCACGTAATAGGCATTTTGCGACATCGTTTCCGCGTAGGCGAGCACGAACTTTTTGCTCAGGCGGAACTTCGTAATGGCGCGGCGCAGCTCTTCGCTGGCGGCAAAACCGTTGCCATTATTTTGCGCTTTGATGTAGATACCTTTCACATTATCGTCTGCCGCAGCTTTGTCGAGCAGCCGCACCACATCGAAGAGGCCAGGCTGGCGGACCGGCCTGCCGGACACCAAAGCGGTCAGGGCATCGTCTTCCCGGCGCTGTTCGTTCAGCGATTCGCTGAGGTCTACCACCAGCACCGCGTTGGAACCTACCACTACTTTATCGCCGGAGGAGGCCACCCGGGCAATCAACATCAGTATGAAGAGGAAAGCGACGACGGAAAAAACGATCAGGGCCACAAAGGAAGCGAGGAAAAATTTCAGGAAACTACGCATGTTTGTTTTGTTAGTTTAGAAGTTGGTGACGGCGGATGATACCGGTCCCAAAATGCAAAATCTTCATTAATTTTTTCAAAAATACGGAATATGGCTACTTTTGGGCCGTCAAAATACATGAATACTGCAATATTACTTATAGGTGGCAATATCGGGGACCGGCCCAAAAACCTGCAAATGGCGGCTACGCTCATTGCAGCACGTGCCGGCCGGATCATCCGTGAATCGGCCCTTTATGAAACGGCCCCCTGGGGAGACGTGCAGCAGCCCGATTACCTGAACCAGGGGCTGCAGATCGAAACCGAAATGGCCGCGCCGGAGCTGCTCGACACACTTTTACAGGTGGAAAAGGAGATCGGCCGTGTCAGGCGCATGAAATGGGGCGCCAGGGTGATCGATATCGACCTGATCTTTTTCAACAACGAAGTCATTACCCTGCCCCATCTGAAGGTACCGCATCCCCAGATGCAGAACCGCCGGTTTGTGCTGGCTCCGCTTGGAGACATCATCCCGGATTGGGTACACCCTATTTTACAACTCACTGTGGCCCAGTTGCTCGACGCCTGTGCAGATCCCCTGCCCGCTCAAAAGTTAGCTGCCGCCACCCCCTGAATATGCGCTACCAGTTCATTACCATAGAAGGCAACATCGGCGCGGGCAAAACCACCCTCGCCCTCAAACTCGCGGAACAATTGCAGGCCCGGCTCATCCTGGAAGAATTTGCAGACAACCCCTTCCTGCCCAAATTTTACGAGCAACCCGACCAATATGCATTCCCGTTGGAACTGTTCTTTATGGCCGAGCGGTACAAACAGCTGAAGGAAGTGCTCGCCGCCCAGGACCTGTTCACCCGGTACACCGTCAGCGATTACCTTTTCGTGAAAAGCCTGCTGTTTGCCAAAATGAACCTGCAGGAAGATGAGTTTTCCTTATTCCAGAAGCTGTTCGAGATCATCAATCCGCAGCTTGCGCAACCCGACCTGCTGATATTCCTCAATGCCCCGGTCGATCTCCTTCAAAAGAACATCCGCAAGCGCAACCGCAGTTACGAGCAGCAGATACCCGACAGCTACCTGCTGAAGGTGCACGACATGTACATGCAATACCTCCGGCAGCATGCCGTGCGCACGCTCATGATCGATACCACCAAAATGGATTTCCTGCGCAGCGAAAACGACTACAATGCCCTGCTCGCCGCGCTCGACAGGGAAATTCCGCCGGGTGTGACTTACCTCTGAGCATCCTCGCCGAATGGAGTATTTTGTACAAAGGTTTTGAGTCGAATATCCGCCGCGAACGGTGATGGGCTTCCTGTTCTTTCATCACAGCAACGGATACATTCCCCTTATCAGAGGTGAATAATGAGGATTTTGGTCGAATATCCACCGTGAGCGCGGATGGGCTTCCTGTTCTTTCATCACAGCAACGGATACATTCCTCTTATCAGAGGTGAATAATGAGGATTTTGGTCGAATATCCACCGTGAGCGCAGATGGGCTTCCTGTTCTTTCATCACAGCAACGGATACATTCCCCTTATCGGAGGTGAATAATGAGGATTTTGGTCGAATATCCACCGTGAGCGCGGATGGGCTTCCTGTTCTTTCATCACAGCAACGGATACATTCCCCTTTACCTGTGAAGGGGGCCTTGTACATGGAGCATTGGGTTGAATATCGGCCGATACGTTGATGGCTTCCGTTCTTTCGTAACAGCGAAGGAACGCATCCTCCCTCCCCTATGGAGCGTACCTGATGCATCAGGCGTAACGGGTATCATGCCGCGCAATCTTTATACATACGAAAACGGCCGGGCAAGCCCGGCCGTTTCAATGGAATAACTCGCAGTAATTAGGCGGCTTCTATCACCGGATCTACAAATGAGGTCAGCAGTGAAACTGCCAGGGGGCCCGCCAATGGAAGCGTCATGGCAAATCCTTTGGTGAGTACATAAGCACCTTTGGCCAGTGTGAGCAGGTTATTGACATAACCGCCACCCTGGATGTCTGTCATTGCCGCGAGATCTAATTCTTCGCAGCCAAAATGTTTGTGCTCCATAGAATATGATTTTGATTGACTATAAAGATACCCCAAAGCCCATCCTGCACAGCTTGCCATTTTGTTCATTTTGAAAATCCATTGTTCAGCCTGTTCATTCAGCCGGTTAAAAATAAATTAACGCGGTATAGGGGCGCAGTCTCCTTCGTCAGTCTTATTAGCAGAAACCACAAAAACAGCATATTATGAAAACATTCTTACTGGCTATCCTCACCATCTTGTTTGTGCATGTAGCCCAGGCACAGCAGATAGAGTCCCTTTCTGACATGAAGAAATCAGGCCGCGCCTCGAAAATCGGCGCGTACGGCGCCCTCCAGGGCAAACTGTCCATCATGGACGGACGGCTGGCGGTATTGCCCGGCGGTTACGGCGGCATATTCCTCGATAAAAAATTCCTGATCGGCGGCGGCTCCTACTCCCTGGCCAACCGGCTGCGGGTAGACGGCAACAACAGCCGTGAATGGGGCCTCTGGTATGCCGGCGGGGTATTCGAATACGTGCACAATTCGGATAAACTGTTCCATTGGTCCGCCGGCGCACTCGTTGGCGGCGGCAGGGTAACCGAACGGGAAGACGTCCGGGGCGACCACGACCGCGACCGTGATCGCATTCATGCCTCCAGCGCCGCCTTTGTCGCCGAACCGTTCATCAATGCGGAAATGAACATCACCCCTTACATCCGCGTGATCGCCGGCGGCACCTACCGGCAGGTATTAGGCACCAGCGGCATCGGTCTCGGCAACGACAAACTGAGCGGCCCCTCTTTCCACCTCGGGGTGAAAGCAGGCATATTTTAACCGCCCGTACAGAAAGCACTAGCCCCTTTTATCTGATTTAACCTAATTTTGGCCCGCCGGGAACTGCTCTTACAGTCCCGGCGTTCGCCATGCATAAACCCTGTAGCACATTGTCACGCTTCTGTTTCATACTCCTGATATGCCTCGCCGGCATCTGCGGCGCTCCTGCCCTGTATGCGCAGCAACCTCTCAATAAAAACGTTTCGATCAACGTGGTACGCCAACCTGTTGATACGGTACTGGCCCGGCTCAGTTTACAGAGCAAGGGCTCTTTTTCGTTTATAGGGAGCCCTTTCAGAAAAGACAGCCTGGTCACCCTCCGCGTAGTGAACAAACCCCTGCGCCAGGTGCTCGACCAGTTGTTCCAGGGCCGCATACAGTATGTGGAAAGTGGCGATAACATCGTGCTGCAGCGGGCAGACGGCCAGCGGGAGCGGCATTACATGATCAGCGGTACCGTGCGCGACCGGCTAAGCGGTCAGGCCATCGAGGCAGCCAGCATCTTCGAGCACAGCAACCTCGCATCCACCTTCACCGACAGTGAAGGCCATTTTCATTTGCGGCTGCGCGACCGCGGGCGCATGCCTTCTGTGCAGCTCACGGTGAGCAAGGAATTTTATCTCGATACCGCTTTATACATCATGCCCGGCTTCGACCGGGAAATATCCATCGCCATTGCGCCCGCCCCGCCAGTGCAGCTGCGGGAGTTCACCGTTACCGACGGGGTGGAAAAGACCTGGCTCGGTAAAAAGCTGCTCTCCAACACGCTGCGGCGGCAGACCCAGAACATTTCCCGCTTCTTCGCCGAAAAGCCGGTGCAGACCTCCATTGTGCCTTCGCTTGGCACACACGGCAAGATGGCCGGGCAGGTGGTGAACAAGTTTTCGCTCAACATCGTGGGCGGCTACTCCGCCGGCCTCGACGGCGTGGAAGTAGCCGGCGGTTTCAACATCAACAAAAAAGACGCACAATACGCACAGGTGGCCGGCCTGTTCAACATGGTAGGCGGTCACATGAAAGGCGCGCAGGCCACCGGGGGCATGAACCGGGTGATGAAATCGGCGATGGGCGCGCAGGCGGCGGGCATCGCCAATATCATCGACAGTAGCATGACCGGCGCACAGGCCACCGGGGGCATCAATAAAACCGGCGGTTTTTCAAGCGGCGCGCAGGCGGCCGGCCTCGCCAACGTGGGCAACGGCAGCTTCATGGGGTTCCAGGCCGCGGGCGGGCTCAATATCATCCGCGGCGAAGTGCTGGGCGCACAGATAGCAGGATTGAGCAACTACAGCGAAGGCACATCGAAAGGCGCCCAGATCACGGGCGGCCTGAACCACGCCAAAGGAACGGTGGAAGGCATCCAGATTGCGGGGATCTACAACTCCACCGGCGACAGCCTGAAGGGCATTCAACTGGCGGGCATCGCCAACCGCACGAACGGCATCAACCATGGCGCGCAGATCGGGGTGTTCAACTACGCGCGCACCGTCAAGGGTCTCCAGTTCGGCCTCATCAATATTGCCGACTCATCGGCCGGTACCAGCATCGGCCTTGTGAACATCGTGCGAAAGAATGGATACTACAAATTATCCATCTCCGCTTCGGATCTGCTACCCGTACAGGCTTCCTTGAAAACAGGACGGCGGCAGCTTTATTCGGTGCTGATGGCGGGAAAGGGCGATGCGCAATATGGTTTCGGGTTCGGTATCGGCACGGCGTTCACACTGTACAAAAGACTGGGGATGACGGCGGAACTGGTGCAGCAGACGTTGTTTGACGGGAACTGGGATGTGAGTGCGACGATCGGGCGGCTGATGCCGCTTGTCAATTTCCGCATCGCACCCTGGCTGTCCGTTCACGCAGGGCCCGCGTTTTCCATCGGGGAATACAGCGAGTTGCACCCGGTGCCTGGTAAAGGATATCCTTCTTTCTTCGATAACGGCGACTTTAACGCCTGGCTCGGCTGGCAGGCCGGGATTACATTGTTCTGAGAACGAAGTAAAGGACTGTGCCGCTATCCGGTACACTGATATGACAGGTTGAATTGGATTACCATCCACCACCCGTTTGTATCTGCTGAAAAAAGCGTTTCAATTTATGTTACGGGGGCTCACCGGGCTACTTCGCTATCCGGCCAGTTCACACCCTAATGCGACTTCTCTGTCCGACAACAACCATCCCGGCGCACTAAGCGCCCAGCTGCGCGGCAATCCAGCCGCTGGTCCATGCATGCTGAAAATTAAACCCGCCCGTGATGCCGTCTACATCCATGATCTCACCGGCAAAATATAAATCCTCCACTACCCTGCTGCGCATGGTGAGCGGATCGATCTCGGACAGCTGCACACCGCCGCAGGTCACAAATTCTTCTTTAAAAGTGGTTTTTCCTTTCACGGGGAAGTCCATCGCCGTTAAAAGGCGGATGAGTTTATTCTGCTCCTTGGCCGGCAATTCGGCCCATCTGGCATTTTCGTGTATGCCTGCCTGTTGCAGCAAAAACTGCCAGAGGCGCTGCGGCAGGCTGAAGGGGTTGCGGTGGTGAATGGCCTGTCCGCCCATTTCGAGGCGCAACGCCGGCCAGGCTTCGCGCAGGGAGTTTTCGTTATAATCCGGCAGCCAGTTGACGATCAGCGTAAAGGTGTATTGTTCTTCCTGGAGGTAACGCGCGCCCCATGCCGAGAGCCGCAGCACGGCCGGGCCGCTCATGCCCCAGTGCGTGATCAGCACCGGGCCCGTTTCCACCAGCTTGCTGCCGGCGATTTTCACCTGCGCCCTTGGAACAGACACGCCCATAAGCGCCGTTACCGGGTTCTGCGGCATATTGAAGGTAAAGAGCGATGGCGCCGGTGTTTCAATCCCGTGCCCCAGCTCCTGCAGCCAGCTGTATTTACCGGCCTGGGCATAGCCGCCAGCCGCTATACACACATGTTTCGCTTTGATGGTGCGCCCGCCCTGCAGGTGCACCGTCCATTCGCTGTTCCGTTCCAGCCGCACCACATCCGCATGCATCATCACTTCCACCCCGTATCGATCGGCTTCGCGCAGCAGGCAGTCGATGATCGTCTGGGAATCGTCCGTATCGGGGAACATCCGGCCATCGTCTTCCGTTTTCAGCCGCACGCCGCGCTCGGCATACCAGCGCACCGTATCGTCCGTAAAAAAGCGCCCGAACGATTTCTTCAGGAACCGGCCGCCGCGGGGATAGCGCTTCACCATCTCGGCAATGCTGCCCAAAGCGTGCGTTACGTTGCAACGCCCGCCTCCGGAGACTTTTACCTTCGAGAGCAGCTTGCCCGTTTTTTCCAGCAGCACCACCTCCAGGCCCGGATGCAGCCGCGCTGCGTTCACCGCGCAAAAAAATCCGGCCGCTCCGCCGCCGATCACCACCAGCCTGTTTGTTCCCTGTTGCCTTTGTTCCATGGCGGCGAATTTCGCAAATATGCCGTAAATATGAAATGTTAAAATATCGTCAGCTTTGTCTACTAATTATTCGTAATTCACTATCTTGGAAGATTATAAACCTTCAACAATCCATGCAACGTACATCCCTGAGGAAGTTCCGTGCCCTGTTCATCGCCGGCCTGTTAGCCACCGGCGTCGCCGGCGCGTTGGGTTTTACCAGACCCGACGACTGGACGGAACGGATACTGAAAGCTTTGGAAAAATTCACCAACGATTATCCGCAAGAGAAAGTTTACCTGCACTTCGACAGGGATTATTATGCCGCCGGGGAAACCATCTGGTACTCCGCCTACATCACCCTCAACGAACAGCCCGCACTCGGTGCGCGCAACCTCTATGCGGAGCTGCGCGACGCCAAAGGCGCCATTGTGCAGAAACAGCTGGTGGTGGCCTACCAGGGCGGCGCAGCCGGGGAATTCACCCTGCCGGAAAACATGAAGCCGGGCCTCTACCAGGTACGCGCTTACACTGCCTGGATGCTCAATTTCGACAGCTCTTTCCTCTTCTATAAAAACATCCAGATCATGGACCCGAAATCGGGTAAAACCGGCGAAACAGCCGCTACCCGCGATTTTTCGGTACAGTTTTTCCCGGAGGGAGGCGATCTTATCAACGACGTGAGCAGCCTCGTCGCCTTTAAAGCCATCGACGCGAACGGGTACCCCATCAAGGTAGCGGGGGCCGTACGCGACAGCAAAGACAAACAGGTGGGCGTCATCGAAACGGTGCACGACGGGATGGGCAGCTTTGAACTGAAACCCGAAGCGGGGGAAAGCTACAAAGTGGTGGTGCAGTCCGCCACCGGCCAGCAGAAAACGTTCAACCTGCCCACTGTCAAGCCCAAAGGCGTGGCCCTGAAAGTATACAACCGCGGCGCAAGGGTGTTTTTCCTCGCCGGCTTCAGCGGTATCGACACCAGCCTCAACAAATTGATGCTGGTAGCCCAGATGCAGAACCAGGTCGTGTATAAAGCCAACCTCAATATCGCGGAAGGCCAGGTAAGCGGCCTCATCCCCGTGGCGGAATTGCCCACCGGCATCCTGCAGCTGACCCTTTTCGACACGAACGGCAATCCGCTCAGCGAACGTATCGTGTACGTGCGGCAGAAAACCGAACTGCTCGATTTCATGCTCGACCCGAACGAACTCAACAAAGCCCCCCGCGGCAGAACGGAGCTCGTACTGCAGGTACCCGACAGCATGCGCGGCCGTATCAGCGTTTCGGTAACGGATGCCGACCAGGTAGCGCAGGACCCTTACGCCAACAACATCATTTCCAATACCCTGCTTACGTCCGATATACACGGCTACGTACACAACCCGTACTGGTATTTCCGCAACAACAGCGATACCACCAACGCCGCGCTCGACCTGGTGATGCTCACCAATGGCTGGCGCCGGTTTTCGTGGAAAGAAATCCTCCACGACAAATACCCGCAACTGACCTATCCCTACGAACAGGGCATCAACATCACCGGCACGGCGCGCACTGCCGGCGGTCAGCTGGTCACCGACGGACAGGTGAGTTTCCTCATCCGCATCCCGGTAGACAGTTCGTCCGCCTTTGCCTCCGCCCCCGTGAACCCGCAGGGTAAGTTCGCGCTCACGAACATGCTGTTCAGCGACACCGCCAACGTGTACTTCCAGGGGAATATGACCAACAAGAAATGGAAAGACGTCGATGTGAAATTCGACCGCCACTTCTTCGACGTGTACAACTCCGTTAAAACACCCGTTCCACTGTTGCCGCCCCCGCCGATGGACAACCGGGTATTGAAAAACTACCTGGCCACGGTGAACGAAGGCATCGGCGTGAACAAAATGATCAATAACCGCACGATATACCTCAAGGAAGTGAATATCAACGCCCGCAAGCCCGCACCGTCGGAAACGACCGAAAAACGGTACGCCAGCGGCATGTTCAGCGGCGGCGACGGGTACACCTTCGACCTTACCGAAGAAAATCCCACTTCCTTCAACGTATTCCAGTACCTGCAATCGCGCGTGCCGGGGCTGCAGATCGGCGGCGACATCAGCAATCCCACCCTGAGCTGGCGAGGCGGCGCACCCGGTATCTACCTCGACCAGATGCCCGTGGATGTGAGCATGGTATCGACAATCCCCATGTCGGACGTAGCACTGATCAAAGTATTCCGTCCCCCATTCATGGGCGGCATGGGCGGCGGCAACGGCGCCATCGCCATCTGGACGCGCCGTGGCGGTGATTACAAAGGCGACCCGAACGCCAAAGGCATGGAGCTGGTGAAGAAAGGCGGTTACAAAATCATCAAGGAGTTTTATAGTCCCGACTATGCCGTTAAAAAAGCCGTACACAGCCTGCCCGATAAACGCCTGACGCTGTATTGGAATGCCAGCCTCCGGATCGATACCACCAATAACACCACCCGGTTTACTTTCTACAACAACGACTTCACCAAAAACTACCGCGTAGTGGTGGAAGCGATGGACCAGTTCGGGCGCGTAGGCCGGCTGGAAAAAACTTTCTAAAAGATTATATCTCAGATAAAGATTTCACAAAGGGGAGAGACGCAACATCTCCCCTTTTTTTATTCATCCAATGCACGCTTTCTCCGTCTCCCCGTCCCGAACGAACCTTCAACGAAGCCTCCCTGGGGGAATAACGAACCTACACGGAAAAGTTGATCGTTCGTTGAAGGTTCGTTGGAGGTTCGTTGGAGGTTCGTTGAAGGTTCGTCTTTCATCCAGACTCGTCCTAAACCAGGTTTACACCCTGGCGAGATAATCCGGATGAAGGTTTACACCTCTGTCGTTAATCCGTACAAAGGTTTACAGGGTCAAAGATTTAAAAAAAGAAGCTATTCCGGCCATTGTCATAGTTGTTCTTTTTCCCGGCTCAACTGCTGCCAGGGGAGCCTGGCCGCCGGATGCTCACTACGATACAATAAAAAAAGCCTGTTTCGATGGAAACAGGCTTTTTCTTTCGCGGATTGCGGTATGATTAATCCTTCAGTTTGTTTAAGTAAGAGCTCAGTTTGAACAGCAGTTCATCCTGCAGACCGGCGCGCAGCTTGGCTTCTTCCTCCGTGATACCGAGCCGGCGCAGGCGCTGGTAGTATACGTAAGAACCGCCGATCAGCTCGAGGCATTCCTGGATTTTGGTCTTCACCTCTTCCTCTTTCGCCTTTTTTTCGAATTCCTTTTTAGACAGGATTTTATCTACGAAGTAGAACGCATCCTTGTCCTCCATCCACTTACCGCCTTCTTTGTGCTGGGGTTTGTATACCTCCAGGTAACAATTGTCGAGTTTGAGGGCTTCGCCGAACTCCGCTTTAATGTCGATCACCAGCGGTTTTTCAGCCGCGCGGTTGGCCAGGCGCTTTTTGATGGCATTGCTGATTTCCACGCCCAGTTCCCCGCCGCTCATGAGCAGCTGGTTCAGCTCGGAAAACTCGAGGCCGATGGTGATGCGGGAATAGCTTCTGCCGTTCCTGATTTTACCGAACAGGCTGGGCGTCGTATTGTCGTCGAACACGATGTCTTCCACCTGTATTTTCGAGATCGTTTTATAATTGGGTTTATACCCTTCTTCGGCGGGCGTCAGCCGTTTGTTTTGCGGCTTGGCCACCTCCTGGCGGTGCAGATGCTGCACGAAGTCGTCCACAAAGCGCACCTGGAGCTTTTTCAGCTTGCCGTACAGCTCGTGGGTGGAATAATTGTGCATCTTGCTGAGAACGGCCAGATCCTCCCAGCTTTTGTGTTTCTGCACGTTTTTCAGTTCGTCCAGGATATCCTGCGGCGCCATGTTGCGGCGGTACAGCAACTCCCCTACCAGGAAGATGGCGTACTCGTGGGCGGGATAACCCAGCTCCGGCAGTACATCGTACGGACTGCGTTTCTGATCGCGTGCCTGCGTAAGCAGTTCCTGGTCGCTCATAACGGGTGACAATAAATACTTCCGCGCGGCGGTGCGCAGCTTTTTGCTCACATAGTCGAGCAGTTGGTCATTTACCACACTGTGATTCACAAAATCGTGCAGAATCTGTACGAACCGTTTGGATACCGGCAAACCGAACTGGGTGAGGATGTCGTTCTCGAGCTCCTGCACCGTGTCCTCTTCCCCCTCTGCTGCCTTCCCCGATGGCTGTTTCTCCAGTTTCTGATACTGTTGGTAATACTCCTGTAATTTCAGTTTCAGTTGATCCATATGCATAATTAGTTGAATGTCAGTATTCTATATAATTTTTTGTTGGTATATAAAAACAAAAAGCCCAGCACTTCGCATGCTGGGCTAGTAAGTTTCTTGGGTATTGCGAGAGGCAAAGATAAGGCATTTTTTGTGGAAATCATGTGCATAACCGGGGCATCTGATACATTTCTAGCTTTCATATGTTACGCCATTTATCATCAGCCACTTACCCTCGCGAAAAAAAATTGCTATCTCCTGAAAATTTTTCCCTGGCAGTATTTGGAAAATGAAAAGGTTTTCCATTACCTTTGCACTCCGCAAAACAACACACGGTGACCATAGCTCAGTTGGTTAGAGCATCAGATTGTGGTTCTGAGGGTCGGGGGTTCGAGACCCCTTGGTCACCCAAAAAAACTGAAAAGGCCTTTAGCAATATGGGCCTTTTCTCTTTTATCCAAATTCGAGCTGCAAATGGTCTATCTGATTCCCATATTAGGCGCTTTTACCGGCTGGTTTGTGAACCGCGCCGCCCTCTGGCTGTTGTTCCGCCCCGTTCAACCGGTGAACCTCGGCCTGTTTACCCTCCAGGGCGCATTTCCCCGGCAACAGCAGCAGCTGGCCGCGGCGCTGGGCAAGATGGTGGCCACGCAGTTTTTTTCCTTCGACAACATCCGGCAGAAACTCACCGACCCGCAGAAAATCAGTGCCATCAAACCTGTCGTGGAAGAACATCTCGAACACTTCCTCCGGAAAAAACTCCCGGAAACGATGCCCATGATTTCCATGTTCATCGGCGACAGCACCATCAACCAAATCAAAACCACCCTGGCCAACGAGCTCGATCTCCTTTTCCCGAAACTCATCGGCCAGTATCTCGATAACGTGCAGAACGACCTCGACCTGGAAGCGATCGTAACGGCCAAAGTAGCGGCCCTCTCGTCCGAACAGCTCGAACAGGCCGTTCACCAGCGCCTGGGCGGCGCCCTTAACAAACTGGGCTGGCTCTGCGCCGCTACCGGCTTCCTGATCGGCCTCCTGCAACTGGCCCTGGCGGTGACCTGATCTGTTAACCAATGTTAATACCATCCGCCCCGTTTTACCATCTTTCGTCGACGGATATTATCCCTTTATCAAGATTTCTCCGGGGCGTGCCGAATTGCATCTACTTTTGTGCTGCAAATTATCAGTTCCTGTAAAGGTCTCGTTTAAAAACAACGTCTAAACTCTGAGTCAACGTTTCAAAGCTATTATGATGAAAAAATTGTACGCATTATTCCTGGGACTGATGGTCCTGCAGCTGCATGCTGCCGCGCAGGCGCCACAAGGCGGCAGGCCTGCCGGTGCGGGCGCAGGAGCCGGTCAGCAACGCCCCGGAGGTGCCAATATGCCACAGATTGGACAGATATACGGTAAACTGGTCGACGCTCAAACCAAAAAAGGCGTGGAATACGCTTCCGTAGCACTGCTGCGTGTGAAGGATTCCAGCGTGGTAACCGGCATGCTGAGCAAACCCAACGGGGATTTCAACCTCGAAAACCTCCCCTTCGGCCCCTTCCTCGTCCGTATCAACTTCATGGGTTACAACACCATCTATAAAAAGGTAACGGTAACGCCGCAGACCATGTCGCAGGACCTGGGCAACATCCGCATGGAAGCCAACGCCAAGGCATTGTCTGAAGTGGAGGTAACCGGCCAGCGCAGCGCCTTCCAGATGAACATCGATAAAAAAGTGTTCAATGTGGACCGTAACCTCACCAGCGTGGGCGGTACGGCGGCGGACGTGCTGAAAAGCGTGCCCTCCGTGAATGTGGACATCGACGGTAACGTGAAAGTGCGGAATGCCACCCCTACCATTTTTGTAGACGGCAAACCCAGCACCCTGACCATCGAGCAGATACCGGCGGACGCGATCGAAAGCGTGGAACTGATCACAAACCCCTCCGCCAAATACGATGCGGAAGGCATGAGCGGCATCCTGAACATTGTGCTGAAAAAGAACAAGAAGGCAGGATACAACGGCATGATCATGGGCGGTATCGGTACGGGCGACAAATACAACGCCGGCGGTAACATCAACATCCGTCAGGGCAAGCTGAACTTTTCCGCGAACTACAATTACAATTCCCAGCGCAACTGGGGCAACGGCACCACCGACCGTACCAACTTTGCGGTACCCGGCGCGTCGGAACTGAATTACATTAACCAGAACAGTGACAGCCGCAGCGGCGGCCTGTTCCAGTTCGGCCGTTTCGGCGTCGATTATTACCTCGACAACCGGAACACCATTTCATTGTCGCAGAACATCGTCAGCGGCACCTTCAAAAACAGGGAAACCCTCGGAAGCGTGTACAGCGATGCGGATAAAGACATCACCCGCCGCAATACCCGCTACTCCGACAATAAATTCGGGTTCAACAACTACACCACCACCCTCGGTTTCAAGCATCTGTTCGCGGAAGCCAACAAGGAACTGACGGCGGACATATCGATGAACAAAAGCAATAACAACCGCGACGGCGGTTTCAGCACGCAGAACGAAGACCTTTCCGGCAACCCGGTAGGCAACCGTTTCGTGCAGTCGAACCAGAGCAAGGGCAACACGGATTTCTACACCTTCCAGGCCGATTACGTGGACCCCATCGGTAAAACCGGCAAGTTCGAAACCGGTATCAAAGGTACCTTCCGTAACTACAGCAGCTTCTATGACGTGTTCAACGGCAACAACGGCGTGAAGGAAAAAATCGACAGCCTGTCTAACGACTACAAATACAACGAGCAGATCTATGCCGTGTATGCGAACTACTCCAACGCCATTAAAAACTTCGGTTACCAGGTGGGACTCCGCGCGGAACAATATGTATACGCCGGTGAAATCCCCAGCGAAAACATGAAGTTCAAACCCACGAAAGCCGTACCGGGCCTGTTCCCCAGCGTATACCTCTCGTACAAGCTGGAAAAAGAGCAGGAATTGCAGCTGAACTATTCGCGCCGGGTGAACCGTCCGAACTTTTTCCAGCTCATCCCCTACCGCGACTTCTCCGACCCGCTGAACCACCGCCAGGGCAACCCGAATCTGAAACCGGAGTACACCAACAGCCTCGAGTTTTCGTACATGAAAACCTGGAAGAAACACAACTTCCTCGGTTCGCTGTACTACCGTAATACGAACAACCTCATCAGCACCATCAACGAGCCCATTCACCCGGGCACCGATACGCTGCTGACCACTTTCGTGAACGCCAATAAAAACTTTTCCTACGGTGCGGAACTGACGATGAAGAACCAGATCATTCCGGGCTGGGACATCACCACCAACGTGAACCTGTACCAGACGGAACTGCAGGTGCGCAATGCCAAGGAGAATTACACCAACAGCGGATTCAGCTGGATGGCTAAAATCAACTCCGAAACCAAACTGCCCGCCAACTTCACCTTCCAGGTTACCGCCAACTACCAGGCGCCGACCATTACCCTGCCCGCAGGTGGCGGCGGTGGTGGCCGTGGCGGCGGAGGTGGCGGCGGTGGAGGATTTATGATGATCCCCACTTCCGCGCAGGGCATGATCAGGGGCCTGAGCGCGGTAGATATCGCACTTCGCAAAGACTTCCTGAAGAGCAAAGCGCTCACCGCTACCCTTTCCCTCAGCGACGTGTTCAATACCCGCGAGTTCGGTATGGAGCAGGAGTCCCCTTATTTCATGCAGGACATGGTGCGCAAACGCGAATCAAGGGTATTGCGCCTCAACGTGAGCTACCGTTTCGGCAAATTCGACGCGCAGCTCTTCAAGCGGCGTAACAACCGGAGCGGCGGAGATAACATGCAGATGGAAACAGGCGGAGGATTTTAATTGTAAGTTTTAGTTATCAGTTATATAGCACAAAGGCCGGCGGGAATAATCCCGCTGGCCTTTTTCGTTGCATTCGTTTAAACGGCCGCTTACCGGAACAGGTGGATGGTTGCGCCTATTTCGTAGCTGCCGTCGACATAAGTTTTAATACCGCCGGTTTGCGTGGAATACATCGCCTGTATGACCAGCGTTTCCCGGATATTGACGCCGATGCCCGCCGTTACGCTTTTGGAGGTATGGTACATCGCCATTACGTTCGCCTTGTTTTGCAGGAAACCGACATTCACCCCGACGTCGAGGATGTTATCGAACCCGCGCACGCCGCGGTAGCAGATCTTGGGCTCAATCAAACTGACGGCGCCTTCCGGCAGAAAGCGGTAAGAAGCCGCGGTGAGAAAGATGCTCCCGCCGTTCGCTTCGTTGTTGCCGCTCACGACGCTGCGGATGTTGGGCAGGGCGGCCTGTAACGTCCAGTGCCTGTCGGTATAGGCCATACCGAACTCACCTTCGAAATAATCGTCGCGGCGGTTGAAGGCCGAAACCGAAGGATCGTTGATATCACCGTCGAGGTCTTTGTAGTTGATCCGCTGAAAGTTCATGGCGCCCGAGATACCGAAATGCAGGAACTGCCCGCGATCGGAAACCGGGAGGTGATACGCATAAGTAAGCGCCGCACGCGTCCTGTTCATCAGGCCCGCCTTATCGTTGTACACCGTGAGCCCCGCTCCCACACGGCGGGCTACGGGCCCGTCGGCCGTAAAGAACATGCTCTCCGGCGCGCCTTCAATGCTCCCCCATTGCCGCCGGTAGGCGGCGTTCAGATGCAGGCCCGAGTCGATGCCCGCCATGGCGGGGTTGCCCAGGTACTGATTCTGGAAAAACTGCGTACCGGACGGCACCAGCAACGCAGGTGATTCGCCGGCCGACTGCGCGGCAGCCTGCTGCGTGAGCCCTGCTGCCAGCAGGAATGCGCCGCAAAGGATGCTCCGTAAGTGATATGAATACCTCTTCATGGTACTATAATTAAGGATTAGTTGCGATCCCGCACAATGGTGATATACCCTTTGGCGGTTTTCGCTCCTCCGTTAATAATCAGGATGTAATAATAAGTGCCTTCCGCCAGCGGGTTCCCGTTGACCATGCCATCCCATTCGTTGTTATAATTCCTGCGCGTATACACGATGCGGCCCGCGCGGTCGTAAATCTTCAGTTCATTGTCCGGGTAGCTGCCGATGTTGCGGATCACCCACTTGTCGTTTCTTCCGTCGCCGTTAGGCGTAAGGATGTTGGTAGCGTCCACTTTGAAGTCTTCGAGCACCGTGATCTGGATGTTGCCTGTGCCGTTGCATCCGTCTGCCGTAGTGCCGGTCACCTGGTAAGTGGTGGTTGCCATCGGTTTGGCTTCCAGCACCGGCTGCTGCTGCCCGCTGATGATGCCGTCCGCATTGGCCCAGCTGTAGGTAGCGGCGCCGCTCGCGGTGAGCAATACGACATCTCCCTTGGAAATGGTGCCGCCTTTGTTGCTGCTGATGCTGATGGCAGGGAGGCTGTTGATGGTGATGGTGAAGTTGCGGCTGAAGGCGTCTACACCACCATTGGCCGTTCCCCCATTGTCTTTGATGGTCAGCGTGATGGTTGCCTGCCCGCTTGTTACCGTGTTTTTCAGCTGGTAACTGATGAGGCCGGCCGCATTCACCGACAATACATCAAAGTATGGCTGGTTGCTGCTGATCGTGAAGGCATAGGTCTGACCCGGCTCCGTTGCTGTGGCGCCCGTTACCTGGATGGTACGCATGGTAGTGGATGCACAAACCGCAGCATCGGCCACCGTGTTGAAAGCCGGTGCCTTGTTCACGAAGTTGATGGTGATGGTCACCGGAACCGGCGCGCTGGTATTGAGCCCGTCGCTGATGGTAACACTCACCGCTACGGTGCGGCCTGCATTGGCCGCTAGTATCGCTGCGTCTTTCACGGTGATGTTACCCGTTGCATCTATGGCAAAGGCGCCGCCGGAACCGTCGTTGGTAATCGTCCAGTTCTGCAGGGTGCCCACAGCCTCGGTTGCCGTCACCTTCCCTGCCACTGTGCCCACGGTGCTGTTCTGGCTGGTCGTGAATGCCTGGCCGGCCGTGATGACCGGTGCAGTGCCGTCGTAGTTCACGGAAACCGTATTGGATGCCGTGTTGCCGTTACCGGCGATGTTCACCGCAGCCGCAGCCGGTACATGTATGCTTACCGGGCCGTCTGCCGCCGGCGTGATCAGCAAGGTGTAGGTGATGTTATTGGCCGTTTGCAGGTTGCTGCCGGTGCCGTTGGTGAGTGTTACCTCGCCGGCGGTGAGACCGGTTACCGCCTCACTGAACACCAGCGTGGCCGTAAACGGAGCGTTCACGCGGGCGGGCGCAGCGGTGGATACCGTCACCGAAGGTTTCGCCGTATTCACGAACACGCCTGCCGTGCTGCCGGTATTGTTGAGCGTGGTCAACGCCGTATTACCGGAAGCATCGCGGGCAACGGCGCCGTTCATCGACAGGCCGCCGGTGATGGCAATGCCGTCCATATCCATTTCACCATCCTGCACCGTGTAACGGAACGTCCATGCAGACGAGCCTGAACCGCCCGTGAATACCGCCTGCCGCGTGCTGCTGCCGATGATGACGCTCAGGCTGGGTATTCCGCCGGTTGTATTGACCGTTACGTTTTCGCTGTAGTTCACCGTGAAGTTCAGCACGTCGCCGGCCTTGTAATAGCCGTTTGCCGGTACGGTTACGGAGCTTACTGCCGGCGCGGTGCCGTCGTAATAATAAGAGATGACGTTCGACAGGGTGTTGCCCCTATTCGCGATATTGACGGCCGCGTTTGCCGGCACCTGCAGGCTGACCCCACCCTCCGCTACCGGCGTTACCAGCGCGGTATAAGTGATGTTGTCGCTTGTCTGCAGGTTACTGATCACGGCGTTGGTGGCGACAATATCAGCCGCAGCAAACCCGGTCACCGCCTCGCTGAACACAATGCTCAGCGGGAACGGCGCGTTTAACCGCAAATTGTCGGTCAGCAGTGCTACCGCAGGTATCCGCGAATACACGAAAACATTGCCGGTGTTGCCGACGTTCTGCAGGGCAGGCAATGCGTCGTTGCCGGCTACATCCCTCAACGTGCCGCCATCCGGTATGATGCTGTTGCCGGCGACGATACCATCGGTATCCTGGTCGCCCGCCTGCACCCGGTAGCGGAACAACAGCACGTTCGTCCCGGAGCCGCTTGTATAGTTGGCGCGCACGGTAGCAGCGCCCAGTGTGAGATCGATATAAGGCAGGCCGCCGGTTGTAACGACCGTCACCGGTTCGCTGAACACAACGGTAAAGCTGAGCTGGTCGTCTGTTTTATAATATCCGTCAGCCGGAATGCCTACCGAGTAAATCACCGGCGCGACGGCGTCTACCCGTACAGCGCCGAGGTTGCCGGCGTTGGCCAGCGCGAGTGATGCATGATTGCCCGAAGCGTCCCTGATGCCGGCGCCATTCAACTGCAACGCGCCGCCCAGTGCGATGCCGTCTGTGTCGAGCTCGCCGTTCTGGACGGTATAAGCGAAGGTCAGCGCGGATGTACCATCGCCACCGGTATACCCGGCCTGGCGGGTAACGCCGCCGACGCTCACTCCAAGGGTGGGTGCGCCACCCGAGGTGTTAACCATCACATTTTCGCTGTAATTCACCGTGAATTGCAGGACATCCCCGGCTTTGTAATAACCATTCGCCGGAACAGCCACGGAGGCGACTACCGGCGCGGTGCCGTCATAAGTATAGGCGATCGCATTCGAGGCGGTGTTGCCGGTACCCGCAATGTTGAACGCCATATTCGCCGGTACGCTGATGTTCACCAAACCGTCCGCAACCGGCGTCACCACGGCGGTGTAGGTGATATTGTCCGCCGTTTGCAGGTTGCCGATCGTCGCATTGGTCGCGCTGATATCTGCCGCTATGAAACCGGTTACCGCTTCGCTGAACCCGATATTCACCGTAAACGGCGCATTCAGCGAAGGCGTGCCGGACAATTGCACGGAGGGGACCGCAGGATATACATAAACATTGCTGGCATTACCGATATTCTGCAGAGCTGGCACGGCCATATTGCCGGCCGCATCATTCAGCACCCCTCCGCCCAACATTACACTGTTACCCAGCGTAATGCCGTCCAGGTCCAGATCGGCCGCCGTCACCTGGTAACGGAACGTGAGCGCCCCTGCACCGGTGTGACTGATCAGCGTTGCGGAAACATCGCCCGACGCCAGGTGGACGGTCAGGTATGGGATGCCGTTTGTGACGGTGACGCCCACCGGTTCGCTGAATTGCACGATAAAGTCGAGCTGCCCCCCTGTTTTATAATACCCGGGAGCCGGCACTGTTACCGACAGCACTACAGGAGCTACTGCGTCTACCAGCACGCCCGCTGAGCTTCCCGCGTTATTGAGCGTCAACGTCGCGTTGTTGGTGGCGGCATCTTTGATGGTGCCTCCGTTCAGTGCGATACTGGCGCCCAGTGCGATGCCGTCCTGGTCCAGTTCGCCTGCCTGTATGGTATAGCTGAATACGAACGCCTGGGTACCGGAACCGGCGCTATATGCGGCCTGCCGGGTATTCCCGCCGATGATTACAGGGAGGGAAGGCGTGCCTGTGACCACTACATTTTCGTTGAAGTTCACTGTAAAGTGCAGCACATCTCCGCTTTTGTAATTCCCGGATGCGGGCACGGCGACATTCGCCACAGCCGGCGGATCCGCGTCGTACGTAAGTGTGAGCGTATTGGAAACCGTATTCGGATTGCCGGCGACATTGCTCGCCCGGTTGGCGGGCACTTCCACCGTCAGGTTGCCGGCGGCAACAGGTATGACCTCGAAAGTATAGGTGATGTTATCCGATGTGCTGAGGCCGCTGAGGCTGGCGTTCGTGGTACTGATATCGGCCATTGTGAAGCCTGTCACCGCCTCACTGAATGTTGCCGTGGCGAAGAACCGCTGGTTGACCGGTGAAGTAGCGACAGTACTGAGCGTCACTGTGGGCTGCTGGGTGTTCACCAATATGCCGGATGTGCTCCCTGTATTGTTGAGCGCCGACAGGATGCTGCCGCCAAGGGCGCTCTGCATGGTGCCGCCGTTCAATGTAACGGACGGTGCCAGCGCGATACCGTTCATATCATTGTCACCTGGCTGAATGATATAGACAAAGGTCAGCATACTGGTACCGCTGCCGCCGGCATAGCCAGCCTGTTTGGTGTCCGTACCGATCGTTACGCCGATATAAGGTGTGCCGCCAGCGGTATTCACGGTCACATTCGCATTGAAGTTCACGGTAAAGTTAAGCGCATTACCAACTTTGTAATAACCGTTTGCCGGCACTGCTACGCTCGTCACTCCGGGGTTAAGGATGCTGATGTTCCACGTATATGGTTCAGGTGTAGGATCAACATTCCCAGCCTGATCTTTCGCCCTTACGTTGATGGTGTGAGGCCCCGTTACCAGTCCGGCAAATGTTACCGGATTGCTGGCTGCAGCGAATGCACTGCCGTCAAGACTTACTTCAAAAGTTGCTCCCGTTTCGTTGGAGCCGAACTCGAACGTAGCGCTCGTGCTGGAACTATTCGAAGGCGGACTCGTTACAATAGTAGTGCTTGGCGGGATCTGATCCAGGGTGATGTCATCTGAAATGGTGGCGGTGTTTACATTACCGGCCCTGTCGCGCAGTCGCATTGACACGTTTTTTACGCCATCGCCCGCCGGCAGCGTCCATGCTTTGGTGGCGGCGAACGGTTCATAAGCAGTCCAACCTGCACCATTGGAAAAAGCCATTTCCAGCGGCGTACTGACGTCGGTGCCGGTGATATTGAGCGTTACATTCGGGCTGTTCGTAGCAGCCGCGCCGCTGTTGATCTGTAATGAACCGGTGGGCCCCGTTCTGTCGATGTTATAAATGGTTCCGCCGGTATAGGGTATGTTTACCAGCGGATTGATGATACCGGTACCATTGACGTCCAGGCGGATAGTGCCGTCGCCCGTACCCGTAGCCACGGTGACGGTATACACGTTGCCGGAACCGCTCACACCGGTAATGCTGCTGCCGGTGAGGCCGGTGGTGGTCAATGAAAAAGCCGATGATGTTACTTCATCCGGGAGACCGCTGAAGACAACTGTAAAACTGACACTGGCCGCAGCGGTGGGATTACTGCCCGCCGGCAAGATGCTCGCTACCGATACCGGTTGAGGCGCCAGCTGCAAAAAGCGGCCGATACCACCTGCGCCGCTGCCGTCGTTCACATGAATCACATTGCCTGTACTGTTTACCGCAATGCCCCAAGGGTAACCTAAAATGACGTTCGTCAGACCCGTAAACAACTCCGTGCCGGGCTGCGTAATATCTTTGTACTTCATCACATGCGCCGTGGAGCCATCTCCCCCTTCAATCCCTTCAATCGTATAAATGTAACCTTTGCCATCAATGGCGATGGACGAAAATGACCTGCCGGTGGTGACCGGTGTAGCCGGGGCATAGCCTGGATAGGGTAACTTAATCACACGCCCACCGCTGTTTTCCCACATATCCAGAATGTAAATATTTCGCTGGGCATCGGTGATGATGCCCCAGGGATAGGTGAAGGTAACGCCGGCGGTATAGGTCAGTCCGTTATAAATCTCCACGCCGGCCATGTGCTCCTGCCCCGCCTGGTACCTCATCAAACGGTACCGGGTCGGTGGTCCGGCATAGTATTCCATCACCAATAAATTATTATCAATATCCACAGCCAGTGCGGAATAATATTTTCCGGTTTGTATTACGGAAGGTGTGTATACGCCGGCATTATGGGCCAGCTTTACGATCTCCCACTGGTTGGCAGGATTGGGATTCGTCACAAACACATCGCCGTTGGCGTTGACCGCAATGCCCCAGGGAAATTCAGTGGCTCCGAACGAGAGGTTCGAATAAATCGATATTACGTTGGCAGGATCGCCGTTGACATACTTCGCCACCTCGTATTTGCCAGCCGTACTATTGTAACGAACCAGGTAAACGTTATTCTGCTGGTCCCTGGTTACCGCGCAATAGTACTTTCCGGTTTCAAGGACGGTCGAATTGTACTGCGCCATGGCAAAGATGCTGCAGGCAAGCATGCTGCACAGCAGCAAGAGGGGTTTCATGCTTTTTACAAACATGTTTTTCATAGCAATGAATTAAATACAGAGAAAAGGGTTTTGCCAGCCCGAAACGCTTTCGTTGTGAATCACTTCAAATTCCCCCGCGTCGAAGCGCATACCTTTTCCCTGGTCGAGAATGATTTTATGTATTTTATTTCCGGTCGTATGAATCCGGAGGATATTGGTAACAGGTAACGCGAAGCCGGAGGCCGGGTAAAAATTCCGTTCTCCCCGCGGGCCGTTCACAATGCCGTTGCGCAGCTGCTGCTTCACCGTATCCCAGTCCCTTTTCAGCGCATACGGCAGCACTTCCTTCCAGACCAGCCCCGCCTCATACCCCAGGAGGGCGTAGATGTTTGCCGGCTGTTGCGCCACCGCTTCAAATTGTTTAACAAAGCGCTGGTTGATATTATTTTCATCCTCACGCATCCATTGCTGGGCGGTGTACATTTCGAAGTCGATATGGCGGACGTCTTCGAGCACATCGTCGTACGCCATCGTTTCATTCACGACAAGCGGGATTTTACGGTGCAGCCCGCTGCTGATCCATTTTTGCAAAAACCGGTTGCCTATGCTGCCGGCAAAAACAGCATGCACATAGGGAGGAGGTTCTTTCGTCAGCCGGGCAAAAAGTTCGTCGAGCTCCATTTTCTGCGGATCGTTGGGGTCGAACGGCAGTACGGTGAGCTGCAACCGGGTGCCGCCCGCTGCGGCCACGCCTTGCTGGAAGCTGCTGTTCAGATGATATCCCGCTTCGTACACCGGCATCACTACATGCCCGCCGCTGCCGAAACGTTGCTCCGCCCAGTACCCCAGTGCATACTGTGATTGCCACAACTGGTGGGAGGCGTAAAAAATATCCGGGCTGAGATGGGGGAAATGAGGAACATATTCTCCCATATCGAAGAAAAAAGCCGGCTTTCTGTCTCTTTCCACCAGGGGAATCAAACCCGGCAGCGCCTTGTAACTGATGAGGCCGGAGAGTACATCCACGCGGTTAAAAAAAAGCATTTTCTGCGCGGCGGCTTCACTCTGTGCGATGCCGCCCATTTGTGTATATTCCTGTACGAAACGGATGGTTTGCTGCCTGGCCGGGTCAAGGCCCATCCCCAGCAACCACCCTGTAAACAGGTGCGGCGCATAGTGGGGATATATACCCGAATAAGGTGTCAGAAATCCGACGGTGAGAGATGCGTTCATGTAGCGATTTGTCGGCGTATTAATTTCTCGGAGGGAAGATACCTTCCATGGCAATCAGATAATTCACACCAAGGTACGGGCTCTCGATGCTGAAGGGCTGGCTGCCGCCGGCAATCCCGATATTTATGCCGCCGCCGATAGTTGCAGGCGACAGGGTGGCAGTATTGTCTTTAACCCCATACCCTTTAATGGCGCTTGCGCTGGGGCCGCTGCCAATGACCGGCAACGCGGCAGGTACAAGCGTTGAACCGGGTATGTTTGTGGTGCCTTGCGCCGTACTGGCTGATTGCGTTACGGTAAGCGTGCTGAAATCAGCCACGTGATTATGCATCGGCATATTATTGATCGTCAGTGTAGTGGACGGGCTGCCGCCTATCTGCCCCAGTTCATAGTTCGGTAAACCCGGCCCCTGCCCCCATCCGATCGGCATTCTTCCCCGCAGGTCAGGCAGGGCGAAGGTGGTTTGGCCATTACCGCCGTAAGTAGTGCCCAGCAGGGAAAAAAGCGCGGTATTCTGGGCGATCGATACTATCTGGCCCCAGCAGGTGGACCATCCCCTGATGGCGAAGTTGCCGCCAAATATCATAATCATCGCTAAGTAAGATTCCATGAGTTGTAGAGTTTGGTAATAGAGAATAATTTTTATGAAGAATGATGTTTATGCACTGAAATCGGGCATCGTCATAACCGCGCCGCCCTGTTCGGCAGACTGTTCCGCCAACAGCCCGATCGCACTGTTGGTGGCGGCAGTGTACACCGGCAGCCAATCGCCTGCCGGCTTTTGAAGGATTTCCACGAAGTGATGCAGCGCCAGTGAACATTCCCTGTTATCGGGCAACTGCCGGTAAGGGGTTTGCGTGGCATACCAGCGCCGGTGATCGAACCGGCTGAGGTAAGGGGTATCGGCTTCCCAGGTCTGTTGTGGTGAGCCCTTGCTGTTGATGAATACCGAACCGGCCACGTCCATCCAGCTGCCACCGGTGCCTTTGATGCGGAAGCCGGTAGAGAGCGGCTCCGATTGTCCGGCGGCCGATTGTAAAAACACTTCCTGGCCGCGGCTGGTGCCAAGCATGGCAGTGCGTACAGGCCGCTTCGTAAAATATAACCGGTGTTCCCTGCTTCGCGGATGCGGCTTGTTGATCACACACTCCTGTTCCGCCGTAACGGCGCGTATGGTGGTGTAGCGGTTGCCGCCCGGCAAATCCAGCATTCCCGCCACCGCTCCGCCCGGGTACGCCGGGTAAGGCAACGGAAGCGCCGCTGTAACCTGCCGTGCGCCGGCATGAAGTGTTTCGAGTTCACCGAATACGCCTTCCGATACCATGTTCGACACGGCCAGGAGGTCGCGGCGATAACTGTCTTCTTCCAGCGTAAAATAATGCCGGCCGCTTTGTTTGCAGGTGCGTACAATGTCGAAATGTTCTTCCAGGGTGTTACCCATCACCGGCCCGCAGGCCACGTGTTTGCCGGCCAGCAATGCAGCTTTCGCAATGGTATAATGCTGGTGCCAGGGCGCAGCGATGATCACGGCGTCGATGTCGGCACGCGCGAGCACAGACTCGAATGCGCCGGGCCCCTCCCGGTAAACCGCGGGGCGGGTGTAACCGGCCTGCCGGAACAAATCCAGCGCTGCCTGTAAGGCATCATTATCGTGCTCGCAAACGCCCGTCACATCCAGGTGCCGGTGCTGTAAAGCCTGCGCCAGGTATTGTCTTCCCCACGAACCGGTACCGATAAAGGCAACGCGCAAACGGCTGCTGCCGGCATGCAGGGCCAATGACGGCATACATGCAAGAAATGGGGCGATGATGGCGGTGTTCCTGATCAGGCGCCTTCTTCCGGGATTATGCATAGAGGTATAGATTCAGCGATTTTTTCGGTCTTAAATAATTGTTTTTCACGGCTATGTATTGCTACGACAGTGACAGGCTTTTCAGAAATAGGGCTATTATTTTTTAGGGTATGTGGAGCAAAGGTATATTTTACTTCGGATAAATACTCACTTTCCATGAAGACTCCCCTGAAAGAGGTAGCAGGTGCAGATGTACCGGGCGCAGCAGGTAAGCGCGCCCGTACATTGCGTTATCCTTTTTTGCCCGTGAGCATGGGCACAAAGGAAAAATCGTCGAAAAACTCGCGCTGGTATTCGTCTTCCCCGACTTTGGTGATCCGGAGCATGCGCTGCACGTCCTGCCCGCCTACGGGTATCACCATTTTACCGCCGATTTTCAGCTGCTGCAGCAGCTTTTCGGGCACATGCGGCGCCGCCGCCGTTACCAGCACCTTATCGAAAGGCGCAAACGTGGGCAGGCCTTCATACCCGTCGCCATAGAAAAAGCGCAAAGTGGGATACTTTGCCTTAAAGGGAAACTGTTTCACCAGGTCGAACAGTTTTTTCTGCCGTTCGATGGTGTATACATTGGCCTTCAGCTCTCCCAGCACACAAGCCTGGTAAGCACTGCCCGTGCCGATTTCAAGGATCTTTTCAAAGGGTTTGACTTCCAACAGCTGCGTTTGATAGGCTACCGTGTAGGGCTGCGAAATCGTCTGCCCTTCGCCGATGGGAAATGCCCGGTCTTCATAAGCTATCCCTTCAAAAGCCGTGTCGAGAAAGTAATGCCGGGGGATGTTGTTGATGGCTGCCAGTACATTTTCATCTGTGATACCTTTCTGCCTGATGTTGTCTACCAATTGTTTGCGTAATCCTTTTTGCTTATAATTGTCTTCGTACCGCCTCATAGGCGCAAAAATAACTATTACAGGCGATTTTTTCACAGTCCTTACAATTGTAACATGGCATTTTACGACCTGCCCAAAGAAGCGCGCGCCGCGTTGGTACTGCAAATGGAGGCTGCCATTGCAAAAGCCGTACAATCCGGCCGGCTGGCGCCCTTGAAAAAATATGCAGCCGATGAAGACACCTACATCCGCAAGGCTACCTACCAGTCCCTCGGGCGGCTTCATGGCGCCCATCCGCAGGAGGTGCTGGCCGCCATCGGCATTTTACTGAAAGAAACAGACCCCAAAGTGCGGCAAACGGCCATTAACGCAGCCGGCGAAATCGGGCGCAGCGATTTTAAAGCCGTTCAGCACATGATGGACACCGGCCTGTTCGACGAGCATCATATGGTGCGCAACGCCGTCATCGGTTCGGTGAAAAAAATGGGCGAGAAAAACCCGAAGCCGGTGCTAGCCTGGGCCAAAGGATACCTCCGGCACCCCGACAAAGAAATCCGCCGCGAAATATGTCATGGGATTGAATTGCGGGGCAGAACGCACCCGCAGGACATACTCCCCCTGCTCGAAAGCCTTCAGCACGACCCGACGGCCCGTGTGCGCAACACACTGGTGCACGTCCTGGGGCAAATCGCCTACAAAAAAGGCTGCCTCGAAACGGTGGTGGCCGCTTTGAAAAACTGGGAGAACCAGGCCCTCGTGAAGGATGCGCTGGTGGAAATAATCGACGTGCACGAGCGTTATAAAGACTTTGCGGTGAAAACCCGGGAGGAAGCCGAAGCATATATAACAAAATCATTTTGAAGGGAATCCGGCATGATATTGGTTTTTCTCATTAATTTCACCACAGATTATCATTAAAAGCCCTGTAAACAGTATATTGAAACATGGACGCAAACATTCTCAGCAAAGCAGAACAATGGCTTGACGGCGGATTCGACGCAGAAACCGTAGCCGCCATCCGGAAACTTCAACAGGAAAACCCGGAAGAACTGACCGACGCATTTTACCGCAACCTCGAATTCGGCACCGGCGGCCTCCGCGGCGTAATGGGCCCCGGCACCAACCGGATGAACAAATACACGGTGGGAATGGCCACACAGGGTTTCGCCAACTATCTCAAAAAATCGTTTACGGGAGACATCAAAATGGCCATTGCGCACGACAGCCGCAACAACAGCCGCTTTTTCGCGGAAGTGACGGCCAATGTGATGGCGGCCAACGGCATCAAGGTGTTTTTATTCGAAAGCCTGCGGCCCACGCCCGAGCTCTCTTTCGCCATCCGCCACCTGCATTGCCAGGCCGGCGTGGTGATCACCGCCTCCCATAATCCGCGCGAATACAACGGCTACAAAGCTTACTGGGACGACGGCGCACAGCTGGTCCCCCCCCACGATAAAAACGTCATCCTCGAAGTAGATAAAATCAGCGGTATCGGCGAAGTGAAATGGACCGGCTGGGAACAGAACATCACTCTCATCGGCAGGGAAATCGACGAAGCCTACCTCCAGATGCTCAAAGGTCTCAGCGTATATCCCGAGGCAGTGGCGGCGCAGCACGACCTGAAAATCGTGTACACCCCCATCCACGGTACCGGCATCACGCTCGTGCCCGAAATCCTGCAACGCTTCGGCTTCACCAATGTACATGTAGTGGAAGAACAGGCCAAACCCGACGGCAACTTCCCAACGGTGGTATACCCCAACCCGGAAGAATCCGAAGCCATGAGCATCGGCCTCAAAAAAGCCGCTGCCCTGGATGCGGACATCCTGCTGGGTACCGACCCGGATTCGGACCGTGTAGGCATTGCCGTGAAAGACCATACCGGCAAATGGATCCTCCTCAACGGGAACCAGACCGCCGTGCTCCTATTCAATTACATCGTGGAAGGCCGTAAAAAGAAAGGCCTCAGCAAACCCAACGACTACATCTGCAAAACCGTGGTGACCTCCGATCTGATCGACGTGTTCGCCGCCAGCAATAATATCACCTGCTACAACACGCTCACCGGGTTTAAATGGATAGCGGATCTCATCCGTCGCAAGGAAGCCGAAGAAAACTTCATCTGTGGCGGCGAAGAATCGTACGGTTATATGATCGGCGATAACGTGCGCGACAAAGACGCGATCGCTTCCGTAGCCATGATCTGCGAAATGGCCGCTTACGCCAAAAACCAGGGCAAGTCGCTGTTCGAGCAACTGATCGACATTTACCTGCAGTACGGGCTCTACAAGGAATCACTCATCTCCATTACCAAAAAAGGCATGAAAGGCGCGGAAGAAATCGCCGCCATGATGAGCGCCTACCGCGAGCAACCCCCTGCCGTCATCAATGGTTCGCCCGTGGTAAAAATTTACGATTACCAGTTGCAGCATGTAACCACGCTGGCCACCGGTGAAAAAGAGCCGATCGACCTGCCGAAATCCAATGTATTGCAATTCCTGCTGGCTGATGGTAGCCGCATTTCCGCGCGCCCTTCCGGCACAGAACCGAAAATAAAATTCTATTTCAGCGTGCGTGAGCCGCTGGACAGTGTAGCTGATCTTGAAAGAGTGGAACAATTGCTTGATACCAAAGTCAGCAATATTATTCACGACATGAAACTTGGATGATCCAATCACCGGTAAAAAAACTGCACACAGGCGGGCCCCTCTATATCCTTTGCCTGTGTGCTTTTTTATTTTCAACCATATCTTTACGCGCACAAAAAACAGGGAAGACCGGTTTCTTTGACGTGCCCGACTCTACCGTGCCCGCCCGGGTGTGGACGCTGGCCGCAGGCTCCGTGGCGGCTTACAGCGGTTCCCTGATGGTACTGAACAAATACTGGTACAAAGACTATCCCAAACGCAGTCCCCATACCATCAACGACTTCGGTGAATGGCTGCAGATGGACAAGTTCGGCCATGTATACAGTTCCTATGTTTTTTCTTTGTATAGCCGGGAAATATGGCGGTGGACGGGCCTTTCGCGCAAGCAGCAGATCTGGATAGGCGGCATGAGCGGTTTCGCCTTTCAGTCCGTCATCGAATTGCTCGATGCGCATTCGGCGCAGTGGGGTTGGTCGTGGGGCGACGTAGGCGCCAATGCCCTCGGATCCGGCCTTATGATGGGACAGGAATTATTATGGAATGAACAGCGTTTCCAGCTCAAATTCTCCTCCACACCCATCCATTATCCCGATACCGATCCCAACCTCAAAGCCCGTGCAATAGACCAGTTCGGCGTTCGCATGGTGGAGCGGACCCTCAAAGATTACAATGCACAAACATACTGGCTGTCATTGAACCTTTCCAGCGTGATGAAAGACCAGCACCTGCCCAAATGGCTCAACGTGGCGGTGGGATATGGTGTGGAAGGACTGTACTCCGCGCGGAGGAACCAGTGGAAAAACACCGAAGGGGAAATGATGTATTACGGGCACATCCGCCGCACCCGCCGGGTATTCCTCTCCCCCGACGTGGACTTCACAAAGATACCTACCCGTCACAAAGGCCTGAAGGTTCTCTTCAAAGCGCTGAATGTGATCAAAATACCCGCGCCGGCCCTCGAAGTGAACGGAGCCGGCCAGCTGAAATTACATGCCCTGAAATTCTGATGTTTATACGAGATATGCGGATTTGATGTCATTGCCTTCCACATCCACCATCACCATGTCTTGCAACGTGGTAGAGAGGCTGTAGCCTACGAAGTCCACGGAAAGCGGGAACGACTTATGCCGGCGGTCTACCAGCACGGCCGTCTGTATTTTTTTGGGGAGGTACTGCAGGAAGGGTTTCAGCGCATACAGCATGGTACGGCCGGAATTGGCCACATCGTCGATCAGTACGATCACTTTGCCGGTGAAATCGGCTTCGTGGGAGAGCGTCACTTCTTTCGGCGCCTGTTTGTCGAGTTTGATTTCCATCACCTCGATACCGAACGGCGCGATGCGCCGGAGGTGTTCCGCAATTTTCCCGGTAAGGATGGAACCGCGATCCCAGATGCCGACCAGTATGATGGAGGGCTCATCATAGTTGTGCTCATATATTTCATACGCAATCCGTTCTATTTTCTTTTCTATTGCCTCTTGCGTCAGGATAACGTTCTTATTTTTCATATTGCGGTTTTGTGCAGCCAAAAATACATAAATTGCGATAACAACGGGTCAAATCAAGGATATGCAAATTGTCAGTCAGTTACTTTTCGTCGTTGCCCTGGCCGCCGCCATTTATGTTTTTTCGCGCAGGGTCATGGGCATCCGGCGCAACATTCTGCTGGGCAGGGATGTAGCGTTGAACGACCAGCCGGCATTGCGCTGGAAAAACCTGCTGCTGCTCGCGTTCGGGCAGAAAAAGATGTTCCGCAATCCCCTGGTGGCGGTGCTGCACTTTTTCGTATATGCAGGCTTTCTCATCATCAACCTTGAAATCCTGGAGATCATCATCGACGGCGTCGCAGGCACCCACCGGATATTCGCGCCATTCATGGGCGTCGTTTACGGCGTGCTGATCGGCTGCTTCGAGATACTGGCGCTGCTGGTAGCCGGCGGCTGCCTCGTCTTCCTGCTTCGCAGGAACGTGATGAAGATCAGGCGCTTCCTCAGCAAAGACCTTAACGGCTGGCCCCGCTCCGACGCCAATTACATCCTGATCACGGAAATTGCGCTGATGGTGCTGTTCCTGACGATGAACACGGCCGACCAGGTGCTGCAGAGCCGGGGAGCAGCGCATTACATACAAACAGATCCGTTCTGGATTTCCAGCCATTTCACCCCGCTGCTGGCCGGCCTGTCAGATAACGCGCTCATCGCCGTCGAACGCGGTGCCTGGTGGCTGCACATCCTGGGCGTGCTGGCGTTCCTGAACTACCTCCCCTTCTCCAAACACCTCCACATCATACTGGCTTTCCCGAACGCCTATTACGCCGATCTGCGGCCGAAAGGCAAGATGGAAAACATGCCCGCCATCCAGCAGGAAGTATTGTATGCCATGCAGCCCGAGCTGGCCGCCAGCGCGCCGGCATCGGATACCGTACCGAAATTCGGCGCCAAAGACATTCAGGACCTCACGTGGAAAAACCTGCTCGATGCGTATGCCTGCACGGAATGCGGCCGATGCTCCGCCGCCTGCCCTGCCACACAAACCGGCAAGGCCCTCTCGCCCCGCCTCATCATGATGAAAACGCGCGACCGGGCCGAAGAAGTAGGCCGGAATAAGGAAGCGGACAATAAAACACTGCTGCGAGATTACATCACCGAAGAGGAACTGCGCGCGTGCACCAGCTGCAACGCCTGCGTGGAAGAATGCCCCGTGAGCATCAACCCGCTGCACATCATCCTGCAGATGCGCCGCCACCTCGTGATGGAAGAATCCAGCGCGCCGCAGGAATGGAACATGATGTTCTCCAATATCGAAAACAATATGGCCCCCTGGAAATTCAGCCCGGACGACCGTGATGCCTGGATCCACTAACCGAAAAAAGAATTGTATGCAGATAAAAACGATGGCCGAATATTTTGCCAACGGCGAAACACCGGAAGTGCTCTTTTGGGTAGGATGCGCCGGCAGCTTTGATCAGCGCGCACAGAAAATCACCCGTGCATTTGCAGAAATACTCGACAAAACGGGCATCCGCTTCGCCATCCTTGGCAAGGAAGAAGCCTGTACCGGCGACCCGGCGCGCCGCGCAGGCAATGAATTCCTTTTCCAGATGATGGCTTACAACAACATCCAGGTGCTCAATAACTACGGCGTAAAAAAGATCGTCACCGCCTGCCCCCACTGTTTCAACACCATCCGCAACGAATATCCCGAGCTCGGCGGCCAGTACGAGGTGATTCACCACACCACGTTCCTCCAGCAGCTGATCGACGAAGGCCGCATTAAAATCAAAGAAGGCGGCAGCTTCAAAGGCAAAAAAATCACTTACCACGACTCCTGTTATCTCGGCCGCGCCAACAACATCTACGAAGCTCCCCGCGCCGTGCTCGAAACCCTCGACGCAGACCTGGTGGAGATGAAACGTTGCAAAAGCAATGGCCTCTGCTGCGGCGCAGGCGGCGCGCAGATGTTCAAAGAGGAAGAAAAAGGCACCACCCGCGTCAATTTCGAGAGAGGTCGCGAAGCCGTAGCCACCGGCGCCTCCGTGATCGCCGCCAACTGCCCCTTCTGCATGACCATGCTCACAGACGGTGTGAAAGAAGCCGGCAAGGAAGAGGAGGTAAAAGTCCTCGACATCGCCGAGATCATCGCCGCCGATATGCAATAGTCATCTTATCCAGTGAACTTCTTCTTGAAGTATGACAGACGGCAAGGACCGTATTTGGGAATTCCTGTAACTTTGCAGTATGAATACCGATATCACCCATATATTACCCGCAGATTTTTCACCCTCCTCCAGGGTGTGGATATATCAGAGCAACCGCCCTTTCGGGGAGCGGGAAGCAGAAGAGATCGAAGAACAGCTGCACCAGTTCGCCATGCAGTGGAACTCCCACGGCGTACCTGTCAAAGGATGGGGCCGGCTGCTGTTCGACCAGGTGATTGTGCTGATGGCCGATGAAACCGAATCAGAGGTAAGCGGCTGCAGCACCGACAGTTCCGTGCGCATCATCAAAAGCATTGAACGGCAATACAGCGTCAACCTGTTCGACCGGCTGCTGCTGGGTTTCCTCGTGAAGGAGAAACTGCAGTTACTGCCCATGGCGCAGGTAGGCTATGCACTGGAGAAAGGATACATTTCAAAAGACACGCTGTACCTGAACAACACCGTACAAACAAAAAGCGAACTGGAAAACCACTGGCTGATACCGCTGAAAGAAAGCTGGCTGATGCAGAAACTCGGACAAACTGCTTAATCGTAAAATATTTTTTGCAAGACAGGCTTACCATCAATGGTGAGCCTTTTTTGTAAGTGGAGGGCCATAAAAAAGGTGCGTTTCTTTAGAAACACACCTTTGAACCGGAGCGGAAAACCGGGCTCGAACCGGCCACCCTCAGCTTGGGAAGCTGATGCTCTACCAAATGAGCTATTTCCGCTTTTGATGGATGGCAAATATACAAACAGTCCGAATAATAAGTATAAAATTATTCTTCCTGCAGGCTGAAAATTCTGGTATAGTCTGCGAACTCCGTGTCTTTCAGGTTTTCTTCGATCACCTGCCTGGCGATATTGAAATCCACCACTCTGCAGGCCACTTCCATAGTGCCGCTGCCCGTGCTGCCGCCGTCGCAATGTCCCAGGCCGGTCCACCCCAGCACTTCGTCCAGCTTCTCTTCCAGCCGGTGTCGTTTGTCAAGATCCGCTTCCGTGCCGGAACCGTCTACCTTGTATTCGATTTCGAGCGACACCTGCTCGTCCTCATCCCATTCCGCGTACCCTTCCTCCAGCCGCCGGTCTATTTCCGCCTGCACGATGTTGTTGAACCCGCCGATCATGCGGGATTTTATTTCCCGGTAGTCTCCTTTATCCCCCACCATTCCCCAGTGGATAATGGCTGTTTTTTCATCCTGCTCCCATGTTTCCCAATAGTACAATTGCTCGTCGATCGTTGTATACAGTTTCAGCATCTGATTCGGTTATTTTTCACAACTTAAAGAAAATTCCTTTTTTGCACAACCGGCAGGTTCATGAACAAGACGACCGGTAAAGTGCTCCGCCAAAATGCATCCTGATCCCCTCCACCGTCGTTTCGTGGCGGTTAAGTTTCCGTTAAGCCATATTTCCCCTGTCATTCTGGCATTTTTTTGTATTTTTGCAGTCCTTAAATTGTGCCTGGAATGTTGGAAACAGTTGACAAAGTACACGATGAAAGCCGTCAGGGCGAGGCCATCGCCCCGCTGGAAGGCGACGCCCATACCTATTCAAAAAAATTCTATATAGAAAGTTATGGTTGCCAGATGAATTTCAACGACAGTGAGATCGTGGCGTCCATTCTGAATAAAGAAGGCTTCGGGGCTACCCGCAATGCCGAAGAAGCAGACCTGGTGCTGCTGAACACCTGCTCCATCCGCGAAAAGGCGGAGCAAACGGTGCGTAAGCGCCTCACGGAGTTCAAAAAGACCAAAAAGGCCCGCCCGGGTTTCCTCGTGGGCGTGCTCGGTTGCATGGCAGAAAGGCTGAAAGCGAAGTTCCTCGAAGAAGAAAAGCTGGTAGACCTGGTGGTCGGCCCCGATGCCTACCGCAGCCTCCCTGCCCTTATCGAAGAAGCGGAAACCGGCCAGAAAGCTATCAACGTATTGCTCAGCCGGGAGGAAACGTATGGTGACATCAGTCCTGTCCGCCTCAACAGCAACGGCGTCACCGCCTTCGTATCCATCATGCGCGGCTGTAACAACATGTGCGCATTCTGCGTAGTGCCGTTCACCCGTGGCCGCGAGCGCAGCCGCGACCCGAAGTCGATCCTTGAAGAAGCCACCGACCTGTTTGAAAGAGGCTACCGCGAGGTGACCCTTCTCGGCCAGAACGTGGACTCCTATTACTTCGTGGACGAAACGGCCGGTGAAACCGTTACCTTCGCCATGCTGCTAGAAAAAGTGGCTGCCATCAGCCCGCTGCTGCGCGTGCGGTTCAGCACCTCGCACCCGAAAGACATTACGGACGAAGTACTCTTCGCCATGGCGCGCCATGAGAACATCTGCAACTACATCCACCTGCCTGTACAAAGCGGCAGCAACCGTATCCTGCAGCTCATGAACCGCACCTACACCCGCGAATGGTACATGAAAAAAATCGACCGCATCAGGGAAATCCTCCCCGGCTGCGGCCTCTCCACCGATGTGATCACCGGTTTCTGCACCGAAACCGACGAAGACCACCAGGACACACTGGAGATCATGGAATACGCCCACTACGACCTCGCTTATATGTTCGCTTACTCCGAGCGCCCCGGTACGCTGGCAGCCCGCCGGTACCAGGACGATGTGCCCGAAGCAGTGAAAAAAGAGCGGCTGGCCGAAGTGGTGGCCCTCCACCGCCGGCATACCCTCGAAAGTATGCAGCAGGACGTGGGCAAAACATTTAAAGTATTGATTGAAGGCACTTCCAAACGCTCGGAAAACGACCTGTTCGGCCGCAACGACCAGAACAAGGTGGTGGTTTTCCCCCGCGGCAATCATCAGAAAGGCGAATACGTGTGGGTGCAGGTAGAAGATTGTACCGCAGGCACCCTGCTGGGTAAGGTCTTGGAAGGCCGGTAATAAAACCAAAGGACGGAATTATGGACAATATTCAAAGTATCAAGAACCGCTTCGGCATAATCGGTAACTCGCAGGCATTGAATTACGCCCTGCAGGTGGCCGCCCAGGTGTCCAACACAGATCTGACTGTGCTGATCACCGGCGAAAGCGGTGTGGGCAAGGAAGTATTTTCACAGATCATTCATGCGCTCAGCGCCCGCAAACATAACCCCTTCATCGCCGTGAACTGCGGCGCCATCCCGGAAGGCACCATCGACTCCGAACTGTTCGGGCACGAGAAAGGCTCTTTCACCGGCGCGGTAGACAGCCGGAAGGGGTATTTCGAAACCGTGAACGGCGGCACCATTTTCCTTGACGAGATCGGGGAAATGCCCCTGGGCACACAGGCACGCCTGCTGCGCGTGCTCGAAGCCGGCGAATACATCCGTGTAGGCTCTTCCAAAGTTCAGAAAACGGATGTGCGCGTGATCGCCGCCACCAACCGCGACCTGCTGGAGAATACCCAGTCGGGAAAATTCCGGGAAGACCTTTACTACCGGCTCAACACCGTGCCCATCCGCGTGCCGGCCCTCCGCGACCGGAAAGAAGATATTCCCATGCTGTTCCGCAAATTTTGCGTGGACTTCGCAGAGCGGTATAAAACCACGTCCATCCAGCTCGACGATGAGGCGCGCGACATGCTCGTGAACTATACCTGGCCCGGTAACGTGCGGGAACTGAAAAACATTGCGGAACAGATTTCCGTGCTGGCCACCGACAAACATGTAACGGCTACAGAATTCCGCCGCTTCCTTCCCGAGCAACCCGTGATGAACCGGCTGCCCATGCTCGCCCCGGCACAGTCCCAGGGGGGCAACGGCGATTTTGCCAGCGAGCGCGATATCCTTTACAAACTTTTCTTCGACATGAAAAAGGATGTGACCGAACTGAAAAAAATGTTCTTCGACATCCTGCAAAACCCGTCGATGGCCAATACGCCTGCGTTCCAGGACGGTGGCGTGATGCACAACTTCGCGCCCGCCGAAACGCCCGCCTCGCCCGGTATCATGGCGCCCGCGCAGCCGTATATCATCCAGGACAGTAACAAGATCGACCATCACGAGGAAGTAGAAGAAACGCTGTCGATAGCCGACAAGGAGAAAGAACTGATCGAGAAAGCGCTGAAGAAACACAAGGGCAAAAGAAAAGACGCCGCCCTCGATCTCGGGATTTCGGAACGGACTTTGTACAGGAAACTGAAGGAATACAATATCAACGAGTAAAGCACCCTATGTCAAAATACATATTTCTGTTAGCAAGTGTAAGCCTGTGGCTGTTTTCATCAGCCTGCTCCATAAAATATTCAGCCAGCGGCGCCAGTATCGATCCGGCCGCCAAAACTGTGCTCGTACGTTTTATCGAAAACCGGGCGCCGCAAAATAATCCGCAGCTCAGCCAGCAGGTAACGGAAAAACTGCGTACCAAGATCCTGGCGCAGACCCGCCTTACCCAAACCAACGACCAGGGCGCCGACTACGAGTTTAAGGGCACCATTACCGGCTATTCCATCTCCAATGCCGCGGTGACCAATGTAGACAAGTCCGCCACCGCCCGTTTGACGATTACCGTGAATATTACTTTCATCAAACGCATCGGCGACAAGAAAGGGTTTACCAACCAGTCGTTCTCCCGTTCCGCCGACTTCAACGCTTCACAGACGATCAGCGAGGCCGAGCCGAGGCTGCTGGAGGAGATTGTGCCCAACCTGGTAGACGATATCTTTAACCGGGCCTTCGCCAACTGGTAACAGCGGGCTATTTGATTTATATATTATTTTCATATTTTAGCACCCATGACCGCTAACAGGATCATTCACCATATTTTTAACCAACCGGACCTCCGGCAGGTGGACCAGGCAAGCCTGGAACAGCTGGTGGAAAAGTACCCGTACTTCGCGGCGGCCCGGATGTTCCTGGCCCGGAAAGAATTTACGGACAAGCAGGACCTGACGGCCCCTGCCCTGAAAAAGGCGCAGCTGTACAGCGGCACACCGCACCAGGTGCACCAGTTCGTAACGGCTTCCCTCCTCTCCGGTTCCCTGGAAAATAATGTGGTGGCGATTCCCGTTGAAACTCCTGTTGAACCTGCCGAACAAACCCAGACACCGGTCGAAGCAGCGGTTCCTGAAGCCGTAAACGGTATTGAGGCAGTCATCCCCCCCATTGAAACCGCACCTGAGCCGGCTGCCGAAGCACCTTCCGCGGCTGTTCACGCTGATATTACGGCAGATGAGCCGGTGTTGTCCGCCGAAGACGCGGCCATTTTAGAGGAGCTGGCAGCGGAAGATGCCCGCAACGCTGCGGTTGCAGCCAAAGTGGAGGCGGTAGCACCTGCTGCACCTACGCTGGATGAAGAAGACATTGCCATTGCCGCAAAATATGATGAATTCCTCTACGAGGAAAAACCGGCAGCGAAAGAACCGGAGCCAGCCATAGCTGCGAAACCGGAAGCACCTGCCGCTGAGGCGCCCGACGAAATCGTTGCGATAGATTACGAGGCGGAGAAAGCTGCCGCCGAATTTGAAGCCGCCCGCACCCTTAGCGAGCCGGATGAAATCGTGGCGATTGATTACGAGGCCGAGAAAGCTGCCGCTGAATTTGAAGCCGCCCGTACACTCAGCGAGCCGGATGAAATCGTGGCGATTGATTACGAGGCCGAGAAAGCTGCCGCTGAATTTGAAGCCGCCCGTACCCTCAGCGAGCCGGATGAAATCGTGGCGATTGATTACGAGGCCGAGAAAGCTGCCGCTGAATTTGAAGCCGCCCGTACCCTCAGCGAGCCGGACGAAATCGTGGCCATTGACTACGAAGCCGAAAAGGAACTGGTCGAATTCGAAGCCGCCCGTACGCAAAGCGCCCCCGACGACATTATTGCCGTCGACTACAGTGAAATACGCGAAGCCGAACAGGCTGCCCAATACGAAGCGGAACCGGAAGACGAAGATATTGTAGTGGAAGCCGCAGCCCAGGAAGGCCCTGGTATTACACTACCCGCAGCCGTCAATGGTACCGCCCACGAAACAGCGGCGCCCGAAGAAGGCCCCATCAAGATTCACCCGATGGACACGCCTGAGGAGGAAACCACCCTCACCTTCCAGCCGCTCTACACCGAAGATTATTTTGCTTATAAAAAGCTGAAAGACCCGAACTCTGCAGAAATGATGAATGACAAAGCCGCAGCTGAAATGAGAAGCTTCACGGACTGGCTACGGGAGCTGAAAGACAGCTTTGCCGGGAAAGCCACCAAAGACTGGTATCACCAGCAGCTGAACAAGCTCTATGAGGATGACGAGCCGGAAGTATCGGAAAGAGTAGAAAAAATGGCCATCGAGTCCATTACACTGAACGACGACATCGTGTCCGAAACCCTCGCAGAGATCTGGGTACGCCAGCACCAGCACGGGAAAGCGATTGCCGTCTACCAAAAATTAAGTTTGCTTAATCCCGACAAAAACGCTTATTTTGCGCAGAAGATCAAAGATCTGCAATTACTAACAGACAACAATAAATAAAAATAACAACGAACATGTTGATTTTCTTTGGAATATTGATCGTTTTAGCCTGTGTTTTACTCGGCTTTTTTGTGCTGGTGCAAAATCCTAAAGGCGGCGGTCTTTCCGGTTCTTTCGGTGGTTTCGGCAACCAGGTAATGGGCGTTCGCCAGACAAACGACATCATGGAAAAAGGCACCTGGATCCTCGCGGCTGTGATTGCCGTGCTTTGCCTCACCTCTGCCATGTTCATCGGCAAAGGCGGCAGCTCCTTCCAGAAAGGTGCCAGCACTATCGAACAATCCGCAGGTTCGGCCGCTCCCGCAGGTAATGCTATCCAGCTGAACCAGCAGCAGCAACAACAGCAACTCCCGGCAGATAGCCAGAAAACGCCTGTCAAACCTTAATTAATATTATTCCATTATAATATTTATAAATACCTCGCCGTTAAAAGCGGGGTTTTTTATTGAATTACCTACGCATTTGCATGAAAAGGACTAAAGCGCAAAACACGAACTCTCCCTGGATTCGCCGCATCGCCGTTATTCTGGCCTGTTTGCTGGCCGGCGGCATGGTACTGGCCGCCTACCTGCTGATGGGCCCCAACACCAAATCGTTCGGCGACAAAAAATACTTCTACGTACCCACCGGCAGCAGTTACGACGATGTGCTGAAAGGACTGGAAGAACAGGGCATCGTGCGCTCCGTGTCTACCTTCAACGTGGTGGCACGCCGCCTCGACTATCCCGCCAGGGTAAAAGCCGGCCGCTATGAGATCAAAAAAGGCATGGGCAACCTGGAAATCGTGCGGATCCTGCGCTCCGGCCGGCAGTCGCCCGTGAAACTGGTAATCAACAAACTCCGCCTGAAAGAAGACTTCATCCGGCTCGTGTCCACCAATCTCGAAGCCGATTCCGCCGCCATGAAAGCCATTCTCGAAGATGGTGTGTATCTCCGCCAGTTCGGCCTCGATACCAATACCGTGATGTGCGCCATCCTGCCCAACACCTACGAGTTTTACTGGAATACCAATGCCGGCAAGGTGTTCGATAAAATCGAAAGCGCCTACGAAAACTTCTGGACGGACGAGCGCCAGGCGAAAGCCGCCAAACTGGGGCTCCGCCCCACCGAGGTGACCGTGCTCGCCTCCATCGTGGAAGAAGAAACCAATAAACATGACGAAAAGCCGGCCATCGCCAGCGTGTATCTCAACCGCCTGCGCCAGGGCATGAAACTCGGCGCCGACCCCACAGTGAAATTCGCCATGAAAAATTTCGCGCTCAAAAGGATCTGGGGCAGCTATCTCGAATTCGATTCTCCGTATAATACTTACCGTTATAGCGGCCTGCCTCCCGGCCCCATCTGCACCCCGTCCGCCAAATCGATCGATGCGGTGCTGACGCCGGCGGATACCGAGTACCTTTATTTCTGCGCGCGGGCCGATTTCAGCGGGTACCACGCATTTGCGTCTACCTACAAGGAACACCTTGAAAATGCAAAGGAATACCAGAAGGCCCTGAATGCGAGAGGGGTGAAGTAATATTCTTTGTATTTTTACGGCAGTCCAATAATCCCCTGATGGTTGATGTAGAAAAACTCGTTCTCGAATCAAAACCCGTGCAATGGCTCGTGCATAGAAGCAAAAGCCTCGTGCTGCCGGGTTTTGAAGGAATCCCCCTGTATGATGTGATCGTTTTTTTCCTGAAAGAAACAGCGCGTGAAAGCCTCGTGGAACGGGCCGCGGCTATTTCTTTCAACTTCCTGCTCGCCATCCCGCCTTTTTTCATTTTCCTGTTCACGCTGGTGCCGTTCATTCCCCTGCAGAATATCGAGCCTACGCTGTACGACCTGGCCAAAGCCGTTACGCCCAATGAGAACACGTACCAGATCGTCCGGGAAATGATCCACGACTTCCTGTACACCCACCGCAATACCCTGCTGTCGTTCGCCTTTATCCTCAGCTTCTATTATTCTTCCAACGGTGTAATGGGCATGCTGCGGTCGTTCGATAAATTACTGCCCGGCTTCAACCAGCGCCTCTGGTGGCAAACGAGGCTCACGGCCCTGAAGCTCACCGTGTTCCTCGTGGTGCTGCTGCTGGCCACCGTGGCCCTCATCATCATGCAGGGCACCATCATGAAATGGGTGTTCGAAATGCTCAACATCCGCGACTCATTCTCGCAACTGGGGCTGTTCGCCGCGCGGTGGCTGTTGATCATCCTCCTGTTTTTCTCGATCATTTCCGTGATCTACCGCTTCGGGCCCGCCACCAAAAAGAAATGGAAATTCATTTCCGCCGGCTCCACTTTCGCCACCATTTCCATGATCGTGGTGACGTTGGGCTTTTCTTTCTGGGTCACCAATTTCGCCCAGTACAACCAGATTTACGGCTCCATCGGCACCGTGCTCATCCTCATGCTGGTGATATATTTCAACTCCTTCATCCTGCTCATCGGCTTTGAACTGAACACCAGCATCAGCACCATCCGCGAAATTGCACGGCAGCGCGAAGCCGGCGAAGAACCTGAAATACAGGGACTTTCCTGATTTACCGTTAAAATCCTATCAGGTTTTAGTTAAAGAAAACTGAAAACAGCCGCAACCGCTTTTAAATGCCTGTGAAATACCTTAATTTCATATTCAACCTTTAAACAAAAATGCCCTATGAAAAAGCAATTTGTTTTATTACTTCTTGCTACCGTATGGCTCACTGCATTCCGTACTTCCGACGCACTGGAGATCGGCGCCAAAATTCCGAAGCCGGACGTGAAGATGAAAGACGTATCCGGCAAGGAAGTGTCGCTCAACGATGTTAAAAAAGCCAACGGGCTGCTGGTGATGTTCAGTTGCAATACCTGCCCTTATGTGCAGCGCAACCAGGAACGTACCCGCGAGATCTGCACCTATGCTTTAAAGCACAACATCGGGGTGATACTCGTCAACTCCAACGAAGCGGAACGCGCCGGCGGCGATTCTTATGAGGCCATGAAAGCCTACGCCAAAAAACTGAATTACTCCTGGTATTACGCTGTTGACAAAAACAACGAACTGGCGGATGCTTTTGCCGCCGACCGTACGCCGGAATGTTACCTCTTCAACAAAGACGCCACGCTGGTGTACAAAGGCGCTATCGACGATAACCCCGGCAATGCCGCCGGCGTTCAGGCCAAATACCTGCACACCGCCATCGATGCCATGGTGGCCGGCAGGGCCGTGGAAGTAAACTCCACCGCCTCCGTTGGTTGCGGCATTAAACGTAAAATGTAAACTACTGCCCTACCAGGAACACTGCATTCCCGAATAACAGTTTACCGTTTTCCCAGAAGCTGCGGAACAACGGGTTATCGGCCAGCAATACCACCGAGCCGCTGCCGATCTCTTTTACGCCGAAAACAAGACCGTCTTTCAGCCGGGCTTTCGTTTGCGCACCCACAAAACCGGTGAGGTAGTCGTCTTTTTTCAGCGCGCCCACGTTCCAGCCGCCGGATTCCATGAATTCGATGAGCTGGTCGCTTTGTTTGAGGGTATAATAGTAGGCGGGATAACCGAATGCCAGCGGATGGCTTTTATCGAGATGTACTTTATAAATGGCGCCCGGGATGAACTGCATGACGCTTTCCCTTTCACGGTTGCCATAGGGCTTCAGCGCGGTATAGGGGTCTTTGGGCTCCTCCTCTTTTTTGTCTTTTTCTTTTTCCTCCGCGTCTTTCTTCAGCAGGAATCCCCATTCCGCTTTGGCCAGCTGGTCTATCGCGTCTTCCATGGCGATGAGTTTCCCGCCATTGCTCACCCAGTCTTTCAGCCGCTCCAGCACTGCTTTGTCGTTGAGCGCCGTGTAACGACCAGCCGGTAAAATGAGCACGTCGAGGTCTTTCCAGTTCATGCCGTAGAGGGCCGATGTATTGAGAACGGTCAGCGGATAGTCGACCTGCTGTTCGAAGAAATGCCAGATTTCGCCCATGCTCAGCGAAGAAGCGCCTTCACCCGCCAGCACGGCCACTTTCGGCTTGCGGATGAAGCGCATTTTATCGGACCCGAAGTCGGCCCCTTTATCCACGAAACCCGTGGGCACTTTCACCAGGGATATTTCCATTTTCTGCGCCAGGGCGGGCAATGCATCCAGCGGGCCGTTGCCGGCTTTGGTGATCACGAGGGTGCCGGCGGGGTAGTTCACGTTGTTGATGGTGAAGTCCGCTTCCGCAAAACGTACTTTGATGTTGCGATTGAGCAGGTAGGCCAGGAACTTCAGGTCTTTGATGCTGTTCCAGGGCGCCAGGTAGGCATATGTATTGCCCGCGGGCGGCTGTGCGGGAACGGGTTTCTCCTGGACGTCGTGCAGAGGTGCGTTCAGTTTTTGTTTGAGCGCATAGGCGGGCAGGCCGTAGGCGTAAGGAAGCGCCCAGGCGGTGATGTCGTAAGTTACAGAGTCCGTCAGCCTCGCCACGGGCTCGAACAACACGCGAAGCAGGTTGGAACGGGGCTGGAAGGCGCTGATCACCAGGTCTTCCTTTTCAACGGTGAACGATTCTGTTTTGCCGGTAAAATAGTTGAAGCCGCTGGCCCCGGTGCTGCTGTTGGCGAACCCGGCCACGATCTCATTTTTCCGCAACAGCTCCGCCAGCGCCTGGAGTTTCTCCGGGTTCCCGGCCGCTTTGACCACATATGTTTTATAGTCGCCCGCCGGCTGCTGGCGCGCATCCTGGAAGTACTTCGAAAATTCCGACACCAGTTTGCCGGCGTTGGTGGCGGATACTTCTATGGTGGCGAGGCCGGTGGTGAAATGATGATCGATGCGGTCGCGCAGTGTGAGCGTATCGCCCTGCCGCGTCCGGATCGCCAGGCCCGCGCGGCCGCTGCCGCCCTGCTCGTAAGTCATGCCGATGGACCCGTTGTAAGTGGGATAGGTATCGCCGTAGCTGGGATAAAACAGGTCGAATTGTTCGCGGGTGAAATAGAGCCATCCTTTTTCGTCGAAGTAAGTGGCGTTGTGTTTGCCGATCTGCGTCTGGAAATCGCGCTGCCAGGCCGTTACGGCATCATGCAGCGGTTCCGCCGCGGGCGCGAAATAATACGGTGCATCCACGCCCTGCTCATGAAAATCCACGTGCACCTGCGGCATCCAGCGGTTGTATTGCAACAGTCGCTGCCTGCTCTCCTGCTGGGTTTGCCAGGCCCAGTCGCGATTCAGGTCGAAATAATAATGATTGCTGCGCCCGCCGGGCCAGGGCTCGTCATGCTCCCGCGCAAACGGCGTGGCATCGGGCACTTTGCTATGAATGGAATTATAAAAATTGACATAGCGGTCGCGTCCGTCAGGGTTCAGGCAGGGGTCGATGATCACCACGGCGTTCTGCAGCAACGCCGCACGGCTGGTGATCAGCGTGTAGAGGGTTTTCATGGCCGCTTCGGTAGATACGGCCTCATTCCCATGCACATTATAACTCAGCCAGACGATCACCGGCTGCGAGGCTGTGGTTTTGCCCGCCACCACATCGAGGTTCTGCTGCCGGATGGTCTCCAGCCGCGCCATGTTTTCCGGCGATGCCACGATGGCCAGCAGCAACGGCCGGCCTTCGTACGAACTGCCGTACGTTTCCAGCTTCACGGTATTAACGGTAGCGGCTATGTGCCGGAAGTATTCCACCACCTTGTAATGCGGCGTAAAACGGGTGCCCAGCTCATATTGCAGGAAGGCTGACGGGGATGTTTGGGCGGCGGTTCGGGTAAACGCCATTAAAAACAACAGGATAGTGGAAAACAGATACCTCATAGCGTCGGTTGTGTTCCTCTAAGATAGGGAATAACACGCAACCCCGTTTTCGCCCGGGGAGAGAATTTCGGCGGGATGAATGCCTGATTCCCTGCAAGAAATGTTATTTTTAATGCAAATCATTCCGCTCATGCGTTTCTGCTTGTCAATTGCCCTGTTGTTTTGCGCAGGCCCCGCGCTGGCCCAGTCCAGTCCTTACCGGTACGAGATCACGAAGTACATCACCCCGGCGAAGTGCGCGGTGGTATCGGCGCATCCGCTGGCCAGTGAGGCGGGCGTGCAGGTGCTGCGCCAGGGCGGCAATGCGGTAGACGCGGCCATCGCCACGCAACTGGCGCTGGCAGTGGTATACCCGGAAGCGGGCAACATCGGCGGCGGCGGCTTCCTCGTAGCACGGCTGCGCGGCGGTAAAACCATCGCCATCGATTACCGCGAAATGGCTCCGCAGAAAGCCAGCCGTGATATGTACCTCGATGCTAACGGCGCCGTACAAACGGAGAAAAGTCTTGCCGGCCACCTCGCCGCCGGCGTGCCGGGAACGGTAGCCGGATTGTTCGCCTCGCACAAACATGCGAAACTCCCCTTTGCCAGGTTAATCGCGCCCGCCATACAGCTCGCCGCCGAAGGATACGTGATCACCGCGGCGGAAGCGGCCGGCCTCAACCGGCGGAAAGACGACTTTATACGCATCAACACCAAACCCACCGCATTCGTCAAAGAAACACCCTGGAAGGCGGGCGACACCCTGGTACAAAAAGACCTGGCCCGCACGCTGGAACTGATCGCGCAAAAAGGCGCGGCAGGCTTCTACCAGGGAGAAACCGCGGAGAAAGTAGTGGCGGAAATGCGGCGCGGCGGTGGCATCATATCGGCGGCAGACCTGAAAAACTACCGCGCGAAAGTGCGTACGCCCCTGCAATTCAAATTCCGGGGTTACGACGTGATTTCCATGCCCCTGCCCAGCAGCGGCGGCATCGGCATACGGCAGATGCTCGGTATGGTGGAGCCCTATCCGTTGGAACAATGGGGCTTTCACAGCACCCGAAGCGTACAGGTGATGATTGAAGCGGAAAGAAGAGCGTATGCCGACCGCGCACAGCACCTCGGCGACGTGGACTTTGTTTCGGTTCCGATTGCCTCGCTCACCCACCCTGCCTACCTGAAAAAAAGAATGCAGACGTTCACGCCGGGCCAGGCTACGCCCAGTGAAAAAATAAAAGCCGGCCAATTCCCGGAGAGCATGCAAACAACGCATCTCAGCGTGTTCGATGCGGAAGGCAACGCCGTATCCGTCACCACCACCCTGAACGGCGGCTATGGCAGCAGAGTAGTAGTGGGCGGCGCGGGTTTTCTGCTCAATAACGAAATGGACGACTTCTCCGTAAAACCCGGCTCGCCCAACATGTACGGCCTCATCGGCGCGGAAGCCAACGCCATCCGGCCCGGCAAACGCATGCTCAGTTCCATGACGCCCACCATCGTCGTAAAAAATAACAAACCCGTATTGATCACCGGCACGCCCGGCGGCTCTACGATCATCACCTCCGTTTTCCAGACTATCCTGAACGCGCTGGTGTTCGACCTTGATGCGAAAACGACGGTGTTTGCACCCAAGTTCCACCACCAGTGGCTGCCGGACGAAGTGAGAATCGAAAAAGACTTCCCCGACAGCACCCGCATGGCGCTGGAAAAGATGGGCTATAAAATGGTGGTGGGCACTCCCTGGAGCAGAACGGAGCTCATCAAGATTCATCCCGACGGAAAGATCGAAGCCGTGGGCGATAAACGGGGCGACGACAGCGCAGCGGGGTATTGACGCAGCGCCCGGCGGCAGAAACAGGCTTATCTCATTATTAAAACAAACTGGGGGCAGAGTGGCGGAGTATTGAAACGGCGTCCGGGTGCAGAAACAGTCTTATCTCATAATTAAACCAAACTGTACGATGCCAGTGTGGCGGAGTATTGAAACGGCGCCCGGCCGCCTTAATCAAACAGAACGATGGCAGGGCGGCGGAATGACAATCCACTTCCAATGCGATCGAACGAAAGCAAAGGAAGAAAAGACCGCCCCCAATAAGACAACAGCAAATCCTCCCGAATCCGTAATTTTAGCATAGCAATCAATCAACAGATCATGAGTATGTACCTGGACAGTCTAAAGAAACGCCTGCTCTCCTACAAAGCACTGGCCGACAAAACATTTGCGCAGCTGAACGACGAACAAATCCACTGGCAGCCGGCAGGTGAGCCCAACAATATTTACATCATCGTCAAACATATGAGCGGCAACATGTTGTCGCGCTTCACCGACTTTCTCACCACCGACGGCGAAAAGCCCTGGCGGCAGCGCGACGCGGAGTTTATCGACGACCCCGCCGCCACCAAAGCGCAGATGCTCGATATCTGGGAAAAAGGATGGAACTGCCTGATGGGCGCACTCGAAAGCCTCAAAGAAGAAGACCTCGGCAAAACCATCCACATCCGGACCGAACCGCTGATCGTCATCGACGCCCTCAACCGCCAGCTCAGCCATTATCCCTACCACGTCGGCCAGATCGTGTACCTCGGAAAAGTGATGAAGGCGGAAGGCTGGCAAAGCCTGTCCATTCCCAAAGGCGACTCCCGGAAATTCAACGACGAAAAAGCTGCCGGAAAATGATCACACGATATACCATCGCGGCCTTCGCGCTGCTCCTCACCGCCTGCGGTTCCGGTAAAACGAACGAACTGCTGCAAAACAAAAAGTGGAAAGTGTACGACGTCACCGTTCCCGCCTCCGACCCGTATAACAACATACAGGTTACGCAGGCGAAGGACCTGAAAAACGGATATTACAGTGACGTGCATTACCAGTTTTTCAAAGACGGCCTGTTCATCGCCACCATTGCCGGGCAGCCGGACAGCGGGCGCTACAAGCTGCTGAGCAACGGCCGCATCATTTCCATCACGGCGGCAGACGGCTCCCGCACATCGGAGCACCTCATCGAAGTGACCACGCTGAACGAGGAGGAATTCGACATGAAAGTGAAATCGGGCGACTATCATTTCATACTGCACACGCGCAAACAATAACATGGTAAAGATCACAGACACCGCTCCCGGCAGAACGGCCCTGGTAGAAGGCAGAACCTGCCTGTATTTTTCGGGCTTCTCCTATCTCGGCATGCATGCCTCCCATACCTTCCGCGACCTGCTGGCCGTGGGGCTGGGCAGGTTCGGGAGCGTGTACCCCTCGTCGCGCATCTCCAACCTGCAGCTGCGGCTGTACGAAGAACTGGAACATGCGCTGGCCACGCAGTTGCACCAGCAATCCGCCGTCTGTTTTTCATCGGGCTACCTCGCCGCACAGGCGGCCATCACCTATGCCGCTACACGCGGGCAGGTGCTGTTCGCACCATCCGCCCACCCCGCTTTGCGGTACCCCGGTGCAGAAGTGCCGGCAGGCAACTGGAACGACTGGCTGGCGACGGTGGTGGATATGGTGAACCTCGGCGCGGATTACCAGTACGTGCTGGTGAGCGATGCGGTGAACCCGCTCACCGCCGTCATCAACGATTTCAGTCCGCTCGCCACCCTGCAGAAAAAAGCGCTCGTGCTGATCGACGATTCACATGGCATCGGGCTGCTGGGCCGGGAGGGCGAAGGGATTTCGCCTCTGCTGCCCCCCAATCCCGCCGCGCATTACCTTATTACCGCTTCGCTGGCCAAGGCGTACAGCCTGGAAGGAGGCATGGTGGCCGGGCACGCCGCCGATGTGGCCGCTATCCGCCACCTTCCCCTGTTTACGGCCAGCACGCCCATGATCCCCGCCAACGCTTATGCCTTCCTGCATGCCGGCAATGCGTTCACCAACGCCCGGAGGAAACTGGCCAATAACATCAATATGTTCAAACGGCTCACCGCCGGGCTCGATCATCTCCAGCACCCGCACGAGCTACCGGTGTTCATCCTGGAAGACAGGACGGAAAGCGTATACAGCTACCTGTTGTCGCGCGACACGTTTATTTCATCCTTCGCCTACCCGGACCCGCAGGGCGCGAAGATCAACCGCATCATCCTGTCGGCCCTGCACACGGGCAACGACCTCGAAATACTCGCCGGCCAATTAACCCAATATTATTCGTGACCCATGCGCAAAAGCATCCTCCTCACCCTCCTGCTGGCCCTGACGCTGATACCGGCGCTGGCGCAGCAGTCGCTGCTGTACAGGATTTCCGGTAAAGGGCTGCAGCAGCCCGCTTATCTCTACGGTACGATTCACCTGATTTGTGCGGGCGACTTTGTGATGCCCCCTGCCCTGAAAAACGCCGTAGCCGCCAGTACCGCCCTGTACCTTGAAATCGACCTCGACGATCCGTCCACGATATCGGAGATGGTAAAGGGAATGGCGGCGCCGGAAGGATATTCGCTGCAGCAGCATTTTACGCCGGAGGACTTCGCGCGCCTCACTGCCTGGCTGAAAGACAGCATGCAGCTCGATATCAATCAATTCGCGCGGAGCAAGCCCATGGTATTGCAGATGAAGATGCTGCAACGCGCCGTGCCGTGCAGCGACCCGGTTTCATATGAGATCGAGCTGCTTAAAATAGCCATGGCGGGGAAAAAGCCGGTGATGGGGCTGGAGAGGATCGGCGACCAGATAGCGGTGTTCGACAGTATCCCCGATAGCGTGGAGTGCCGGATGATCATGGACTATGTGAACGACTTCCCCAAACAGCGCGCCACATTTGAACAAATGACAGCCGCCTATAAAAGGCAGGATGCCGCCGCCCTTCACCGCCTGTTCGCCCAGTCGGCCGAATGGGCCGGATATGAAGACGCCCTGGTGTACGACCGTAACCGGAACTGGGTGCCTGTTATCGAAAAAGCCATCCGGCAGGGGCCCGTTGTCATCGCCTGCGGGGCGATGCACCTCGGCGGGGAGCAGGGACTGCTGGCCCTGCTGAAAGCACGCGGGTACGAAGTAACGCCGGTGCGGGAATAAATGATCCCGGGATTGATACCAATAATTCCCTCTTCCTTAAAACCGGCTCGTCCCGGCGTTCGTCCCGCGAAAAACCCGGTTTCGTCATCCTTCCCTTCTTTCAAAACCGGTTCATCCTTTTAAAATACTGATTGGTGTAACGGATTTTACCTCCCCTTTGCGGCAGTATAAGTTTGCAGTATCAAAATTGACCTATATGCAAACGCTTCGCACATCCCTTTTTACAGCCATAGTAACCCTTTCCGCCTTCGCCGCCGGGGCGCAGGAAAAAAAAGATACCGTAAAGCAGTTGAAAACGGTAGACGTTACCGCATCCGCGCCTCCCATTACCATGCAGGGGGGCACCATGGTGATGAACGTCGGGAAAACCGCCACCGCCGCAGGCTCCAATGCCTGGGAAGTGCTTCAGAAAGCGCCCGGTGTAGTGGTAGACAATACCAATAACGTACAGCTCAACGGCAAGTCCGTTACCGTATACATCGACGGCCGCCCCGCCCGTGTGAGCGGCGACGACCTCAAGAATATGCTGGCAGCCACGCCGGGCGGCAACATCGATAAAATAGAACTGATGAGCAACCCTTCCACCAAATACGATGCGCAGGGCGCCGCCATCATCAATATCAAAATGCTGAAACCGAAAGACTTCGGCACCAACGGTTCCGTAACCGTGAGCGGCGGCTTCGGGCGTTATCCCCGCACCACGGAAGGATTCACCCTTAACCACCGCAGCAGGGGCGTGAACCTGTATGGCGGGTACGACTACATGCACAGTAAACAATATACCAACACGGTGACCGACCGCATTTTCCCCGGCGCCTACCGGATGCAGGATAATGATTACAACCGCGAAAACCGCAACAGCCACAACGTAAAGGCCGGCGCCGATATCGACATCAGCAAAACCACGTCCGCCGGCGTACTGGTGAAAGGCCTCTTTTCCAGCCGCGGCCGCAATGGCGACAACCATACCGCGCTGGCGGACTCCAACTTCGTACAGACCGCGAACGGTTCCCTCTCCATTGTAAATCCCAGCGTGAACGCCTATTTCAAAACCGGCAGCGAGAAAAGGAAAAACGAGCTCACCGTGAACGCCGATTACTTTTCTTACGACAAAGACTGGGACGACGCCTTTGCCAGCCAGTATTTTTCCAAAACGAACCAGCCCGTCGGCGATGCCGGTTTCCTTCGCAACCAGTCCAATTCATCCATTCAATTATATTCATTGAGCGCCGATTATACGCAAACGTTCAAATTCGCCAAACTCGAAGCCGGTCTGAAAACAACGTATACCGAAACAGACAACAAGCTCGACTGGCAGAACCTGAACGGCGGCAAATGGGAAAACGACCCCGGCAAGAGCAACCACTTCATCTACAGGGAAAACATCAACGCCGCTTACGTGGGCCTCAGCAAAACCGTTAAAAAGTATACGTTCAATGCCGTACTGCGGGCAGAGCATACCAATGCGAAAGGCAACAGCCTCACCATGAACCAGCGCTTCACCCGCGATTACGTGCAGCTGTTCCCCAGCGCCAGCGTCAGTTACATGAAAGACATGAAGAACCAGTTCAGCCTCTCCTACCGCCGTAGCATCAACCGTTTCGGGTTCGACATCGTGAATCCTTTCATTACTTACAACAGCGCTTATTCTTACCGCCAGGGCAACCCCGACATCAAGCCGATGCTCATGCAGAGCGTGGAAGCCAACTGGAGCCACAAGTACCAGCTCTTTACGACGATCGGTTACACCCGCATCAAAGACAACCTGAGCATCGTGGTGCGCCAGGACCCCGCCACCAAGATCATGGTGCAGAGCTTCGAAAACCAGTCGAACATGAACGTAGGTTCCGCCACCGTGGTATGGACCAAACCCGTAACGCCCTGGTTCCGCACCACCATCACGGCCATGGGCCTGTACCTGAACATCAACACTTTGCTCGACGGGGTGCAGTATAAAAAAGACAACATCACCCTGATGCTCAACACCCAGAACGCCATTACCCTGCCCAAAGGCTTCACCGCCGAAGTGAGCGGCGCCTTCCAGAGCCCGATCACCATGGGGTATGCCAGCCTGAGAAGCATGGGGTATGTAGACCTCGGTCTGCGTAAAACCATCATGAAAGGCAACGGCTCCCTGAAGCTCGGCGTGAACGACGTGTTCAATTCCCGCCAGTTCCGCTTCGATGTGGTGTACGGCAGCGTGAATAACCAGAGCAAACACGAAATGGATACCCGTGTTGTGAACCTGACCTTCAACTACAAATTCGGGAACAAAAACGTGAAGCAGAACAAAGCCCGCAAAAACACCATAGAGGCCGAAGCAGGCAGAACCGCCACACAATCCATGTAATACGAAAGTTCCCCGGCCGATACCGGGGAACTTTCTTTATTTTAGCGATAACTATACACACATCATGTTGAGAAAAATCCAGGAATTTATTGGCCGCGAGTGGAAAAAGATATTGATCCTGCTGATAGTGGCCATTGCCTATCAGCTGTTTTCATTTTTTTTCCTGTACACGATGGACCCGGAACTGGCCAAAGAATCCTATAACCGCCTGGGTGGTTTTTTCAGGCATTCGATCAAAGGCGCGCTCGAATTCACCCTCACGTTTTATGTGCTGATCTATGTCGCCTGGTTGCCCCTGTTGCAGAAGCGGAAGATCCTCCAGTTTTTCCTGCTGATATTCGGGCTGTTTGTACTGAAAGCCGGGTATTCCGTGCTGTTTGAATTCGAAAGCGTGAACTTCAAGGTAGACCAGAATCAGAAAGGCCTGGCGGAATTCATCCGCAACCACAAGCTCCTGTTTTACATCATTTCGATGGGTGTGGCGTATATGTTCACGCTGCTGGCCAGCCTCGTGGTGGCCGTGATCATCGACTTCAACCACCGCAACAAACGGCAGAAAGCGCTCGAAAAAGAAAAGCTCGACGCCGAGCTGTCCGCCATCAAATACCAGATCAACCCTCACTTCCTCTTCAATTCCCTGAGTTTCATCTACAGCAAAACGGTGCCGCTGAGCGAAGAAGTGAGCAACGCCGTGCTGCTGCTGAGCGACATCATGCGGTACGCGCTGGGGAAGGAAGAAGACGCCGAAGGCAAGGTGGCGCTGGAAAAAGAAATCACGCACATGAAAAACGTGATCGAGATCAACCAGATGCGCTTCAACAACAAACTGAGCATCCAGTACGCGGAAGACCTGCGGAACCCGAATGCCCGCATCACGCCCCTGGTGCTCATCACCCTGGTGGAAAACGCCTTCAAGCACGGCGACCTGCTCGACCCCGCCAACCCGCTGGTGGTGAGAACCGAGTCCGACGAACGGCAAATCCGGTTTTATATCCGGAACAAAAAGAAAGCCGGGCCGAAGGAATTGTCGACCAACATCGGCCTCAACAACGTGAAGCAGCGCCTGCAGCTGATGTACGGCGACAAATACCAGTTCAACATCATCGACAACGAACATTTCTATACCTCCGAACTCACGATCAATTTATAAGCCATGATTAACTGCATAGTGATAGACGACGAACAGCACGCGATTGATCTGCTGACGCACCACATCCGGCAAACGCCCTTCCTGAACCTGCTGTACACCACCACCGACCCGCTGGAAGGTTTGCAGCTGCTGCACCAGCACCGGGTAGACCTGATTTTCCTAGACGTGCAGATGCCTTCCATGACGGGCATCGACTTCATCAAGGCCATCAACGGCAAAAGCAAGGTGATACTCACCACCGCCTACAGCGAGTACGCCATGGAAGGTTTCGAGAACGAAGTGCTCGATTACCTGCTGAAGCCCATCTCCTTTGCCCGTTTTATCAAAGGCGCACAGCGTGCACTGTCGATGATACAGCCCACCGCACCGGCGGCCCGCGAAGAAGACGACTTCATTTTCGTAAAAACCGAACAGAAAGGCAAACTCATCAAAATCAATATCAAAGACATTGTGTTCATCGAAGGGCTCAAGAACTACGTGAAGATCCACACCCGCCAGGGAGAGGGCATCATTGCCCTGCTGAACATGAAAGACCTGGAGGAACGGTTGCCGGCCGCCGAATTTGCCCGCACGCACAAGTCGTACCTGCTCGCCACCGGCTTCATCCGGATGATCGAAGGCAACGTGGTGCACCTGGAGCACACCGGCGAAACCGTGCCCGTGGGCGATACCTACCGGGAAACCTTTATGAACCAGATGAAGGGGAAGATCATGACCAATAAAAAATAAACCGGGCCGGCCATACACCAACCCGGTTTTTCAAAACAATAAAAGAGTAGCACCTACCGGTGCGGATATGAGAGGAGTACAAGCTCCTCTTTTTTGTGAATGTCATCTAAATGTTGGCGGATGGTTGGGAAGCGTCGTTTGCCGTTTCGGCAAAAAGCCGCTATTTCATTGTAAACTGTGTAGTCGAAAGGTAGAATCTTTAAAATTTTGTTAAAAAAAACAGCGGTATTCCTGATAATCCGGTTACAATCGGCAAATAGGTTTGCCTCTGTTTAGCAAGGCGGCTCAAACAGCCATAGAACATACAAAAGAACAGCCATTTATGATATGAAGAAGTGGACCATATATGTTGCAACCGTTAGCAATAAGGTAAAAAAGAACAGCTTTTCATTAAAATAACATCAATTAAACACAACTAGCCTGACAATATAATGACAATGACATATTACCCGGCGCTTTATGAAGTGATGCTTTGCCGGTACCCCGGGCGGGGTTTCCGGTGGGTGCGGCAGGGAAATGGGCTTCAGGTCGTTTCCTGCGGCCCCTGTTTCGCGGGTATCGCATTTTCTAACGGTGGAGGTTACACTAAAATGGCGCCCGGCCGCGCCGCTCCCTGCCGCAGATTCAATTGGCAGACATTTTGCGAATCCCTATTTTTGCCAGATAAATCGGCCTTCCCCTGAAGAAAGTTCGCAAAATATTGACCGTCGCCCTGCTGAGCGTGCTGGGCCTCATTCTGCTGGTCAGCATACTGATTAATATTCCCGCCGTGCAAAACGTGCTGGTTGACCAGGTGACCCAACGTCTGAGCAAACAGCTGGCCACGCGCGTGGAAATACGTCATGTGAACTTCAGGCTCTTTAACAGCATGCGGCTGGAAGGCACGCTGATCGAGGATCACAAGCACGACACCCTGCTCTACGCCGGTGTTCTCCAGGTGCGGATCACCGACTGGTTCTTCATCCAGGAAAAACCCGTGCTCAAGTTCGTGGGCCTCGAAGATGCCCAGGTGAACCTCATCCGCCCGAAGTTCGACTCGGTATGGAACTACCAGTTCATCATCGATGAATTCGGCGGCTCCCCCTCCCCGCAGCCCAAAACAGAAAAAACGACCGGCGTTTCGCTCGACCTGAAAAAGGTGGACCTGAAGCGGGTGAAGTTCAATATCGTGGACGGCTGGGTGGGCGAAGACATGCGCGTGGCCGCCAACCGCATTTATCTCGATGCCGAGCGCCTCGACCTGCGGGCCCACGACGTGCTCATCAACGAATTTACCCTCGACCGCCCGGAATTCATCATCGCCAGCTACGCCGCCACCCGGCCCAAACGCAAGCCGGTACCGCCGATGCCCACCGTTGCGCCTACCCCGCTCGACAGCCTTCACCCCGTTCCCCTCCGCTGGAATGAGGACAACTGGAAGCTGGTGGTGAAGTCGATGCGCATCAAAGACGGCACTTTCGGCGTCGATAACCTCGAAGATTCCATCCCTTCCACGGAAGGCCAGTTCGACCCGTCGCACATCCGCTTCGGCAATATCAACCTGTCCATTTCCAACAGCAGCCTCGTCAAAGACAGCATTTTCGCGGACCTGCGGCTCACCACCCGCGAGCGCAGCGGCTTTGAGGTAAAAGACCTCCGCAGCCGGTTTAAAATGTCGCCCGTGGAAATGGAGTTCAATAAGCTCGACCTGGTGACCAACAACAGCCACATCCGCGATTATTTCACCATGCAGTACGAGGATCTTGGCGACATGAACGACTTTGTGGACGCGGTGACCATGCGGGCCAATTTCAAAAACACACGCCTCTCGTCCGACGACATCGCCTACTTCGCCCCGCCGCTCAGCAGCTGGAAAACAGAATTGTCGGTCAACGGCCAGGTGCACGGCCCGGTGAGCAACCTGTCCGGCGACAGCCTCGATCTCAAAGGCGGCAACCACACCCGCCTGAAGGGAGACATCACCATGCGCGGCCTGCCGTATATCGAAGAAACGTTCATCGACTTCACGGCGCACGACCTGCAGACCAGCGGGCACGACATCCGGCAGTTTTTCCCCCTGCTGAAAGACATCACCACCGTGCGCACCGACCTGATCACGCGCCTCGGCTTCCAGGGTACTTTTACGGGGTTCGTAACGGACTTCGTGGCCTACGGGAAATTCCAGACCAACCTCGGCAACCTCGACTCCGACCTGAACTTTAAAACCAGCAAAGACGTGCCCGTTTATTCCGGCCGCCTCAACGCCGACAATTTCCAGGTGGGCACTTTGCTCGACAATACCATCGTGTCCAACGCCAGCTTCCAGGCTAAAATCAAAGGTGAGGGTTTTAACTTCCAGACGCTCAAGGCCTCACTGGAAGCGGAAGTGAAACAGATCGGCCTGTACGGGTACGACTACCGCAACCTCACCGTGGAAGGAGAAATGAGCAAACGTTTCTTCAACGGTTCGCTGGCCGTGAACGATCCCAACCTCGATATGGACTTTACCGGCACCATCGACTTCAACAGCCGCCTGCCGGTGTTCAACTTCTATTCCGAGATCCGCAACAGCGACCTGAAGGCCCTGCGCCTGACCGAAGATTCCATCACCCTGCAGGCCAAAGCCGACCTGAACTTCGCCGGCAGCAACATCGACAACTTCGACGGGATAGCCCGTCTGTACGACGTTTCGCTGTTCAAAAACAAAAGCCGCGTGGAGTTCGACTCGCTGTCGGTCAGCACCACCATGGAAAAGAACCTGAAAACGCTCCGGATCAAAGGGAATGAGGTGGACGGCTATGTGCAGGGTTCCTACAGTTTTATGGAGCTGCCCAATGCGTTCAAACTGTTCCTTAACAAATATTACCCCGCCTATTTCAAATCACCGCCGGCGGCCAATGCCGGCCAGGACTTCTCCTTCTCTTTCGAGTTCGGCGATGTGGACAAGGTGCTGAGGGCTTTCACGAACAATATCAAGGGCCTGAACGGCACGCAGGTGGCCGGTTCGCTCAATACCCTGTCTGGCCAGGTGAACCTCAACGCCGCCGTGCCGTACGGCGCCTATACGGATTTCGGCGTGCGCAACCTCCTGCTCAAAGCCAACGGCGATTTCAACAAGATCAACATGAGCGTGAGCATCGCCGAAGTGTTGTACAACGACAGCACCGTGTTCACCAATCCCGTCATCATGGCCAGTTCAGGCCGGGATACCTCTTACGTGAAAGTGGACCTGAAAGCTGAAGACACTACCAGTCTCGACGGTTTCTATGCCCGTCTCATCACCGTGGGCGACGGCGTGAAGGTGCACTTCCTCAACAGCAACTTCACCGTGAACGGCCGCCAGTGGAGCATGACGCCCGGTAATGAAGTGTACTGGAGCGAAAACTTCCTCACCGTCAACAACCTCCGGATTTCGCGCAACGACCAGAGCATCACCATCCGGACCAATGAATTCAACCCGGACGAAAGCCGGTTCATGATCGCCCTCAAAGACCTCAACCTGTCCGACATCATTCCGGCCGGGCTTACGGACATCCGCGTGGAAGGGCTTGCCAACGGCAACATCAACGTCAACGATCCGTTCGGGGACCTTCAAGTGGATGCAGACATCCAGGCCAGCCAGCTGCGCATCGACAACGATTCCCTGGGCCTGCTCCAGCTGGCCGGCAATTATAACATGCGCCTCGGGCAGGTGAACTTCGACGTCAAATCAGATAACGCGCTCGCCAACTTCGTGGCCAGAGGCAGCGTGGGCGTCAGCGACAGCAACCGCGTGCTGAACGCTTCCGCGGAAATGAACAATACGTCCATCAGCCTGCTCGATAAATACCTCGGCGAATACGTCAGCAACCTCACCGGCGCCGCCACCGGCAAGGTGACCGTTACCGGCACCACCGACAAACCCTCGTTCCGCGGCTCCGTCAAGGTGGAGAACATCGGCATGAAGGTCAACTACCTCGGCACCTATTACAAAATCCCGCTGCTGCACGTGCACAATATGGACGACAACCTGATTGAAATGCATCCCTTCACCATGATCGACAAGTTCAACAACCAGGCGAAGGTGAACGGGTTTATCAGTCACCAGAATTTCTACGACATGAACTTCGAGTTCGACGTGGCGTCGCAGAAATTCCTCTTCCTCAACACCGGTTCGCAGGACAACAACCTGTACTACGGCGATGTGCTGGCCGCGGGCCGCGTATACTTCACCGGCAAGCTGAACGACCTCCAGCTGCGGGTACTGGCCCGTCCCCTGCGGGGCACGCACTTCTACCTGCCTATTTCGGACAGCAAAGACATCGGCAAACACGAATTCATCCGGTTCAAACAATATGGCACCATCAAGGAAGAGCCGAAGAAAAAGAGCGACATCAAGCTGAATGTGAAGATGGACATCGTGGCCAATCCCGATGCCGAGATCGATGTGATCCTCGACCCCACCACCAACGACGTGATCACCGCCAACGGCACGGGCAACCTGACCATCAACGTGAACCTCGACGGGGATTTCACCATGTACGGCAACTACGTGATCAACCAGGGTAAATACAATTTTACGTTTGAAAGGGTGGCTACCTGGAAGTTCGATATCGACAAGGGCAGTACCATCACCTGGAACGGCGACCCCGCCGAAGCCAAGGTGAATATCACCGCCAAATATTCATTGCCCAAGGTAAGCCTCTACAACCTGTCTACCGCCGCACAAACCGGCGGTGGCGGCACGGATGCGCTGAACCGTTCAGAGCGGGTGGAAATCCTGCTGTACCTGCGCAACTCGCTGATGCAGCCCGCCATCACTTACGAGATCACCCTGCCGGATGTAGGCTCGCTGGCATATGAAAGCGGCATCGCATCGCGCCTCAAAGAAATTAACCAGGATCAGAACCAGGCCCTGTACCAGATCTCCTTCCTGCTGGCCACCGGCCAGTTCCAACCGCCGGACGGCGGCGGCGCCAACATCGGCGTGACCGGTAAAAACAGTGTGGGGCAGGCGCTGAGCGCGCAGGCGTCCGCCATCCTGAACAACTTCTCCAATACCTTCCTGAAGAACGCGGGCATCGGTTTTAACGTGAACTATACGGCGTATAACTTCAGCAACAGCGCCAACAGTTCGTTCGACCGTAACCTCGTGAGCACGGGCATCACCAAAAACTTCTACAACAACCGCATCCGCGTGTACGTGGGCGGCGACTACGATTGGGGACGCGTATCGTCCACCGCCTCATCGCAGAACTTCGCCGGCGACTTCCGCGTGGAATACCTGCTGACGCCCGACGGGCGCGTGCGTATCAACGCATTCAGCAAAACGGACTATGACGCCTATTATCTCTCCAACCGTATCAGGAGCGGTGTGGGGCTTTCCTATGTGCGGGACTACAACCACCTGAACGAACTGTTCCGCGACCGCTTCCTCCGCAGGCGGCAGGACAGTCTGCGCCGCGCGGTGATGCAACAGCGGGACAGCAGCAATGCGGCGAGAAGGGATAGTGCGAGATAGCGGCGGTTACTCCATGTTCTCGTAAACTTTCGGGGTAAGGAGCTTCCCCTTCCAGGCCTTCACTTTATCAAAATTCACAACTACAAACAGCAGCAGTACAAAGAATGAGAACACCTGTATAGCTGGAGGACCTATTTTCAGTGAGGTTACGTAGAATCGATAAGTTACTACGGTTGGTGTAAAAGCGATGAGATTGAAAGTACCCAGCAGGATCGTGATCAGCAGAAGGATTTTACCGGGGCGTGGCTTCAGTACCATGAATACTGCGCAGGCGAGCAGCAAAAAGATGGCACCATAATTTTTGTAGGTGAAGATCACGTCAGTAGTAGCAGCAGTATACAGGGTATACGTTATGCCGCCCAGCAATATGCCAAACGGTAGCCAGTTCAACCAGCGTTTTGATTTCGCCCGCGACTTATTGTCCGAAGTCATCTGTGGGATTTCCGGAGGTACGGGTACATGATGAGGGTCTTGCGCCCGGATAGCGGCATCTTCCATAACAATGCTTTGGCGATAAAGATAACAAAAGTGTGGATTAACGATAGTAGCGGCCATTGAATACCACTTACGTTGTATTACAATTCATCCGCTTCTTTATAGCTTTAACAAATGTAACCCGGAATGCATTTGACCCGAATGCAGTGTTAGCCTGAAGAATGAATCGAAAGCCCAGCGTAATCCTACATCCGATCTCATAACCAAATCCCGTTAAGCACATGAACCATTCCCGAATCCTTTTGTTAGCATCCTGCCTGGCTGCATTTGTTTCCTGCCACAAATCCGTCAACAAACCCGACGCGGAGGAGAAAATGTTGTCTGCCAGCGAGCTCCGGCAAAACAGTCCCGTTCCCCCGCATTGTTACGGACTGTCCGATCCATGTTCCGACCCCGCCTGCGAACCTTTCTGGAAATGTGAGGAACCCGGCGGAGAGCAATCCGTACAATATGCGGGCGTTATTGTCACACATGAATATCACTCCGGCCTCCTGCGTTTCAACAGTGAGGCGGACCTGCAAACCGTGCTTGACCAGCTGGACGCCAATTATGAAACGCACAATGCCAATTATGAAAATCTGTATCCCACGCTCACGCCCGAGCAGCTCGATGACATGGATGTGACCACCGGATTTGATGAGTTCGCCACCTATCGCGCATTCGAAAATCTCTTCCCGGGTTATACATCCAAACGGAAAGAACTGGAGATCATTGAAGAAAACTGGCTGGCTGCGGACATGACGGGCGCCCACCCCGACAATTCCGACATGTCGTTCGACAACTCGGAGAACACCGTATTCGGCCCCGGTTACCAGCTTAAAATCGGCACGACCGTATACACCCTCAGCACCGACCTTCAACCTGCATCGATCGGGGTAAGCCCGATGCTGATCGGCTGCATTTCCAACAAAAGAAGAACAAAAAATTTCACTTCGCCCGACGGCAGCAGGAAGTTCGAACTGAAAGTTGCTTTAAATTCGATATGGGTCAGAAGCAGCGCCAAAGGGAAAGTTGTTTCCTATGTAAAAAGCGGCAACCGCTGGAAACGTTCCAGGGCGCATATTGCAGCCGGCAACGGAGGCACCATCTACGATAATAACTGCAGCAACACCTGGAACTTCACCGGACGCCATCCCGTGAACGGATATAAGAAGAGAAAAGAAATGAAGGAAGTGCGGCGGGGATACGCCACCTGGTGGAAAACCATGCCGGGCCAGGTATTTGCCACGTTTGACGCGCTCAACATCGCCACCGGCACATTGGCTATCAACTGAGTAAACGAATGATATGATCAATATCCGGAACGCCGGCAGCATTCTTCGTGCTGCCGGTATTTTAACCTTGCTGATCACATTGGCCTCCTCTCCTGCCAACGCCCAACGCGACCGCTGGCACATGGGCTTCACCGCCACCGCCGGCTTAGCCGCCAAAGCGGATATCAACGGCGATAAACGGCCGTTTGGCCTTTATAGCCGCCGCGTGGGTGCGTTCGAAGGAACGTTCAATGCGTACCTCCCGCTGACGGGCGGCTTTTGGATAACCGTGGGATTGGGCGCCGGCGTTACGGGGCACAGTATCATTTACAACGTTCCCAAAGAAGCTTTCACGCCGCCGATGAACTATGATCTCACTAACCTGGGGGCCGGTTCGCGTGAAATGGATCTGGTATATGCGAAACTGCCCGTCGAAGTAGAAAAACGATGGATGGTGAAGCATCGACGCCATTGGCATGTTGCGGCCGGCGTCAGCCTGCTGTATGCCTCGCCGATCGATGTGAGCATGGCCGAGTCCGTGTGGTACAACAACGGTTATTATATTTTCAAATCGGGTGAGTGGAATAGCGACAATCACCGGAAGCCGTGGATGACTTATCATTTGTCCGGCGGGCATACCTGGAAATTCCGGTACGGGCATTCCATCCGCGCCAGCCTGAAAGGCACCCTGTCGTTCACGGACGCTACCACCGGCACTTACCGCTTCACGCTACCGGACAAGCCTGTGGAAGGGGGCACGTTCAGTTTTACCGGCAGTTACCTCGGCGTTTCGGTGAGTTATCTTTTTACGCGGTAATTATCTGACCTTTTTGAACGGCTGCCGCCTGTCTCCTACCAGTATAAGCTCCGCTGGCGTGCCGTCCGGCTTGCGGGTGAACTCCATGTGATCGAAAGCTTTCTCATCGAAAAAGAAGATATTGTCGGCGCCGGGCTTCAATTCGATTTTGCCTTTACGGGAACCGGCAACCAGTTTGCCATTTTCGAGGACGATGGTAACCGTGTCCGTATTCTGACCCGCATAGGCGCCTTCATAGGTTTTCAGCACATTTTCCGCAACCGGCACCGGCCGGTGACGGTAACGTTTCTGCGAGAGCAGCCAGGTGTAGAGGCTGTCGTTATTATAGGCTTCTACCCAGCTGTCGTGGCCCGTTTCCGGGTAGATGGTGAATTTCACGTTTTTATTAATGGGTTTCACGGCATCTATCATCCGTTGCGACGCATCCAGCGGCACCACGTAATCTTTGGCGCCATGAAAACACCATACCGGTATGTTTTTCAGCCGCCATGCCCTTGAAGCGTCGCCACCGCCGCAGATGGGCGCAATGGCCGCAAACAGTTGCGGAGAGGACATCGCGAAATCCCAGGTACCGTAACCGCCCATACTGAGACCGGTGAGATAAATACGGTCATCGTCCACGCGGTATTTTTTCTGCACGTCGGCCAGCAGTTCCTTGAGCAGCGCAGCATCCCAGGCTCTTCCTTCCGGCGCCTGCGGCGACACCACGATGAAGGGGAACTGTTTCCCTTTCTCGATCAACATCGGCGGGCCGTGCTGTTTTACTTTTTCCACATCCGTTCCTCTTTCACCCGAGCCATGCAGGAACATCAGCAGCGGCCAGGTTTTGGAAGGATTCGCGTCATACTGCTGCGGGAGGTACAGCAGGTAAGGCGTTTCGCGGATAAATTTCTGTACGGTCTGCTGCGCGCTTACGTGCGCAGCCAGCAACAGCACCAGGGCAGCGAGGACGGTTTCTTTTGAACGGCTCATGATATCAGGATTCTGCTTTTAAACTTTTTACAGGGTTCGTTAACGCGGCCCGGAGGCTCTGCATGCTCACCGTCAGTGTGGCGATGCTGACGGTCACGAAGGCGGCCAGCCCAAATACCCACCACACCATGTCCGTTTGATAGGCAAAGCCCTGCAGCCAGCGGTACATCGTGTACCAGGCCAACGGAAAGCCGATCAGCATGGCGATCACCACCGGTTTCAGGAAGTCTTTCGACAATAACCGGATGATATCCGGCACCGATGCCCCCATCACTTTCCGCACGCCGATCTCTTTGGTGCGTTGCTCGGCCGTGAACATCGCCAGCCCGAACAGGCCCAGGCAGGAAATAAAGATCGCCAGGAAGGCAAAAACACCGGCCAGCTTGCTGACCACCGCTTCACTTTTATACAGCCTGTTATACTCAAGATCGGAAAATTGGTACGTAAAAGGAAATTTCGGGTTGATTGTTTTGGATAGTTTCTCCAGGCCGGTCAATGCCTCCTGCGTTTTGCCCGCCGCCGTGCGCACCAGCACCGTGCCCCATTTGAAATTTTCATCCAGCCGCACGATCAGCGGTTCGATGGCCTGGTGCATGGAATTGAAATGAAAATCTTTCAGTACGCCTATGATGCTGCCTTTGCGGTTGCCCCAAGTAACGGGCTGGCCGATCGGATCCGCCAGGCCCATCTTCTTCACCGCCGATTCGTTCACCAGGAAGCCGGAGGAATCCGCCCCGTACGCCCTTGAAAAATCACGGCCCGCTTTCACCTGCAGGTTCAGGGTTTTCACAAAGTCGTATCCCACCACCGCATCCGCAAAAGACACCGCAACCCCGTCCGGTTTGCCCGGCCATTCGATGCCGTTGCTATGGTGACCGATCACCGTAGGTGAGTTCCGCATCCGTGACACCGACAGGATACCCGGCAGCCGGCCCGCTTCTTCCCTGAACAGGTCGAACTGCTGCAGGAGGTTGCCTTCCAACGGTATATACAGCAGGTTCTCCCGGTCGTATCCCAGGTTTCGGGACCGGAAGTAGTCCATCTGCCGGTACATCACGATCATCCCGATCAGCAGCACGATGGTGAGCGTGAATTGCAACACCACGAGGCTTTTCCGGAATATCGCCGGCCCCTGCCCGAACTTCAGGCTGCCCTTCAATACACGCGCCGGCTTGAGGCTGCTGAGGAAAACAGCCGGGTAACTGCCCGCCACAAAACCCGTCACGATCATCAACCCCGTCAGAGCCAGCCAGAAAAACGGCTGGCCTACCGGCAGGCTTAACTGTTTACCCGTGAGCTGGCTGAACGCCGGCAGGATACAGACCACCACAAACAGCGACACCAGTACGGCAAAGAAGGTCAGCATCAGCGCCTCTCCCACGAACTGCCCGATGAGCGCCGAACGTTGCGCCCCTACCACCTTCCGCACGCCCACTTCCTTCGCACGTTTTGCAGAGCGCGCCGTGGCGAGGTTCATGAAGTTGATGCAGGCGATCAGCAGGATAAACACCGCCACCACGCTCAGCATCCGTACATATTCGATACGCCCGCCGCTGATTGTGCCGTTTTCGAAAGCGGAGTGCAGGTACCTTTCGCGGAATGGCTGCAAGTCGAGCTCCACCACCATTTCCGGTTGTTTGCCTTTATAGCGGTAAATAAAGTCTTTGATTTTGGTGCTCACCTTTGCAGCGTCCGCCCCGGCGCGCAGCTGCACATAAGTAGCAGGACTGGTATTGCTCCAGTTATGGACCCAGACGTTTTCCTGCACGAACGCTTTCCATGATCGTACGAAGTCGAACTGATGCGTGGAATTGACCGGCAGGTTATCGAAAACCGCCGTGACGGTGAGGTTGAGTTTATTTTCAAAACGGATGGGCTGCCCCACCGCTTTTGCCGCGCTGCCGAAAAACTGTTCCGCCATTTTCCGGGAAATCGCCACCGCCTCCGGCGTATTGAGTGCGGTTTGCGCCGTCCCTTCCAGCAATGGATAGGTGAACATGGAGAAGAAGTCTTCTCCCGCAAAGGAGCCCGTCATTTTCCCGATACGGTCGCCCGCCTCGAACGTGGCTGTGCCGTTCGATTCCAACCCGCTGGCGTACTCCACTTCCGGGATCACGTTTTTCAGTTCCTGCGCCAGCAGCCCCTGTGTGTTATACATCCCTTCCGTTTTACCGTCGAACGTACTGCGCTCGTACACCTGGTACAGGCGGTCGCCGTTGGTATGGAACGCATCCACCCCCCGTTCGTCCTGCACCCACAGCATGATCAGCAGGCTGCAGGCAAGACCGGCGGCCAGGCCGAGGATGTTGATGGCCGAGAACGATTTGTTGCGGATGATGTTCCGCCAGGCGATTTTAAGATAGTTGGTAAACATACGGACGTGGTGTTGAAAATAATGTGCCAGTGATTCAACTATCTAATATACATCAATTTATACTGAGAAATATTTCTACTTTGTTCGGTTTCGGTACAGGGGGGTGTGCGGAAGCGGGCGGGAGCATTTTGCCTCCCGCAATAAACTCGAATTCAAACCACTTTAATATTTTCTTGTTGGAGCACTTCGCGTGTGTGGCCGCACGTATGTTCCGTCCTTCCGATAATAGCCTTTAACCTGAACTGAGCCACCCGTTGAAGTTCCGGACAAAGAGCTGCTTTGAATACTGCTTTTCTTTTTATTGTACTCAGCAAGTTGTTTATTCTGCGTCTCAATCCACTCAGCTGGTAATATTGTATAGCCAGTATTTTTTGATTTTCCGTATTTCAGCACTCTTACATAGCCGCTTAGTGAACCATAAGATATAAGCACACTTTTCTTTCGGCCAGGATATTTGGTGTAAACAGGCACACCTGCAGGAATAAATCCTATCGTTTCACCTTTACATGCGCTTGTTGCGTAAAGATGGTAGCCAAGTTCCGGCACAATTTCATAGTAATTTGTTTCGACATAGTTTTTGGTAGTCAGGCAGGATGTAAAAAGAATAAAGGCTAAATAGCAGAGCATTAGTCGTTTCATAGAAAATGGGATTACGAGGTTAAAAATGTTCTTCGGGGAGCATAACATAAGTGGTTCAGAAAGAACCAACATTTGCCTCTTCTAAATAGGAGAACTACGAGCAAGAATAGCGGTATTAAAGCAGATTTTCGGCACTAGACTTTACTTGTCGATTAAAGATATGAAAATCGCAGATATACAAAACAATCTTTAACAGAAATTAAGTCATAACGAGCTTACAAACATATTTGTAAGGAATAGTGGCTGTCTTTTCTAAACGAGTATTAGAAGTCTCAAAAAAAAGGAGGGACTACACGTCCCTCCTATCCCCCATCTCATTTCTTTATCCTCCCCTCAAAATCCTCCCACGAATAATAATGAAACACCTTCCCGTTACTCATCGCCACCAGCATCCCCTTGGGGAACCTCGGCCCTAATGGTACCGCCGTCACCTCGGACCCGTCGCTCTCCACCGTCGATACCGGTACTTCGGTCACGAAGGCTTGGTTGTCCCGCCGGAACACCATGAAAGTATTCGCCTGCTGGTTCGACACGAGAATGTAACCGGTGCTGTCCGTTAACGGGTAAATGGAAATTCCTTCATGATCGGAAGCAAACCCGGTTGTACCGAACAGCGCCAGCTGGGCAGACGATGAATCCGGATCGGCGAAGTATTTTCGGATACCCACGGTTTCGTCTGAGTAATACACATACCCGGGCTTGTTATCAACGGCGATCGCTTCGATTTCCTTTTTGCCGCTGTACTGCCCGAACTTCCTGACCAGCGAGCCTTTCACGGCACCGTGGCCGTCGTCTTCGAGGCGGTATTGCCAGAGGTATTGATCGGCAGGACCGCTCTTCCGGCCCGCAATCGCGAATATCGTGGAATCAGCCGGGCGGGTGTACAGCGCAATACCCATCGGCGCCCGCTCTTCAGCGCCTTCAAATACCGGGATGCCGCCATTGTCGATCGGCGTCAGTTCCGGCAGTTTGAACACACGGAGTTTGTTCGTTTCCCTTTCGGTGAGTACGGCAACATCTATCCGGCGGCCGCCGATCAGCAGACCGTAAGCAATATCCACATTGTTGGGGCGGCGAAGGTCTCCTGCTTTACGAACAATCCTGCCATCGAGATCAAAGGCGTACAACGCCCCGTCGCTGTCTTTATCGGTGCCGATGATGAGGCTTTTCAGCGTATCGGCTGCATTGATCCAGATGGCGGGGTCATCGGTATCGTGCGCAACGGCTTCGGTAACAACCGCCGGCTTCAATGCATCGGCGCGAACGGGCGCCCTGCCCGGTTCGCAGGCACATAAAAACGCTGTAACAATAATTATATAGCTTCTTAACATTCAATTTCCTTTAATCAGGTGAACAAATTCAACCGGAGCCATGTGCTTCGACTCCTGTGCCCGGCACGGCATCAACGAGACACATCACCACAAACCGGCACATACAGACATCACACGCAATAACTACATCTTTGCGTTGGCAGCTGCCCCGATCACAAGTCAAACTTAAACCCGAAATTATACCTCGGCCGGTAAAACTCCGCCTGCATCGTTCTGTCTGAAACGCCCTGGTAATAACGCAACACCTGGTTGGTGAGATTGTTCGCTTCGGCAAACACGCGCAGCTGGCGCGTCAGTTTGAAAGAGGCATTGGCGTCGAGGAAGAACTGTTTGTCGTAATAACGGTCGTCGAAAGCGGATCCGCCCAGTTCGTCGAGGTAAGCGGCGGCATAGTTGCCGGATAAACGCGCGGAGAAACGTTTGTTCTCATACGACAGCGATGCATTGAACATGTGCGGCGCGGTGCCGGGCAACGTCACACCGGTGCGTTTTTCGCCATCGCCGTTGTACACGCCTTCGGCGGAGGATTTGGTGTAGGTATAGTTCATATACACCCCGAAACCTTTGAGGAAACCGGGCAGGAAATCGAGCTGGCGCTGCAGGGCCACTTCAAACCCGTACACCTTCACACTGTTCCCGTTGCGGGCCTGTTTGTACGTCCAGCGTTCGCCGGCGGGCACGGGGTTCTTTTCAGCAGGATATTCGGCGGCGAATTTTTCGGTGGAATATTGCTGGTCGCTGTACATGTAAATGAAATCGCGGATGTGCTTGTAAAACACGCCCCCGGAAAGGATGCCGACGGATTTGAAATAATGCTCGGCCATGAGGTCGAAGTTCCAGGCGTAGGCCGCCTTCAGATTGGGATTACCGGCGGTCAGCGCTTCATCGTCGGCCACACTGCTCAGGTAAGGGGCAATATCGTAATAGTTCGGGCGGGCGATGGAAGTGGTCGCGGCGAGGCGGAGCACGGTCTGGCTGTTCACATCGTATTTGAAAGACAAACCGGGCAACACGTTGAGGTAGCTGTTCTTCACGCTGCGCGTACCGGCCAGCTCTTCCTCGTCTTCCACCACGTTCCCCTTATAATCGATGTTCGTATTTTCAAAACGCACCCCGGCGATCATCGACAGGCGGGACGACAGATCCTGGTCCCAGCGGAGATAACCGGCCATGATGGTTTCTTTCGCAGTAAAGTTAACGGCGAGATATTCGGCGGGATTGTCGTTCTGTTCGAACAGTGCAGGGTTGGTCAATGCAAGCCCGCCGAGGAAAGAATTTTTGACGAACGAACCGGGATTGTATTTTTTCCCGGGCTGAAACCCTTTCCCGTCGCTGGTGTACAGCGGAATGGAAGAGAGTTTGCCGAAATCCGTCACCGGCTCGTATTCGAAGAAATTGTTCGCACGCTTTTTATCTTTCAGGCGCAGCCTTCCCCCTGCTCTCAGCCGCCCCTTCTGATCGGGCAGCACGCTGAAAGGGAAACGCAGGTTCAGTTTCAGGCCCAGTTCGTTTTCACGGGTGTAGTCGTGGTTCTCCGACAGACCTTTAAACTTAAAATCATTGGGAGTGCTTCCCTGTGAAGTGAGGTTCGGGAAACGGAGATCGGATAAATCGAGCGACACGGGTACGTCTTTCTGCTGGAACTCCATGTAACGCTCATTGGGACGGTCTTCGCTGGCGGTGGAATAACTGGCGGCCCAGTCGAGGTCTACTTTGCTGCCGATCAGGTGCTCGCCGCGGAGAGAATAATTCTGTACCCGCTGGTCTTCGAGCCGCCTGTTTTTATTACGCCCGTTGTCGATGCCGCCTTTGGTTTCGCGGCGCAGCGTTGCGGCATAGCCGGTGAGGTTGTCGCTGGCGTCGTATTCGGGCTCAATGTCCACCATCCGGAGGCGGTAGCGGTTCTCCCGGTCGTCGCGCCAGTTGTACATGGCATTGGCGTATACCGTGTTGCTGGAATTGATCCTGTAATCCAGCGCGGCGGAGAGGCTCCGGCGAACGCGCTGTACATAATACTTGCGGATTTCTATCTCTTCGGTGAACACCTTGTCTTTATCGTCTTTCGCCCACACGGCCTCCACATTGTCGGAACCGTAATCGTTGTTATTGTACGATGCGCTCAATACCGCGCCGAACCTGTTTTGAAAAAAGCGGTTGCCCAACACGAGCGATGCATTGTAGAGCGGTTTGTTGCGGATGGGATTAAAGCCGCCGGACAAGGTAGCGGAAACCCTTGGGCCATTAGGTGTGGCACGCGTCACGAGGTTCACGGAACCGCCGATGGCGTCGGCGTCCATATCGGGGGTGAGCGTTTTATTCACTTCGATGGTCTGCACCATGTCGGAAGGGATAAGGTCCATCTGTACCCGGCGGTTGTCGCCTTCGGCGGACGGGATGCGGTCGCCGTTCAGGGTCACGGCATTCAGCTCGGGCGCCAGGCCGCGGATGATGATATTACGCGCCTCGCCCTGGTCGTTCTGCATAGTGATGCCGGGAATGCGTTTGATGGCATCGCCGATGTTGGCATCGGGGAAACGGCCGATCTGGTCGGCCGATACGATGTTGGTCACATTGGGATTGTTCTTCTGCTGGTTGAGCGCTTTGGCCTGCCCGCGCAGGCGGTCGCCCAGCACCACTACTTCATTCCCGGAAATGCCGCCGGCCTCCAGTTTGAAATTCACCACCGCGTTCGCGCCGGCTTTTACGTCCACGCTTTGCGATGCTCTTTCATAACCGATATAGGTGACCTTCAGCGTATAACTGCCTGCAGGCACACCGAGGAACTCAAAACGGCCCTGCTGGTTGCTCACGGTGTAGTGGTTGCCGGGATGCAGACGAAGGGTGGCGCCGGGCAGCGACAAATGCTGGTTGTTGTCGATCACCTGGCCGGTAACCAGGCCGGTACCCTGGGCATAGCCGGCTATGCTCAAACAGGATAAAAGAAGGAATGATAAAAATGTTTTCATGCGGTAAGTCTTTTTTGCAGACGCCACAAAGTTGTGCCCCGCACCGCCCCATTGGCAAATTTCCGGCGTGAACAAAAAGGCTACAGCATTGCCGGGCATCGTGAACAAAGGGGCAACATGCCCTCTTTAACCTGTTGATAATCAAACATCGTGTCCGTTACAAAATGCCTGTTAAGAAAACGTTACCACTAAAGCGACTGTATAAAAACCGACAGGCTTTCGCCTTGCGGAAGGTTCAGTTTTTTACGGAGGCGGTACCGCACCACCCGCAAACTGTCGGGCGAGATGCCCAGTAAAGTGGCAATGTCGCCGGAGTTGAGGTTCATCCGCAGCAGGGCGACGAGGCGGAGATCTCCCGGCGTCAGGTTTTCGCAATAGCCTTTCAGTTTATCGAAAAACGACTGGTGCACCTGTTCAAAAATGCCCCTGAACTCATCCCAATGCTGGTCGTGATTAAAGTTCTGGTTGATCTGGTGCTGCAATTGCTTCAGTTGTTTTTTCTGGTCGCGGCGGTCTTCCCGCACCATTTCCTCGAGGCGGGCATGTAGCGTTTCGAGCAGCTGGTTTTTCTGGATGATGTGGAGGGTGTGGGTACTCAGTTCTTTCGACCGTACTTCCAGTTCCTGCTTCAGGGTATGCTCCTGCAACTTTTTGTGTTCCATTTCCGATTCCATGAGCGCCTTTTCGATCTCGTAATGCCGGCGTTCCTGCGCATTGAGCAACTGGGCGTTGCGGATCTTCAGCCGCTGCCGGCTGATCACGAGCGCGGCCGTCACCACCAGCAGCAGCCCCACGGCCACCAGGGCGAGGGTGATGTTGCGGGCGTTGCGGAGGCGGCCTATTTCGTTGTTCTTTTTTTCGATGTCGTACATGGTTTGCAGGAGCGCCACCTGCCGGCCGTTTTCCTGTGAGTAGATCTGCAACAGATGATGGCGGCTGAGTTCGAGGTAGTGATAAGCGCTGTCGTGGTTCCCCAGGCCGTTGTGCGATTTGGCGATGTCGCGGTAGGCGCTGCTTACCTGGTATTGTTCGTTGCTGCGCAATGCGAGGGCAAGCGCGGCGCGGGATTGTTCCAGCCCTTCTGCGTAGCGGCCGGTTTTGCGCAACACGTCGCCGAGGTTGTTCAGCACTTCGATGCAGGCCAGCGAATCGCCCATTTCGCGGTTGAGCCGGAGGGCCTGGCGGAAGTATTGTGCGGCGGAATCGTAGCGGGCGAGGTCTTCATAAATGCTGCCCAGGTTCTCATAAATCTTGGCGGTGCCGGACCGGTCGTTGATCTGTTGGTATTGCGAGAGGGCGAGTCGCTGGTAGTAGTACGCGCTGTCGTATAGCTGCTGCTTCTCATAGAGGTGCCCGATCTTGCCGTGCGTGAAGGCCATGCCGGCGGGATTTCTTACGCGCCGGTAAATATCGAAGGCCTCGTTGTACATCGTGCGCGCCTGTGCAGGCTGGCGGTTATAATAATATAAGGTGCCGATGTCGTTGAGGTTGTCGGCATGAAGGAGCGTTTCGCCTTCCTGCTGGAAGAGCCGGCCGGCCTGCAGGTGATAGTCGAGCGCCTGGGGGTAATGCCCGAGGTGGTAACAGATGCGCCCCATCTCCCGGAAACAGCGGGCGGCCACAAGCCAGTGCTGCTGCTCCATGGCACGACTGCCGGAGTCTTTCAGGGCCAGGAAAGTGGTGTCGGTGAGCGGCCGGCGTTGTTCCGGCATGTGGATGATCAGTGTTTTTTCTTCCTGCGCGTAAAGGCTGCCCGTGATCAGCAGCAGCAACAGGATGCGGAATAACGGCATCATACCGCAAAGAAAGTGTTCTAATGTTATGTTATTATTAAGGCCCGTCTGGCATCATTTTAACCGGATCAATCCCTACTTTTACATCCACCTAAACCGGACCAATTATGAAGGAAAGAGTGATCAGGGCGCTCTACAACAGCAACACCGTCACCGTGTACCAGGCGTTCAATTCCGACATCGCCCGAACGGCCGTAAAAAACCAGACCTTCGTTTCCCCGCCTTTCAAAAAAGAAAGGATGACCTGGATCAAACCCTCCTTCCTCTGGATGATGTACCGCGCCGGCTGGGCCACCAAAGAAAACCAGGAACACATCCTCTCCATCCGGATAAAACGCGAAGGTTTTGAATGGGCGCTGAAAAATGCCACGCTCGCACATTTCGATGATACGGTACACTCCTCGCAGGACGGCTGGAAGGAAACCGTGCAGACTTCACCCGTGCGCATACAATGGGACCCTGAAAAAGACATCCGGTCGCAACCGCTGCCCTACCGCTCCATCCAGATCGGGCTGTCCGGCATCGCCGTGGAAAAATACATCGCCGACTGGATTGTGGGCGTGGAAGACATCACGGCTTATTGCAAACACGTTCACCGGCTCGTGCAATCCGATAAAACGGACGAAGCGGGGGCGATGCTGCCCGTGGAGAAGCCCTACCCCCTCCCGGACGGGATTGCTTCGAATATCAACGCTTCCTAGGCCTACTTGAGCCCAACTTTCCGCTGAATTTCAACTACTTAGCCAATCAACCGTAATTACTTTCAGGAAACTCGGATCCCGATTAGCCTGAAACCGTTACTGCTATTGTCTTTCAATGGGGTTGCGTCATATCTCCTTTATATTTCCGTCATATCTCCTTCATAGTTGCGTCATCCTATTTAAGATATGGCTTAACTATAGAAGAATTATGTTGAAATAATACAGGAAATATGGCGGGTTATTTATAAATGACAAAAGGAGAACTATATTAAGTCATTGTTATTCAACTATTAACGATCATAACACAACTGAACACCAGGCCTTTCAAGGCGAAGCCGGGGAAGAAAGGGATGGCGGAAGGGCATAAAAAAGGGCTGCCTCACGGAGACAGCCCTCTATACAGTACATTTAGCGCATTATTATTTCATGATCTCATGCCCCAGCTTGTCGCGCTTGGTTTTGAGATAAAATTCGTTGTGCGGGTTGGGATGTATCTCGATACCCACGTTTTCCACGATCTCCAGCCCGTAACCGCTCAGCCCGGCGCGTTTGCGCGGGTTGTTGGTGATGAGGCGGATTTTGGTCACGTGCAGGTGGCGGAGGATCTGTGCGCCCACGCCATAGTCGCGCTCATCCATGCCGAAGCCGAGTTCCAGGTTGGCTTCCACGGTGTCGCGGCCCTCTTCCTGGAGTTTGTAGGCCTTCAGTTTGTTCATCAGGCCGATGCCGCGCCCTTCCTGGTTCATATACAGGATAAGGCCTTTTCCCTCTTTCTCCACCAGTTGCATGGCGGCCTGCAGCTGTTCGCCGCAGTCGCAGCGGAGCGAATGCAGGATATCGCCGGTCACGCAGCTGGAGTGCACGCGTGTCAGCACGGGCTCGCCGGGCTCCCAGTCGCCTTTTTTAAGGGCCATATGGATGTCGCCGGTATTGAGCTGTTTGAACGCCACCAGTTCGAAGTTGCCGTATTTGGTGGGCATCTGCACGCGCACCTCTTCTTCGATGAGGGTTTCGGTGCGGAGGCGGTATTCGATCAGGTCTTTAATGGAAATCAGCTTCAGGTCGAACTTTTTGGCGATCTCCCGCAGTTCGGGGAGGCGGGCCATGGAACCGTCTTCGTTCATGATCTCCACCAGTACGCCGGCGGGCTCGAAGCCTGCCAGGCGGGCCAGGTCGATCGTGGCTTCGGTATGGCCGGTGCGGCGCAGTACCCCGCCTTTTTTGGCCCGCAGGGGGAAAATATGACCGGGTTTGCCCAGCTCTTCAGGACGGGTTTCGGGATTGATCAGCGCCTGTACGGTTTTGGCCCGGTCGTGCGCCGATATGCCGGTGGTGCAGCCGTGGCCCAGGAGGTCGACAGACACCGTGAAAGGCGTCTGGTGCAGGGCGGTATTGTCCCGCACCATCAGTTCCAGCCCCAGCTCCTCGCAGCGCTCCTCCACCAGGGGGGCGCAAATGAGGCCGCGGCCGTGGATACTCATAAAATTGATGATCTCTGGTGTTACATTCCGGGCGGCAGTAATAAAATCCCCTTCGTTCTCGCGGTCTTCGTCATCCACCACGATCACGAGTTTTCCCTGTTTTATATCCTCAATGGCGGATTCAATCGTATCCAGCATAATGTCTCCTCTGTTAGATAAAAGAATGTGCAAAGTTATGACATAAATTCCAGTTGCAAGGGTACGGCTGATAAAGGTGCATAACTTGTCATATAACGTTTATTTTCATTTGAAATTTTTGAAATTCTACAGTTGCATTTGAACATTTTCACCTCAAAAAAGGTTTTACACTTGTTCAATCAAAATCACGGAGGCCATTTCCTTCGAAAAATAGAAGTTGTAACAATTTGTTAATTTGAAGTTAAAGTTTGAATAGCATATTTCTTCATCTTTGCACCATCATCTTCATCAAATCTGTTGTTATGGGATTTAAAAAATTACTCATTACATTATTATGTGTACTGGGAGTCGCCACCGCATTTGCGCAGGTGACAACCAGTGGACTGAATGGCATTATCAAGGACGATCAGAACCAGGGGCTGCCGGGTGCGACCGTGAAGGCGACCCACCTCCCCACCGGAACCATCTACGGTACCACCACCCAGCCGGACGGGCGTTATACCATCCCGAACATGCGGGCCGGCGGTCCCTACAAGGTGGAAGTATCCTTCATCGGCTACTCTACCCAGACCTTTGACGATATTCACCTGAAACTGGGCGTGGCCCAGAAACTCGACGCCACCCTGGCCAGCGGCTCACAGCAGCTGAAAGAGATCAGCGTAACCGGCCAGCGCGGCGGTATCATCAACCCCAACAACAGCGGCACGGCGGTGAACATCTCCCGCAACCAGATCGAGAACCTGCCCACGGTAACCCGCAGCGTACAGGATTTTGCCCGTCTGAGCGCACAGGCAAGCACCTATTCCAGCGGCAGCGACGGGTCCCCCCTCGGTATTTCATTCGGCGGCCAGAATAACCGCTACAACCAGTTCGCCATCGACGGCGCCATGGCCAACGACGTGTTCGGTCTGGCGGCATCGGGCACCAACGGCGGCCAGGCAGGCGCCAACCCGATCTCCATCGAGGCCATCGATCAGATCCAGGTGGTACTGAACCCTTACGACGTTAAACAGAGCGGTTTCGCCGGCGGCGGTATCAACGCCATCACCAAAAGCGGCACCAACGATTTTCACGGTGCGGCTTATTACCTGTTCCAGAACGAGGGCCTGGTAGGTAAATCCCCGAATGCCGTCAAATCCAAATACGGAAAGTTCAACAACGACATTTACGGCATCGGCATCGGTGGCCCCATCATTAAAAACAAACTGTTCTTCTACCTCAACGCGGAAAGGACGAAAAGAAGCAATCCCATCGAATTCAATCCTGATGATCCCGGCACCGGCGCTACCAACTATACGGCAGCGGAGCTGAAAGCGATCTCGGACAAGGTGAGGACCGACTATAATGTAGACCTCGGCCCATATACCGCCCAGAATAAAACACAGGAGTCTACCTCCATCCTCGCGCGTATCGACTGGAACATCAACAGCGTGCATAAACTCACCCTGCGCCACAGCTACCTCGATGCGAACAACATGCTGGGCACCAGCCGCAACCGCGATCAGGCTTATTTCCTGAACAGCTACTACGATTTCCCGTCCAAAACCAATTCCACCACCCTGGAACTGAACTCCCTGTTTTCCAACAAGATCAGCAACGAACTGAGGATCGGGCTGAACGTTGTAAGGGATAACCGCGATTATAAAGGAGAACCTTTCACCAACGTCAGAATTAACGACGCCGGCCGTACGTTCAACCTCGGCAGCGAGTTCTCCTCAACGGTAAATGCACTGAAACAGAACATCGTCACCCTGACCGATAACGTAACCCTGTACAGGGGCAAACACACGATCACGATCGGTACCAGCAACGATTTTTACAATATGAAGAACGACTTCATCCAGGCGAACTTCGGTGCTTACACCTTCAACTCCCTGAACGACTTCATGACCAACGCGAAACCGTTCCAATACCAGATCAACTACACCACGAACGATAGTCTTGCCAAAGATGGCGTGAAATTCTCCGCCGCCCAGCTGAGCCTTTATGCGCAGGATGAATGGGATGTGTTGTCCAACCTCCGCCTGACCTACGGTCTGCGTGTGGACCTCCCCATCTTCCCGACCAATCCTCCGGGCAACAGTACTTTCAGCAAAGACTTCCCCGGTTATTCCACCTCCATGCTGCCGAAATCCAGACCCCTCTGGGCGCCGCGCATCGGCTTCAACTGGGACGTGATGAATAACGGAAAAACGCAAATCCGCGGTGGTGTGGGCATATTTACCAGCCGTGTACCGTTTGTATGGATATCCAATCAGTATAACAATACCGGTAACCTGTACACCAACGTAAATCTGTCCGGCAACGCACTGCCTGCGGCATTCCGCATGCGGTTCAACAAAAACGATCCCTTCTACGGACAATACAGCGCGGCCAACCTGGCTGCCATGGGTGCGAACGTAGCAAGGCCCACCAATATCAACATCACCGCCGAAGACTTTAAATTCCCGCAGGTATTTAAAACCAACCTGGCGGTAGACCAGCAGCTGCCGTGGGGCATCATCGGTACCCTGGAGTTCAACTATTCCAAAACCATCAACAACACCATCTGGACGAACCTGAACGCAGAACGCACCAACAATACCATCACACTCGGCGGCAACGAAAAACGCCCGGTATGGGATACGGTGTACCGCAACTACGACCAGGTGCTGCTGCTCGATAATACCAACGAAGGTTACACCTACAACTTATCCGCAGAATTCACCAAAACCTCGTCCAAAGGCCTGTTTGCAAAAGTGGGCTACTCCTTCGGCGAATCTTATTCGCTGAACGACGGTACGTCTTCCACGGCGGGCTCCAACTGGCGCTTTCCGCCGAACACCAGGGGCCTGAACGAACTGGACCTGGGTTATTCCAAATACCGTATGGGCCACCGTATTCTCGGCGCCGTTGCACAAACCTTCAAATACGGCAATGGCAAAAAATGGGCGACGACCGTGAGCCTGTTCTACAATGGCCAGTCCGGCACACCTTACAGCTGGGTGTACTTCAACTCTGTTGACCCCACCGGCGACGACCGTGGCAGCAGCGGCAACAACGACCTCGTGTATGTGCCCACCCAGGCAGAAGTGGCCACCATGCGCTTCGAGACGATCACCAAAAGAGACCCGGCAACCGGCGCAGTAACGTACACCCGTACGGAAGCGCAGCAACGCGTCGACTTCGAGGAATTGATCCAAAACGACAAATACCTCAATTCTCACAGAGGCCGGAATACTGAAAAATACGATGTAAGAACACCGTTTGAGCACGTATTCGACTTCAAACTGGTGCAGGTGATCCCCATCGTCAAAAACCACAAGATCGAGCTGACTTTCGATGTGATGAACGTCGGCAATCTGCTGAACAGCAAATGGGGCCGTACCTACTTCATTACCAACAACGTATCTACCCCCATCACCTTCCGCAGGAACGAAGTGGCCGGTCCGCTGTATCAGTACGACAAAACCAGGCTGAACGATACCGACGGGAAGTTCACCCCGTACTTCACCAACAACTTTACCTCCCGCTGGAGAGGCCAGGTTGGCGTACGGTATAGTTTCTAAAAATATCACTCCTTTAAAAAACAATAGCCGCCCGTTGAGGCGGCTATTGTTTTTATGCCATCCGGAAGTTATTTTTAGCAACAGACAGACTTTAACCCGTTCTTATACCGGCCCCGACCTTTTACCCGGCATCCCGATATACCGGTATCAGAAAACCCTGGCCATGACCCGACAGACCCAAGCCTTTTTTTCACACATCAATATACAACTATGAAAATGACCGTTAAGAACCATGCCGTGCCCCGCGTACGCCTCGCCACCATGCTGGCGGCCCTGTTTTTCACCATCGCCTGCACGAAAGAACAGGTAAACGAACAACAAACCCCGGAAAAGAAAGATTGCCACTGCAACGCAGAAGGCGCCAACCGGCCCGGTGAACTGGTTACCCTTACCAACCAGCAGACCGGTAAACAAATAACGCTCAAAAAAGCCGGCGAAGACTACATCATGGGCGGAGACATGCTGCTGACGCCCGAACAGCTGACCATCCTCAAAGGCGGCCAGAAGCCGGAGCCCGGCGGCAGAACGTTCCGGGGAGAGTTCGCAAGGCTCTGGCCAAACAGGACCGTGTTTTACACCATCAACGCCAACGCGCCCGATCCCTGGAGCATACAGGACGCTATCGACCACTGGGAAGCCAATACCAACATCACGTTCGTACAGCGCACCAACCAGGCGAACTACATCGAATTTGTGGACGGCACTACCTGCGAATCATACGTAGGCATGAAAGGCGGCCGGCAGGAGATCCGGTTAAGCTGGCTGTGCGGCACCGGCAACATCATCCACGAAATCGGGCATGCGCTCGGATTTTTCCATGAACAGATGCGCGACGACCGGGGTAACTGGATCAACGTTCACACCGCCAACATCGCTCCCAATGCGATGATCAACTTCCAGACTTACTCGCAACTGGGCATCCCCGGCGCCGAGATCGGCACCTTCGACTTCGGTTCCATCATGATGTATGATTCCTGGGACTTTTCCATCAACAACCAGCCGACTATCACCCGCCTCGACGGCTCGACTTTCAACTCGCAACGCATCGGCCTCTCCGCCGGCGATATCGAAACCTACAATTACCTGTATAATCCGCCGTACATGCGGGTAACGTACGAAGAAACCTATAACAACAGCGACCCGCTGAGCGGCGTTTACGATTACGGCTGGAATTACCGCATCCGTTTTTACCAGGACGCTGCGCTGACCATCCCCTACACGCTGCAATACCCCATCGTGATGCTGCAGTACGCATGGCAGGAAGACCTGAACGGCTCCACGGGCGGTACAGGAAAAGTGGTGTTGCCCGCAGGCACCAGTCAATTTGTGCTGGGCCCTTCCTATTACACCGAGCAGAACGATTTCGGCAATGTGATCTATAAATCCTCTTACCGCATCGGGCCGGCTACTTTCCCGGGATACATCATCGTCAATAATTAGGCTTGCATAACGATGCTATAAATCTGAAATGGCCGCCCTGCGAAGGCGGCCATTTTTCTACAGGGCCGTTTTGCCCTTGTTCGGATCGGGAAATCTTGTTACGGATAGGAAAATATTTAAAATATCATTAACTTGAACCATAATTCCCATTACCCGAAACCATGAAATATTTACCAGTTGCCCTGACCATCATTGCCTTCGCCGTTTCCTGTACAAAAAAGCACGACCCGCCACCGCCGGAAAATCCCGGAGCGGTATCCGTACGCCTGCAGTTGTCGGGCGATTTTACCGTTACGGAAACAGGGCTGCCCATGGGCCGTAAAGCCAGTTCCGGAACGGCCTATACGAAAACCCTGCGCGACAGTACGGTTTACGCCGTGATCGTATACAGGCCGAATGGCGGCTTTTATTACGATATTTTCTCCAGCGGGCTTTTTAACCAGAGAGATTCCATTACCCTGCTGCTGCCGAAGACCGGCACGGCCAAAATCAGCGCTTTTGCACTGAAAAGAGGCAGCAGCGAAGGATTGTTCTATACCATGCAAAACGGGCTGCAGGCCTTTCCCTACCCGCTGCAAACGGTGATGAACAATCAAATGGATTCCCTTCACCGCTCATTGCAAACCAGGCAGTGGGATACACTCAGCTCCCTGCAGGTGGTGGACCCGGCGAACATGGCGCAGCCCCTGCCCTTCGCGGATTTGCCGGAACTGGACGCCTACCATGGCAGTACGATATTCAGCGTAACGAACATGGCGCCTACGTTGACGCTGCCCATGCGGCGCCTCGCTTTCGGGTTGAAACTGGAAGCGGTCAATTTCACCAGCGGCAAACTGGTGATTGAATTCCCGCAACAGTACGGCCCGACGGCTAAAACGGTGACGCCGGCCGATATCAATACCACGCAGTTCATTCACTCGTCGGACTACTTCAAGTATGCGGACAATCCGCAGCAACACGGAATGACGGTCCGCATCCGCTGGGTGAAAACCGACGGCAGCTCCGTTACGCTGGGTGAAAAGGTGATCATGGTCAAACGCAACATCCTCACCAAACTGCAGGTGACCATTCCCGGGCCGGGTAAAACCAGCGCCCCTGCCGGCATCACTGTGACCGATTCAGCACTTTCATTCTAAACTCCATATAATCCCGACATATGACATCACGCTATTTCCTGCTCGCGGCCCTGTGTATCTTCGCCGCAGCCTGTGCCAAGAAAAACGACCCGCCGCCACCCGCTCCGCCGGACAATAAAGAAACCGTCAAAGTGCAGTTCCGCCTCACCGGCGATATCCTGTCGTTCGATACCGACCTGCCTTTCGGTCGCCAGGCAGGCAATTCACCGGACTGGTACGGCCGCGCGCTGCGCGACAGCACCATCTTTGCCGTTATGGTACAAAAAGCCGACTCGGCATCATGGCTGCCGCCGCTTTATGCCAGCGGTATGTTCAGCCGGGCAGACGCCATCGTGCTCGACCTGCCGGTGAACCTGAAAGTGAACATCATTGTGCGCGCCTTCCGCAAAGGTTCCGGCGGCGGCATCTTCTACACCTGGAAAAACGGGCTGCCTTATTTCGACGCTCCTCTCAAAGCCACGCTCAACAACAGGATGGACACGCTGCAACGCGCCATGACAGACACGGTGAGCTGGGTACGGGTGACCGACCCGGCGGACTCCACGAAATCGTTCGGGGAAAAAGTACATCCCGAGGTGGACTTTTTCCGCGGCTCCACCACATTCGTGGTATTGCCCAGCCCGGTGAGCCAGACGCTCAGCCTGAAGCGCATGTCGTTCGGCGTCAAACTCAGTTCACCTAACTTCACCACGGGCAAACTGCTGCTGGAGCTACAGGGCAGCCATCCCCAGAGCGTAACGCCGGCCGACATCAACACCCGGTACTTCGTATTCGGTTCCGACGTCTTCAAGTTCATGCAGCAGTTCACGGGCCATGTGGCCATCAAATGGCAGAAGCCCGACGGCGCCATCGTATCGCTGGGAGAAAAAGACATTGTGTTCAAACGCAATGTGCTGACCAAAATAGAAGTGAAAATCTCGGAAGACGGGCGGGTGAACCTCGATCCGGTGATTACGGAAACCGACTGGAGCGGCACCGAAACGGTGGTATTCTGATCGCAGTTAACAATGATAAAAAGGGCCGGCGTTTGTAGCGCCGGCCCTTTGTTTTTTTATGTTCTCACCACCCAGTCGAGGAACTCCGGCATCACGCCGGCCCAGGTGGCTTTGTCGTGTTTACCGCCTTCAACGAGGGTGTAGTGAATATGTTTTCCTTTTTCGTACCCCTTTTCTTCGAGCAGGGCCACCAGTTCTTCCGTATCGTCCACCGCGTCGATCACGCCGTTGATGTTACGGTCGGCCGCTTCGTCGTTCGTACCGGCTTCAAAAAAGAAACGCAGGTCCGGGTGAAAGCGCCCTTCCTTCACCTGGCGGTGCATGATGCGCTGTTGCGGCGTTTCATTGGAAGCGCGCCACCAGAGCGAGCCGGAGAATACACCGGCTTTGTGGAACTGCTGGGGATGATTCCACACGATGTCGAGCGCGGACAATCCACCCATGGAAAAACCGGCAAAGGTTTTATCGGGAAACTGCTGGTGGTAACGGCTTTCGAGGAAAGGCAGCAGTTCGCGCAGGATGAAACGGGTGTAGAGCCCGGCTTTGCAACCCCTGCCCTGGTAATCGATGTGTTTGGCGGTACCGTACTCCTGCAGCCTTTGCGGGCCGGCATGGATAGCCACTACCCAGAGCGACGGGTGGCTGGTGTTGTGCAGATGCTCCAGGATCGACGGAAAACCCATCTCCTCCAGGTCCTGGCCGTCGTTCATCAGCAACAGGTGCGGCGTGGCGCCTGTATTGGGCGGCAGGTAACAATCGAAAGCCACTTCCCTTTGCAGGAAAAGCGAATACTGTCCATATGATTCTTTTCTGGGGAGCATAAGCAGACGGGTTATGACTAAAGTTAAAAAAATTGCGCCAGAGTTGAAACGAATAAATGTTAATTTACGGAGATGAAGATCATATACGCCATTTTAGGGGTCCTGCTTTATGGGGGCGCAGCGGCACAACTGCCGAAGGTCTACGCCAAACATTACGAAGGCGACCGCCTGGGCATTACTGTTGTATACGAGAAGCTGAAGCCCGCGGCGCCCGATACCGCCAAAAAATTCCTGCTGATCACCGGTATCCGCTTTACAGCATGCAACGAGCGGGGAACGCCGAAAAAAAGTTTCGTGGAAACCCTGACGAGCATCGACGCCGCAGTCCAGCAGCAAATAAACCTGCTCGGCACCGGAGTGAAAGCCGGTACTTTCACCTATAACTGCAGCCAGCTGGGATATTATTATCTGAGCGACACTGCGGATGTGCGGGCCGTACTGGAAACTTTCTACAAACAGAACTTCCCGGAATACGGTTCCCATATATACCTGCGGCCGGATCCTCAATGGGAGGCCTATCTCAAGTACCTGTACCCGGACGAAAGCCGTGGCGCCGTTTTGCCGCCGCTCCGGTAAATATTTATTTCCTGCCCCACCTTTGAGAAGCCGTAAATTTTCGTGAAATTCGTAACGTATCCTGTGAACCCTTCAAACAATTACCTAAAACCGTTCCTTTGACTGAAAACTACTATAAATGGCATTCGTCGCGCATCGGCCGTGATTTTGAAATGCTGGTCTTCGGCGAGGGCGGCTTCCCGCTCATCCTGTTCCCTACTTCCATGGGCCGTTATTACGAAAGCAAAGACCGCGGGCTGATCGACGCCGTGGGCTGGTTCGTGCGCAACGGGCTGGTGAAGATCTATTGTCCGGATGGCCTCGACGTGCACACCTGGTACAACAGAAACGCCCATCCCGCCGAAAGGGCCCGTAACCATACCTTATACGACGAACTGATCCTCGAGGAAGTGATTCCCCGCGCCATCGCGGAAACGGGGTATGAAAGGGTGGCCGTGGCCGGGTGCAGCTTCGGCGGGTACCATGCCGCCAACTTCGCGTTCCGCCATCCCGAGGTGGTGGCTTACCTGTTTTCGATGAGCGGGCTGTTCGACATCCGTTCGCGTACCGACGGGCATTATGACGATAACGTGTATTTCAACAACCCGATGGATTACATGCCGGACAATGCGCATCCCGACCTCTGGCGCATGGGCATCGTGCTCGGCGCCGCGGAAACGGACGTATGCCGCGGGCAGAACGAGCAGCTCTCCGGCATCCTGCAACAAAAAAGCATACAGCACTGGCTCGACGTGCGTCCCGATACCGTACACGACTGGCCCGTGTGGCGGCAGATGCTGCCGCATTATCTATCGCTGCTGAAACCGCAATCATAAGCGGCGGGCGGCGACCGGCATTTGGTTTTACCCCTAAAACGCTGACGGATGAAAAAGATCGGCATTTTATTCGGACAGGAGAACACTTTCCCGCATGCCTTCGTGGAGCGGGTGAACCGCCATGCCGGGCCCGGCATCTGCGCGGAATTCGTGATGATCGACCAGGCGCTGCAGGGGCAGCCCGGTGAATACGCGGTGATCATAGACCGCATCTCGCACGACGTACCCTTTTACCGCGCCTGGCTCAAAAATGCGGCGCTCGACGGCTCGGCCGTGCTCAACAATCCGTTCTGGTGGAGCGCCGACGAAAAATTCTTCAACAACGCCCTGGCCCTCAGCCTCGACGTGCCCGTTCCCAAAACCGCGCTGCTGCCCAGTTTCGAGCAGCCCCCCGACACCAGTAACCGCTCCTTCCGCAACCTGCGGTACCCGATGGACTGGGACGCGATTTTCCGTTTCACCGGCTTCCCCGCCTATATGAAACCTTATGCCGGCGGCGGCTGGAAAGACGTGTACCGCATCGCCGACAGGGAAGATTTTTTCCGCAAACATGCGCAGACGGGGCGCGAAGTGATGATGCTGCAGGAAGAGATCGTCTTCGAGGAATATTACCGCTGCTACTGCATCGGCGGGAAACATGTGCGCATCATGCCGTATGAGCCGCGCAACGCGCCGGCAGACCGGTACAGGGCCGGTTTCCGGCCCGGCGAAAAGCTGCTCGCGGCAATGGAACATTCCGTGATCACGCTCAACCAGGCGCTGGGATACGATTTTAATACCGTGGAACTGGCCGTGCGCGACGGCGTGCCCTATGCCATCGACTTCTGCAACCCTGCCCCCGACGCCGACCTCGTTTCCGTCGGAGAAGAAAACTTCGAATGGGTGGTGGACACTATGGCCCGCTATGCCATCGGGCGCGCCAAAGCCCAGCGTTTCGGGCAGAACAATCTCACCTGGGGTACGTATATCCGTGAGAGTGCGCAGCCGCGTTAAGTGCAAACGTTTTAATTGGCAAATAATTCACGATCTTCATGGTTTGATTTGAATGAACAAACTCAGGCCGTCTATAAACATATTGATGCATGAATTTCTCCGCGTTTACCCTCGGAATTGAAGAAGAATACATGGTGCTCGACCCGCAGACCCGCGAGCTCCGCTCCCACGAGCAGAAGATCGTGGAACAGGCGCAGAAAGTGATCAAAGACAAAGTGAAGGCCGAAATGCACCAGGCCGTAGTGGAAGTAGGCACGCAGATCTGCGCCAACATCGAAGAAGCGCATGCGGACGTGACCCTGCTCCGCCAGACCATCCGGCAGATCGCCGGCGACCTGGGGTTCAACATCGGCGCATCCGGCACGCATCCTTTTTCGAAATGGGAAAAACAGCTCATCACCGATCATCCCCGTTATTTTGAACTGGTGAACGAAATGCAGGACGCCGCGCGCTCCAACCTGATTTTCGGGCTGCACGTGCATGTAGGCATGGAAAACCGCGAAATGGCCCTGCACATCGCCAACAGCGCGCGGTACTTCCTCCCGCACATCTTTGCCCTCAGCACCAATTCCCCTTTCTGGGAAGGCCGCAACACGGGTTTCAAATCGTTCCGCACCAAGGTGTTCGACAAGTTCCCCCGCACGGGCATCCCCGACTATTTCGCCAGCATCGAGGAGTACGATAACTACATCAAGCTGCTGGTGAAAACCAACTGCATCGACAATGCGAAAAAAGTGTGGTGGGACCTCCGGGTGCACCCGTTTTTCGATACCGTGGAATTCCGCATCTGCGACGTGCCGCTGACGGTGCGGGAAACCATCACGCTGGCCTCGCTGTTCCAGGCGGTATGCGCCAAGATTTATAAACTGCGCATGCAGAACCTCAACTTCATCATTTATAACCGCGCCCTCGTCAATGAGAACAAATGGCGCGCCTCCCGCTACGGCATCGACGGGAACCTGATCGATTTCGGGAAGGAAATGGAGGTCAATACCCGGGCCCTGATTTACGAATTGCTTGATTTTGTGGACGATGTGCTCGACGACCTGGGCTCCCGCTCCACCGCGGTAGACGGTACCCACCGCATCCTGGCCGAAGGCACCGGGGCCGACAAGCAGCTGAAAGCGTATGAGGAGGCCAACGACCTGGTGGCGGTAACCGATTATATACAATCCCGCTTTCTGGCGTAATTTTGCAGTATGAAGGTAGCCTTGTTAGATATGTACGAGGGGGTGGAAAACGAAGGGATGCGCTGCATCCGCGAACTGCTGATACAGTTTGCGGAAACGGAGCAGATCCCGCTGCAGCTGAATGAATTCGAGGTACGCCGGCAACGGCAGGTACCCGATCTTTCCTACGATGTGTACATCTCTTCCGGCGGCCCCGGCAGCCCGGTAGACAGTGCCGGCAGCGCCTGGGAACAGGCGTATTTCCGGTGGCTCGACGGGGTGCTGGAGTGGAATGCGGGGCCCAATCCCCGTAAAAAATACGTTTTTCTCATCTGTCACTCCTTCCAGGTGGTGTGCCGCTATTATGAGCTGGGGCAGGTGTGCCGGCGCAAATCCGCCGCTTTCGGGGTGTTTCCCGTGCATAAAACGGCCGGAGGGCTCGAAGAGCCGCTTTTTGGAGGACTGCCAGACCCGTTTCATATCGTGGACAGCCGCAACTGGCAGGTAGTGCAGCCCAACGAGGCCCGGCTGGCCGCCATGGGCGCCAGCATCCTCGCCATCGAAAAAGAAAGACCGCATGTACCGCTGGAACGCGCCACCATGGCTATCCGCTTTAATCCGTATATGATCGGCACCCAGTTTCACCCGGAAGCCGATGCCCCGGGTATGCGCAAACACCTGCTGCTGCCCGCCAAAAAACAGCGGGTGGTGGCCGAGCATGGCGCCGAAAAATACGACAGCATGCTGGAGCTGCTCCGGGAGCCGGACAAAATCCCGCTCACGCACGACACGCTGCTGCCCAACTTCCTGCACGATGCCTTGCTGCACCAGCGGGAATATCAATACACGTAAAACGTTGAAGACATTATGATCCCATCCGTCCGACAGGCATATAACCAGCAGTTTTCCACCGCACGGTACAATGCCCTGCTCCAGGGCCTCACCGCCGAAACCGGTATTACGCCTGACTTCAGGGTGGCTGAAACACCCGTGTTCGTTCCCCGCGCCCTGCAACAGCAACTGATCGATGCCGGCAACGCCATCAACGCCCTCATCATGCGGCCCGATTTCAGGGAACTAACGGAAGCGGCTATACCCAAACAGCAGCTGGTGCCGAAGGAAGATGCACATCCTCACTTCATCATCATCGACTTTGCCGTAACGCGCCAGGAAAACGGCGAGCTGGCGCCCCAGCTGATAGAGCTCCAGGGATTCCCCAGCCTCTTCGGTTTCCAGGAACTGCTGGCCCGCCATTACCGCCGGTATATGGACGTACCGCCCGGCATGAACAACTTCGGCAGCGGCCTCGATGCGCGCGGATATGCCGATCTGCTCCGCCGCACCATCGTAGCGGGCCACAACCCGGAAAACGTCATCCTGCTCGAAGTACTGCCGCAGCAACAGAAAACCCTCATCGACTTTGTATGCACCGGTAATATGCTCGGCATTCCCACCGTATGCCTGTCTGACCTGGTGCAGGACGGCAAAAAACTCTTTTACCGCCGCAACGGGCAGCTGGTGCCCGTGCACCGCATTTATAACCGTATGATCGCAGACGATGTGGAAGCCAACCGGGCGCGGCTGGGCGACACCGTGAACTTCCAGCACGAGCTGGACGTGGAATGGGCGCCGCATCCCAACTGGTACTACCGCATCAGCAAATACCTGCTCCCGCATGTGCAGGGGCCTTTTGCGCCCAAAGCCTGGTTCCTCCACGAAATTCCCGTGCTGCCGCAGGACCTGCACAATTATGTGCTGAAACCCCTGTTTTCTTTCGCCGGCCAGGGCGTGATCATCGACCCCACGCCCGAAGACGCCGACCGCATCACCGACCCGGAAAACTGGATCCTCCAGCAGAAAGTGGACTACGCCCCCGCCATTGCCACGCCCACCGGCCTGGCCAAATGCGAGATCAGGCTGATGTATTGCTGGCCGGACGATGCCCCCGCTCCCATCCTCGCCCATAACCTGGCGCGGCTGAGCAAGGGCAGGATGATCGGGGTGAACTTCAACCGCGATCACGACTGGGTGGGCGGCAGCAGTTGCTTTTTCGAATAAAACAATCCAATATATGCAACGCTTAAACATCAGTTCCGGCGCCCCCTGGGAATCCAAAGTGGGCTATTCGAGGGCGGTGCGCATCGGCAATGTGGTGGAGATTTCCGGTACCGTATCGGTAGACGGGGAAAAAGTGATCGGCATCAATGACGCGTATGAACAAACGAAACACATCCTGGCCAAGATCGAAGCGGTGCTCGTAAAGGCAGGCGCTTCGCTGCACGATGTGGTGCGCACCAGGATGTACGTGACCGATATCTCGAAATGGGAAGAGATCGGCCGGGCCCACGGTGAATTCTTCCAGGCCATCCGTCCCGCCACCACCATGGTGGAAGTAAGCCGCCTCATCGACCCGCAGCTGCTCGTGGAAATTGAAGCCACCGCCGTGGTGCCGGCGTTGAAAGGATAGTGTATTGTTACCTGCATGCTCCGCCGTTTTGCCGGCGTGGCATCAGCAATCCTGTGAAGGAGCCCGTTGATAATGCCCCCGCGGTACCGGCATTGAAAAGCATGCCCTGTTTGAAGCCACCCATAAAAAAAGCCGCCCGTTGACGGAGCGGCTCAAAAATTGAAAAGAAGGTATTACCGGCCGAATTTCTCCTGCCAGTGCAGCATCCCGCCTGCAAGGTTTTTTACGTTCTGGAAACCGTACGTTTCGAGCAGCATGGCTGCCTGTGCGCTGCGGTTACCGCTTCTGCAGTATACGATCACTTCCTGGTCTTTCAGGTTTTCCACCGCATCCGTCTGCATCGCGCGGATATCGCCCAGCGGCAGCAGGATGCCGCCGATGTTGAACTCCGCGTTTTCGTGGGGCTCACGAACGTCTACCAGGTTCAGGCTTTCGCCGCCGTCGATGCGTTGTTTTACTTCTTCCGCAGTTATATTTTCCATGTTGCGAATATTTTTACAAAGTTAATATTTATTCTTCTGTTGCCGGCGGCGGTGCTGGCGCGGCTATGCTGTCCTTCACCGGTTTGGTGGCCGTGAGCCATAAATCTACGCTTTCACCGGCCCGGATGAGGTTCAGTTCTCCCAGCTCGTTGCGCCGTGCGGGCGATTGTTTGAAAATGAAGGCGCCCAGGGTGTCCGTTACGCCCCCGTCGATCAGTACCGTGCCCACGTTCAGGTTGCTGGCCGCAAGTATCTCACGGGCCTCGAAATAAGTGCTGCCCACGAGGTCTGGCACCGGGTTTTCCATGCTGCCCGTGCCGCTGCTGAGCACCAGGGTGATGTTGCTCCCTTCGGGGATTTCCTTGCCGGGTTTGATGGGTTTGCCGTTCAGCAGTTGTTCCAGTACGGTATTGGTGGCGAAGTCCGGTTTATAGATGGTATCGCCGATGTTGAGGCGGCGGGCCCGCAGCGTCATTTCCGCGGAGCGGTAAGTGAGCCCCTCCAGGTCGGGCATCGGCACCATGGGCGGCACTACCTTGTTGACGGTGAGGTAGATGGTGCGGTTCACCTTCACCACATCGCCGCGCTCGGGCGTTTGTTCGTATACCAGCAGGGCCGGCATCGTATCGATGTAGATGGAGTCGCGCACTTCCACTTCAAAACCCATCTTCTCCAGGGCGGCGGTGGCTTCCTTGATGCTTTTGCCCCTTACGTCGGGCACCGTCACTTCCTCGCCGTGGCGGGTCAGGAAACTAAGCGAACTGAAAAAGATGATGAAAAAAAGCACAATCACGCCCAGGATAACCAGCAGGTTGAAGCCGAAGGACCGTTTAGTGATGTTGTCGAATAGTTTCATGCGTTGAAAGTAAGGGTATTTTTCTTGCCAAGGCATTCTTCAATAAGCATGCCGTAAAAAGCCTGCAAAGTCAGTCCTGCAGCCCGCACCTGCTGCGGTACGAGGCTGTTTTCACTCTGTCCGGGCATGGTGTTCACCTCCAGGAAATACACATTGCCGGTGCTTTCTTCGAGGATAAAATCGGCCCGCACGATGCCTTTGCAGTTGAGGCGCACATACAGTTCCTGTGCGGCCGACCGGATTTGGGCGGCGGCGGCTTCGGGGATTTCCGCGGGGGTCACCTCGTTGGTGATGCCCGGGGTGTATTTGGCTTCGTAGTCGAAAAACTCCTTGCTGCTGCGGATTTCCGTGAGCGGCAGCACGTTCAGTTTCCCGCTGGCGTAAAACATGCCGCAGGTCACTTCCGTGCCTTTGATGAATTCTTCGATGAGTATCTGGCTGTCTTCTTTGAACGCTTTCTCAATGGCCGGCTGCAGCTCCTCCGCCGTATTCACCTTGCTCATGCCGATGCTGCTGCCCCCTTCCGCCGGTTTCACGAACACGGGAAGGCGGAGCTGTGAAAGGATGGCGGTGGTGTCGTAGGGTTTGTCGCGGAAGATGTGGGCGGATTTGCTCACGTTCACCACGTTCAGCTGGGCCACCACTTTGTTGCAGTAGCTTTTGTTGAAGGTAAGGGCCGACGTGACCATGCCGCAGCTGGTATAGGGGATGCCGAGCATTTCGAAATAACCCTGGAGGCGCCCGTCTTCGCCCGGCGTGCCGTGGATGCCGATGAAAACGGCGTCGAAGCTGATCTTCCGGCCCTCTACCGTCAGGCTGAAGTCGTTTTTGTCCACCTCGTACCCCCTGCCGTCCGGCGCGGTGTAGAGCCAGCTTTCACGGGTGATGATGATTTTGTAAACGTCGTACAGCGCCGCGTCGATGTTTTTTTCGATGACGGCCGCGCTTTGCACCGAAATCACATATTCTCCGGAATAACCTCCGGCTACTAGGGCTATGTTCTTCTTCATAAGGTTTGTAAATAACCTGAAAAGTAAAAAATTAAAAAGGAAGAGCCAACAAATCGCTGGTCCTTCCTTTTCACTTATAGCAAATATTATTGATTTTGAAGGCTAGATGTGGAGTTTGGCTTTTTTGGCCATCAGCTCATCCACCGTTTCCTGGTACATTTCATCGGGTACGCAGCAATCTACCGGGCACACCGCCGCACACTGGGGCTCTTCGTGGAAACCCTGGCACTCGGTACATTTATTCGGTACGATATAATAAGTATCCACGCTGATAGGAGCATTCCGCTGGTCGGCATCCAATTCCGAGCCATCCATGAGGGTATAGGAGCCTTTCACGGTCGTTCCGTCTGCAATCGCCCATTCAACCCCGCCTTCGTAAATGGCATTGTTCGGGCATTCCGGTTCACATGCGCCGCAGTTAATACATTCGTCTGTTATCTTAATTGCCATGTTGTAAACTTTTTGTTTAGGATGTAAGCCATTAATTTTGCTTCAAAAATAGAATATCTTCAATTTAAATACTCAAATAATTTTCGGGGACGCCATGGAGAAATCCGGGCCAAAATATAAAAAACGGCAGGAATATCCGAGGGGGCTTTGAAAAAGACAACATGATACAACACAACATATCACAGAAACTGGCCGTGCTGGAGCGGCTGAACGCCTACCTGGGCGGAGCGGGCACGGACGAAGAACGGGAAAGCCTGGACACGGTGAAACGGCAGGCCTACCAGCACAACGGGTGGTTTACGCCCGAGTTCATCGACCTTTCCATCGACAATATCCGCCAATATTACCTCGCCCGGCCGAAGCTGGAAGAGTGGCTGGCCCAGTATCCCGGCTTCGGGGAACCGGCCGCGCCGAAAAAAGTAGGCATCGTGATGGCGGGGAATATTCCCCTCGTGGGGTTCCACGACTGGCTGACGGGTTTCCTCAGCGGCCACGAGATCCGGCTGAAACTCTCGTCGAAAGACAATATCCTGCTCCCCCACCTGCTCAAAAAGGTGGAAGAATGGGCCCCGGAACTGGCCGGCGTCACCACCATCCACGAGGTGCTGAAAGACTGCGATGCCTATATTGCCACCGGCAGCAACAACTCCGCCCGGTATTTCAACTATTATTTCGCCAAATACCCCCACATCATCCGCCGCAACCGTACTTCCGCCGCCGTGCTCACCGGGGAAGAAACGCCGCAGGAACTGGAGGCGCTGGCAGACGATGTGATGCTGTATTTCGGGCTGGGCTGCCGCAATGTGACCAAGGTGTATGTGCCCGAAGGGTACGATTTCGCTCCCCTGCTGGAGGCCCTGAAGAAATACGATTACCTGGCCGACCATCACAAGTACAAAAACAATTACGACTATAACCTGGCGCTGTACCTGCTCAATACCTCGCCGTACCTGACGAACGACAGCCTGCTGCTCCACGAGTCCGACCCGCTGTTTTCGCCGCTGAGCGTGCTGCATTACGGCTTTTACCGCAACCGCGGGGAGCTGGAAGCGCAGCTCAAAGCCCACCCGGACTTACAGTGCCTGGTGGCCCGCGACGCAATCCCCTTCGGGCAGGCGCAGCGGCCGTCCCTGACGGATTATGCGGACGGCGCCGATACCGCCGCGTTCTTCCGGGGGCTTTAACCAAAATGTCATTCCCTTTGTTATCTTGACAGGCACCGCCAATACTTTTGGCAGTGCCTGTGCCGTTTAATGGGGAGATCATTAAGGCGGCTTTAACGATTGGTATAAAAATCTGTTAAATACTTTGGTGTTATAACGTCTAATCCCGTTTCAGGGTTAAATTTGTATACACAGGCATGCAAATTGATCTTGGAATACCTGAATAAAATTATACCTAATAACCCTTTTAAAACCATCACAAATATGAAATTCAGGCAAGTTGCGGCAACCATTCTGATCAGCGCTGCCACCGCCTTTGGGAGCATATTTGTTTACAGCAAATATTTCCAGCCCCGTCAGGAAGGTGTATTTCAGAACGGTTCGCAGACGGTTCCCGTGAACTATGCGAACTACATGCCCGGCACAGCAGGCAATAACAACCTCACCCCGCCCACGGATTTTTCCGAGGCAGCCCGAATCGGCACGCCGGGTGTGGTGCATATAAAAACGAAAATCAACCCGAAACAGTTACCCAGCAATATTCAGAAGAGAAGAAGCCTGCTGGAGGAATTTTTCGGTGAACAGTTTGAAGACGAAGGCAGCCGCCGCCGGTATTATTCACCGGGCCAGATGGCTTCCGGCTCAGGGGTATTGATCTCCGACGACGGTTTTATTGTAACCAATAACCACGTGGTAGACGATGCGGATGAGATTTCCGTGACCCTCAGCAGCAACAAAACTTACACGGCGAAGGTGATCGGCACCGATCCGAACACTGACCTGGCCGTGATCAAAATAGAGTCCAAAGGCCTGCCTTACCTCCTCTATGGTAACTCGGACGATGTGCAGGTAGGCCAGTGGGTGCTGGCGGTAGGTTATCCCCTGAACCTGGAAACCACCGTTACGGCCGGTATCGTGAGCGCCAAAAGCCGCGCCATCGGCATCAACACCCGCAATCGCCGTTCCGCCATCGAATCGTTCATCCAGACGGACGCGGCGGTGAACCAGGGTAACAGCGGCGGCGCGCTGATCAATACCGCAGGCGAACTGATCGGTATCAACGCGGCCATTGCCTCTCCCACGGGCGCATACGCAGGATATTCCTACGCCATCCCCGTGAACCTGGTGAAAAAAGTGGTGAACGACCTCATGAAATTCGGCAACGTACAACGCGCCTACCTGGGTATTGAATACATGAACCCGAACACCATGAGCGAAAAAGAACTGGAAGCAGCCGGCATGAGCCGCGACCTGGCAGGCATCAAGGTGCTCAACGTACCCGCCACCGGCGCCGCAGCCGCAGCAGGCATCAAGGAAGGAGACATCATTACAAAGATAAACGGCGTGAAAACCTCCTCGATTCCGGAGTTGATGGAGCAGATCAGCCGATACAAACCAGGTGACAAAGTGAGCGTGAATTATTTGCGCAACAACAAAGAGTACACGGCCAGTGCAATTCTGAAGAACCTCGACGGGAATACGGACATTGTGAAGCCAAGTGTACTCGACTACCTGGGGGCTGAGTTTTCATCGCTGAATACACGGTATTCGAAGGAAATGGGGATAGAAGGCGGCGTAGTAGTCACCACTATCAACAGCGGGCTGATTAAAAAGCAGACCAACATGAAACCCGGTTTCGTGATACTGAAAGCCGGCAGCGCCAAAACGACCAATGTGGATGCCCTCAAAAACGCATTGCAGGGTAAAGACAAAGTGAGGCTGGAAGGTTTTTATGCGAACGACCAGTACAGTAATATCCTGTATTACGACCTGGACCTGAGCAATTCCGTGGATTTTTAATCAAGTGTTTTCATATAGGTTTTATAGGTTAGGATTGAAGGCCGCCCGCTTCTCGGGTGGCCTTCTTATTTGAACGCCAACGCATCGATACGGTTAGACGGTTGATACAATTAAAAAAGCCCTCCTGGCGGAGGGCTTTTCTTATGGCCATTTCGGTATTGTGTACAGGAATGACCATATATCCTATGAAAACCCTACTCTAATGTAGGACTATAACCCAATGCGGCGACAGGGCATTTGGTAAACGCCAAGAAATTGTCCGTTAACGGTAATAATCGAAAGGTGAAAATAAGGGCTTACAGGTTGATGACCCCTTTCAGCTGGGTGAAAAACTCGTCTTTCTTACGGGAGGAAATGGGGATATTCTTCTGGTCGCTCATGATCACGGCGGTGCCGAGGCCCTTGATGATCTTCACGATGTGATGGATATTGATGAGGAACGACTTGTGCACGCGGTAAAAACCCTTGTCCGACAACATTTCCTCATACTCCTTGAGCGACTTGGAGATGAGATGGGATACGTTGTTGATGAGCTGGATTTTGGTGTAGCTGTCGAATGCTTCGCAGTAAATGATGTCTTTGAGGTCGATGACATTATAGCCGTCGTTGACGGGGATAACGATTTTGGAGAAGGCGTTATCGTTATTTTTCACGTAGTCCTTCAGGATCGAGGCCAGCTCGTTGAGGCGGCCTTTTTTGCTGCGCTTCACTTTTTCCAACGCGTCTTCCACCTCGCTCACCTTGATCGGTTTGAGCAGGTAGTCCAATGCCGCAAATTTGATCGCCTGTAGCGCATACTCCTGGAATGCCGTAATGAAGATCACTTCAAAGTTAAGGACAGGGAACATTTCCAACAGCTGGAAACCGTTATGTGGGGGCATCTCAATATCCAGAAACAGAACGTCAATAGGGTTATTCTTGATCATTTCAGCGGCCTCGTGGATATTTTGCGCTTCTCCTATCACTTTTACATCCTTGCAGTAATTCTCCAGTATGTTTCGCAGGATATGAATGTTGCGGACCTCGTCGTCTACAATGGCAGCTTTTATAATACTCATAACATCTTTACAATGGGAATCAGGATTTCAACCAAGGTACCTTCCTTGTTGCCGAATCCAGACTTAAATTTATCAATAATTTCTAACTTTCCAACGCTTCCATTAAAAGATTTAATAATCTGGAGTCTTTCTCTAATAACACTCAGGGCGGTGGATTCGTGCTTGGCGAGCTTCCCGCTTTTGATATTATTGGCGTGTTCCCAGCCTATCCCGTCGTCGTCCACCGCACAATACAGCAGGTCCCCATGCATCTCCAGCCGCACCAGCAGGTGCCCGCTGCCGTTTTTAGGGGCCAGGCCGTGCTTCACCGCATTTTCGAGAATGGGCTGTATGATCATGGGCGGGATATACACGGTATACTCCTTTAATTCATCGCTTAATTCGAATTTATATACGAAAGAATTGGCAAAACGTATTTTTTCCAGTTCCAGGTACCGCGCCAGGAAAGCGACCTCTTCCTCCAGCGAGATGTAAGACTTCCGGGAATTGTTGAGCATCTGGCGCATGAGGGTGGCAAAGTCCGCCAGGAAATTGAGGGCCTGCTTTTCCTCTTTCTCCAGGATCAGGTGCTGCACCGAATTGAGGGAGTTAAAGATAAAATGCGGGTTCATCTGGTTGGTCAGCGCCTTGGCTTCCAGTTCGGCGATACGCCGGTTATACTCGGTTTTCCGCTTCTCCCCGCCTTTGATGCGGCCCACGATATACCTGAGAATCAATAATATAGCCAGGATACCCAGCACCACAAGGATAGCCCTCGCCCACCATTCCTGGTACCACCGGGGCAAAATCGAAATGCGCATGGACACTGGGGCGCTCCAGTCGCTTTTGTACTTGCGGGCCCGGAACAGCAGGGTGTAATCTCCCGGCAGCAGGCGCGGGTACGGCACGATGTTGCTTTTGGTGGTCACCCAGCCGGATGTGGTGTCGCCGGAGAAGTTGTACTGGTATTCCACCAGTTCGGGCAGGTCGTACGCGATGGCGCCGAATTCCACCTCCAGAGCGCCCTTGCGCTGGTAGAGGTGGGAAAAATGCGGCCTGGGCGGGAAGCTGCTGTCCGCATACCGGATGGCATTCAGGTACACGGTGGGCGGCACCGTGTCCACGGGAATATGGTCGCGGGAGAAGTAACAGAGGCCGTTGGAGGTGGCCACAAACAGGGTGTCGCCGTAATGGCAGAGCCCCCGGATGTCGTCGCTCATCAGCCCGTCGTTCGACGTGATGTTACGGATAAGCACCCGTTCTTTGGCGTCGATGACGGACACCCCGCGGTTAGTGGCTACGTACAGCCGGTCTTTCCCGTCGTAATATAATTGCTGGCAGATATCGCTGACCAGGTTGTCGCTCGTTTTGAAATGGCGCACGATCTCGTTGTCTTTCAGCACAAAAATCCCCTGGTCGCTGGTGCCTACCCAGAGGTAGCCGTTGATCCACTGCAGGTCCTTGATGCTCTGGCCCAGCCGCGGGTCGCGCTGTACGGGCACCGGCGGCTGGTGGCCGCTGCTGTAGTACAGGCCGGCGCCGGTACCGAGGTAATAAGCGGAATCGTTGATGCACGACACAGACGACACCAGGGTTTCGAGACCGGCAAGGTCGGTGATGTTTTTGGCGTCGATACCCGTCAGGAGTTTGTTGCGGGTCACCACCCGCAGCCTGCCGGAGGGAGTGATGTCCATATCTTTAATGGAGCGCATGTTCATCACCAGCCGGGGTTGCCGCATGCCGGGGGCGTACTGGTAAATGCCGTTATCGGTGCCGATCACCACTTCCTCCCCCTTCGGCAGGGCCATGATCCCGAACACGCTGTTGCGCCCCACGGTGGAGTCGAGCGAAAGGCGGGAAATGTTGCCGTTGCCGTTCATGATATTGAGCATCCCGGCGTTTTCACCGATGTACAGCAGCCCGTTGCGGCGGTCTTTGAACACACTGAACACGGAATGGGAATAGAGCCCGTTGGTATTGTCGAGGTACCCGAAATAAAAGTGTTTGAAGGGAATATGGTACACCCCGTCGCCGTAGGTGGTGATCCAGATATTGCCATCGCGGTCGTTGAGGATGCCGGTAATGTAGTGGTTACTCAGCAGTTTGTTCACCTTCCGCTCCCCTTTAAAGAAGTCGCGGATATAGTAGAGCGCCCGCTGGGTGCCCACCCAGAGGTTGTTGCGGTCGGTGCAGATGCTGCTGATATCCTCGTTGATCCCCCACTCCGAGCCTTTGAGGAAGGGAATCACTTCCCCGGAGGTGTAGGAATACGCCACGTTGCCGGCGAGCAGGATGGGGTATTTGCGGATACGCTCCCCGAAGTCCGGGTCCTTTAGCGGGTACGGCGCGGTGAGGAATATTTTCTGGTTAACGTTGTTGCTGTCTTTGACGGAGGGCAGGTTAAAATACCGCTGGAGGGGCCTGAAGATGCTGTCTTTACTGAGCAGCCAGAGCACGTCGGCCTGTTTGGCGCCCAGCTTGTCGTACACGATCTGCCGGCCATTGTACTGGATGATGCGGCCGGCGGTGTTGAGGAACCATACGGCGCGGGCCTTGTCTTCAAAGGCATACTGCATGTAATGGCTGCGGCTGTTGAAACGCAGGCTGGTGTCGTTTTCCTCGTTGTGCAGCGTATGGCGGCTGTAGAAGGAAGGTTTGCCGTTATTGGTGAAAAACCATACCCTTCCCCGGGAGTCTGCCGCGAGTTTCACGACGTCGTTGTCGGTGAGGCCGTCTTTTTTGGTGTAGTTGCGGAAGCGTTTGCCGTCGAATTTGCTGACGCCGGTGGGGGTGGCGAACCAGATGAACCCTTCCGGGTCCTGTACGGCGGCATATACGGTAGCGTTGGCAAGCCCATCCTTTACATTATAATTGCGGATCACCAGGCCTTGTGCGCACGCAGTGCTGTACAATCCCAGGCTAAAAAGCAGCATTATTATGTAGCGGATGGCTTGCATCAACGATGTTGGATGACAGTATTTTTTGCTTGATTAATAAGCCCTTGCGAACAGCACCCGCTCTTTGGAGGGTTTGCCGGTCAGAATGCAAACACCTGCTTCCTGCGGATTGTTCAACGGGATGCAGCGGATGGTCGCTTTCGTTTTTTCCTTGATGGCGGCTTCGGTTTCAGGGGTACCGTCCCAGTGGGCGGCCACAAAGCCGGTTTTCTCATCCAGCGCGCGTTCGAACGCTTCCCAGGAATCCACCGGGGTGATGTGCTCGTTCCGGAAAGCGAGGGCTTTGTTATACATATTCTGCTGGATTTCGTCCAGCAAAGCTACGATATTGCCTGCCAGGCCGTCGAGGGACAGGCTTTCCTTGGTTTTGGTATCCCTGCGGGCTACCTCGGCCACGTTGTTTTCGAGGTCGCGGGAGCCGATGGCGATACGCACGGGCACGCCTTTCATTTCGTGCTCGGCGAACTTCCATCCCGGGCGGGCGTTGTCGGAATCGTCGTATTTCACCCGGATGCCGGCGGCTTTCAGTTCTTTCACGATCGCGGCCACTTTGGCGTCGATGGGATCTTTCTGGTCCTGCCCTTTATAGATCGGCACAATCACCACCTGTAACGGCGCGATGCGGGGCGGTAGTATAAGTCCGTCGTCGTCGCTGTGCGCCATCACGAGGGCGCCCACGAGGCGGGTGGATACGCCCCAGCTGGTGGCCCAAACATATTCGAGTTTATTCTCCTTGTTAGAGAACTGAACGTCAAAGGCTTTTGCAAAGTTCTGGCCCAGGAAATGGGAGGTGCCGGCCTGGAGGGCCTTGCCGTCCTGCATGAGGGCTTCGATACAGTAGGTGTCCACTGCGCCGGCGAACCGTTCGGAGGCGGATTTAACGCCTTTTACCACGGGCACGGCCATGTAATTTTCCACGAAATCGGCGTACACGTCCAGCATTTTGCGGGTCTCCTCGATGGCTTCCTCTGCGGTGGCGTGGGCGGTATGCCCTTCCTGCCAGAGGAATTCGGTGGTACGGAGGAAGAGGCGGGTACGCATTTCCCAGCGCACGACGTTGGCCCATTGGTTCACGAGCAGGGGGAGGTCGCGGTACGACTGGATCCAGTCTTTATATGTATTCCAGATGATGGTTTCGGAGGTGGGGCGGACGATCAGTTCTTCTTCCAGTTTGGCGTCCGGGTCCACGATCACGCCGCTGCCGTCCGGGTTGTTTTTGAGGCGGTAGTGGGTAACCACGGCGCATTCCTTGGCAAAACCTTCCACGTGGTCGGCTTCTTTGCTGAGGAAGCTTTTAGGGATAAAAAGCGGGAAATACGCGTTCTGGTGGCCTGTTTCCTTGAACATCCGGTCCAGTACGTCTCTCATGTTTTCCCAGAGGGCAAAGCCGTAGGGCTTGATTACCATGCAGCCTTTTACGGCCGAATAGTCAGCGAGGCCGCCTTTCAAAACGAGGTCGTTGTACCATTGCGCATAGTCCTGCGACCGGGCTGTAATCTCTTTACTCATATCAATTTTTTTCTTTTACCGTTTACCCGGTTTGGCTGCTGCTGCAACTGCTTCCTTTACAGGCGGTTAGTGCCTTCTTTTTTCCGTTTATCCGTTTCAGCGGCCACTCAGCAGAAACCCTGCATTTCCGGCGCATCTGACACAATTTATTGGCGTAATATTTGTTTATATAATAATACGGAAAGTGCCACCAACCGGTGTTAAAAATCAGCTACGGCTTAACCGGGTGTGCGAAGATAATAAAACGCTTTGGTGCGGGGCCCATTCTTCAACGATAAAATTCGTTTAAATTGAGTAAATTTACATTGTTCATTAAATATCACCAGATGAGACCTATGATATATAGTGCCGTAGCTGCCGTGCTTGTGTTAAGCAGCTGCTCTTCGGCATATCAAACCGCACAAACGCCGGATGATGTATATCACTCTCCGGCGAGACCGCAAACAGTGTATGCCAGTAACACTGCCAGAAATACGCAAAGTAATGCAGTAGAAGAAACGTATGATGACAATGGCAACACCTATGTAACTTACCAGGACGAAGACGAAGAGCGTTATGATTACGCCCGCCGTATCGACAATTTCAGCAGGGGCTATCGCGGCAACTACTGGGATGGTTATTATTACGACGATTTCTACGGTAGTCCGAATGTTTACATCAACAATTATTACGGCAGCCGCTGGGGCTCATGGGGTTCATACTGGGGCCCTTCGCTCAGCATCGGCTTCGGCTGGGGATATAATCCCTACCGCTGGGGCGGCTGGTACAGCCCGTGGTATGGCTACAGCAATCCCTGGCACGGCTGGTACGGCAGTGGCTGGTATGGCAGCTACTATCCCGGATGGTACGGTGGCAGCGGCTGGTATGGCGGCGGCTACCCGGGTGGCTGGCACGGCGGTTATTACAACTCCCGTCCGTCCAACTCATGGGGCCCGAGAGGTTCTTCCAGCTCAAGGGTGTTCAACAACACCAACAACTGGAATTCCGGCAACAACAGCGGCAGCGGCCGTGGTGCGGCACCCCGGAGGGTATTCGACCGCAGCGGCGGCAATTATACGCCCGATAACACGTCAGGCGGCCGCAGCAGCAATACCAGCGCTCCGAGAAGGGTGTTCGACAGATCATCCAGCGAACGTCCGGTATCACAACCGAACTATAACAACAACAATAGCAACAACAGCGCTCCGAGAAGGGTGTTCGACAGGTCGTCCAGCGAACGTCCGGTATCACAACCGAACTACGAACGCAGCACCCCGCAGCGCAGCGCTCCCGTACGCAGCGAACCTACTTACAGGGCGCCGGAACCGAGCAGGTCTTATCCGAGCCCGAGTTCTTCTCCGTCCAACAGCAGCGGAAGCAGCGCACCGGCCAGAACTTTCCGTCCCAGAGGCGGTTGATCCATATTCTTTGAATGATCAATTGCGGACCGTATAACAACGTCCGTAATTGATCATTCCCTTTTTTACCCCTGTGCTACCAGGTTCAGGTTCGCTTGTTCCACAACAACACAAAACGTTACAGATGAATAAAAGAATCACATTTCTTTTGATAGCCCTTGGTGTATCCGCTCATGGATGGGCCCAGGAAGAAGCGGATGCGCTACGCTACAGCCGCCTCACCACGGGAGGAACGGCGCGCACGCAGGCTATCGGAGGCGCGGCAG